>JBEVHG010000076.1:0-8975 GCA_040511335.1 Mycobacterium sp. | reverse complement strand
GATCGGGCTGGGCATGCTCTCGGCGCTGCACTACGCCATCGATCTGGTGGCCGAGCACAAGGGCATCGAGGTCGACCTGGCCAGGCTGGACCTCTCCGAGTCCGCGGTGTCCGAGATGCTGCAGCGCGCCGATTCGGTCGGGGTGTTCCAGGTGGAGTCGCGGGCGCAGATGGCCACCCTGCCCCGGCTGAAGCCCCGGGTGTTCTACGACCTGGTGGTCGAGGTCGCGCTGATCCGCCCGGGCCCGATCCAGGGCGGCTCGGTGCATCCGTACATCCGGCGGCGCAACGGCCTGGACCCGGTGACCTACGAGCACCCGTCGATGGAACCCGCGTTACGGAAAACGTTGGGGGTGCCCCTGTTTCAGGAGCAACTCATGCAGCTTGCGGTCGACTGCGCGGGGTTCACCGCCGCTGAGGCCGACCAGTTGCGCAGGGCGATGGGATCCAAGCGCTCGACCGAGCGGATGCGGCGGCTGCGCGGCCGGTTCTACGACGGCATGCGCGAACGGCACGGCATCACCGGCGAGGTGGCCGACCGGATCTACGAGAAGCTGGAAGCCTTCGCCAATTTCGGTTTTCCGGAAAGCCATTCGCTGTCCTTCGCGTCGCTGGTGTTCTACTCGTCGTGGTTCAAGCTGCACCATCCGGCGGCGTTCTGCGCGGCACTGCTGCGCGCGCAGCCGATGGGCTTCTACTCGCCGCAGTCGCTGGTGGCCGACGCCCGCCGACACGGCGTCACGGTGCACGGGCCCGATGTCAATGCCAGCCTTGCGCACGCCACGCTGGAGAACGCCGGGCTCGAGGTGCGGCTGGGCCTGGGCAGTGTCCGGCACATCGGCGACGAACTGGCCGAGCGGATCATCGACGAGCGAAAAGCCAACGGGCCGTGTGCTTCCCTGCTGGATCTGACCGGACGGCTGCAGCTGAGCGTGCCGCAGACCGAGGCGCTGGCCACCGCCGGGGCGCTGGGCTGCTTCGGGATCTCCCGTCGCGAGGGACTGTGGGCGGCCGGCGCGGCCGCGACCCAGCGTCCGGACCGGTTGCCGGGGGTGGGGTCTTCATCGCACATCCCGTCGCTGCCCGGCATGACTGAACTGGAACTGGCCGCCGCCGACGTGTGGGCAACCGGCATCTCACCGGACAGCTATCCCACGCAGTTCCTCCGCGAGGACCTCGACGCCATGGGCGTCGTCCCTGCCGACCAACTGCTTTCGGTGCCCGACGGAACCCGGGTGCTGGTGGCCGGGGCGGTGACGCACCGGCAGCGGCCGGCGACGGCGCAAGGGGTGACGTTCATCAACCTCGAAGACGAGACCGGGATGGTGAACATCTTGTGTTCGCCCGGGGTTTCGGCGCGGCAACGCAGGCTAGCGCAGACGGCGTCGGCGCTGCTGATCCGCGGTCAGGTGCAGAACGCCAGCGGCGCGGTCACCGTCGTCGCCGACCGGATGGGCACGCTCGACATACGGGTGGCATCCCGCAGCCGCGACTTCCGTTGAGATTGCGGCCAGGGTTGTGAAATCCGCAGGCGAGACAAGCCGTGGATGCAATTTCGACGAGGCTCAGGTCTAGGCGGGCGTGGTCCAGACCTTGTCGATGCCGACCCTCAGCCGGGTGCTGTACGCCGCGAACCCCTCGGTCAGCCCGAACCGCTCGGCGTCCTCCCTGTACTTCGCCCAAAACGGGCCGTCCTTGCGACCGTCGACACCGACCTCGTCGACGACCGCGCTGCCGCCCACGATGATGATCCCGGCACCGTTGCTGGCGGAATCCAGATTCAGGCTCACCCGCGGACGCGCGTTGATATGCCTGACCTTCGCCGCGTTCGGCATCGAGTAGACGATCAGATCCGTCCCGTCGAGATAGAACCACACCAACCGGGATACCGGTTGACCGGATTTCGCGACGGTGGTCAGCCACCCGTAGAGATCGGATTCGAGCCTTCGGGAAACCGCTTGCGTCAGTTCGACTGTCATGGCGTCGAATGTAGTCTCGCGAAATGACCTTAAACCTGTCCGTCGACGAAGTCCTAACCACCACGCGTTCGGTACGCAAGCGGCTCGATCTGGAGAAGCCGGTATCACATGAAGTACTTCTCGAGTGTCTCGAGTTGGCCATTCAGGCGCCGACGGGTTCCAACCAGCAGGGCTGGCAGTGGGTGTTCGTCGAGGACGCCGACAAGAAGAAGGCGCTCGCCGACATCTATCGCACGAACTTCAACGGCTACCGCCAGCTGCCGCCACCCGAATATCCCGAGGGCGACAGCCGCGCTGAGCAACGGGACAGCGTCGTCTCGTCGGCGGAGTATCTGGCCGAGCACATGCACGAGGCTCCGTGGCTGCTGGTGCCGTGCCTGGAAGGCCGCGTCGACGACGCGCCGCAGCTTGGTGCGTCGTACTGGGGGTCACTGCTTCCCGCGGCGTGGAGCTACATGCTTGCGTTGCGCTCTCGCGGGCTGGGCTCGGCGTACACCACACTGCACCTGCTCGGCGACGGCGAGAAGCAGGCCGCCGAGGTGCTCGGCATCCCGTTCGAGAAGTACAGCCAGGGCGGGCTTTTCCCGATCGCCTACACCAAGGGCACCGACTTCCGGCCGGCGAAGCGGCTGCCGGTCGAAGACATCGTGCACTGGGACAGCTGGTAATCACACCGCTCCGAAGAAGCCGTGTTGGCGCCACGCCTCGTAGACGGCGACCGCGGCCGCGTTGGACAGATTCAACGATCGGCGGCCCGCCAGCATCGGGATGCGCAGTTGCGACGTGATGTGCGGGTCGGCCAGCGTGTCGGCGTCCAGGCCGCTCGGCTCGGGACCGAACATCAACACATCGCCCGGCTGATACGCCACCTCGGCGAACGACGTCGTCGCGTGCGCGGTGAACGCGTAGACGCGGGCCGGTGCGAGGGCGTCCCAGGCGGCGGCCAGATTCGGGTGCACGATGACCGAAGCCAGGTCGTGGTAATCCAGGCCGGCCCGGCGCAGTTTGGGTTCCGATAAGTCGAATCCGAGTGGCTCTACCAGATGCAATTCGCAGCCCGTTGCCGCAACCATCCGGATCGCATTGCCGGTATTTGGCGCGATGCGCGGCGAGTAGAACATCACGTTGAACAAAAACAGTGTCCTCTCAGCGTGCGCGTCTTGGGGAAGTTACGTTTGTCGAGGTCAACAGATGCATCCACGCGAGCTGTGGACCCGTTCGAGACTCCGCAGCTCGGGCAGTGGCCGAGGGGATCTCCTTGGGAAAGACCCTGGACTACCACAAATTCTCTGGCGGATCGAGGAAGTCCCTCGATTCGATCCATTGTTTTTGACAGGTGTCGCAGTTCACCGTCGTACAAGTTAACCGATCCATGCGCGTGACATGGTGCCGTCGCAGCCGGTGCCACCAGTACCGCATGGCTCAGTGTATGAGCTGTTTCGGTGCGGCGGATCTCCTTGTTGAGCCGATCCCGGGGATTGTTGGACCAGACCTGGCGCGCCACAGTCGCCACCGGGCAGACACCGGAGGACGAGTGGGGTACGCCGGACCTGACGCACTCCTCGATCGGCCACAACCCGCACGACAGCGGACACCCGAACGATCCGTTCTCGTCCGCGTACGTGCCGGGGCAGCTTCCGGCCGGATATCTTCCGCTAAGCCCCCGACCCGACCAGGCGCCCCGGTGCGCCCATCAGCGCCCGGGGGCTCTTTCGTTCGATGTCAAGGAGACACCACACACATGAGCATCCGGGCTATCACGGTCTGAGGGTCATGATCGGTTCACCGCAGTTCTTGCACCTGGTCACCTGTTCCTCCGATACCGTGGACGGTAGTGGCACAAACGAGAGGTATCACCATGGCGGAGTCCAAGAAGGTCGCATACGACCCTAAGAAGGGCGGCAAGTTCGAGCCGACCACCAAGGCCACGCCGCCGCCACCCCCGCGGCCCGGACGGAAAGACAAGTAACCCACAGCTCAGGACGCCTTCCGCTTCCTGGTCCGGCACGCCGGGCACTGCTCCGGCTCGGTGCGCCAGCCCAGGTTGCTGGCTTGATGGCGCGCTGCGTCCTTGCTGGAGGCGTCCCGGCCAGGGCGGTTCTGGTTCATGTGGGACGACCTGGTCCGCGGTGCGATCGGCGCGATCATCCTCGTCGACGTCCGGCGGCTGCAGGACAGCTTCGCCGCGGTCGACTCTTCGAAGCGCGAAACCTGCCGTTCCTGATCGCAATCAACGAGTTCGACTGTGCACCAAGGCATCCGGCGCATGAGGTGCGCAGGGCATTGGCGCTGCCGGAGGACATCCCGGTGATCACCGTCGACGCTCGTGACCGTCACTCGGCGACCGCCGCCCTGATCGCGGTCACCGAGTACGCGCTGAACAGTCTCACCTCGCTGCGCGGCTGACCGCGTGGACGCAGCCGAAACAGTCTGGACCGCGAAGGAATTCGCCGGCCACGACTTTCGAGACGATGACCTGAGCAGGCTGCGAACAGAACAGGTCGTGTTCACCGAATGCGACTTCAGCGGGGTCGACCTGTCGGAGTCGGAGCATGCCGACTCGGCCTTTCGCAACTGCACCTTCCGCCGTACCTCTCTGTGGCACAGCACGTTTCGGTATTGCAGCATGCTCGGCTCGGTGTTCACCGAGTGCCGAATGCGTCCGCTGAAATTGGTCGAGGTGGACTTCACGCTGGCCGTGCTCGGCGGTTGCGATCTGCGCGACGTCGATTTATCGGACTGCCGGCTGCGGGAGGCCAGCCTGGTTGGCGCCGATCTGCGCAAGGCGGTGCTGCGCCGTGCGGACTTGCGCGGCGCCAGAACCCAGGATCTACGGCTCGACGACGCCGACCTGCGCGGCGCCACGGTCGATCCGACGTTGTGGACCACCGCAAAACTGCACGGCGCGCGTATCGACATTGACCAGGCGCTGGCCTTCGCCGCCGCGCACGGACTCGATATCCACGGCGAATGAAGGAATCCGCGTTGAGCACTCGTCAGACCGTCCAACGATGGGTTGATCGCTTCAATGACGGTGACGCCGCGGGTATCGCCGCCTTGTACGCCGACGACGCGGTCAACCATCAGATTCCGCTCGAACCGGTCGTCGGGCGTCCGGCGATCGAGAAGTTCCATCGGCAGACCTTTTCCGGTGGACCGCTCACCTGCGAGCCCATCAACCTTGTCGCCGACGGCGAGTGGGTCGCACTCGAATGGATCGACCCGGATGGCTTCCGCGGCTGCGGATTCTTCCGGGTGCGTGACGGCCTGATCGTGTACCAGCGCGGGTACTGGGACAGCGCGCAGTTCAACGAGATTCACCCCGGCGTGCACGGCGAATGAGGCCGGCCTAGCCACTGCTGAGCCGGATCCTCCAGCGCACGAAGGTGATGTAGAAGACGCTGATTACGGCCAGCATCGCCATGTCGAACAGCCACGCGCCCGACGTGTGTTTCCAGTGTGTATCCTGCGGAGTCAGCGGGCCGGGAACCAGTCTGATGAGGTCGACGGTGGACGCAGACGCGGCGAAGCCCCACCGGGCCGGTGTCGCCCAGGACATCTGGTCGAGCACGATCCGGTCGGTCACCGGGATCATGCCGCCGGAGAACACCAGCTGCGACATGATCGCCACCACCAGCAACGGCATGATCTGCTCGTTGGACTTGGCCAGCGCCGACAGCGCAAGGCCGACCATGGCCGCGGCCACGCACGCCACCGCGATGTCGACGAACAGCTCCAGGCTGCGATCGCCGAGGAACGCACCGCTTTCCACGGCCCCCGGGCCCCATCCCTTGCCCCAGATAGCGATCCCCGTCACGATCGCCGCCTGCAGCACGGCGAACACCGTGAAGACAAAGACCTTCGCCAGCAGGTACGCGGTCGTCGACAGCCCGACCGCCTGCTCGCGGCGGAAAATGGCGCGCTCGCCGATCAGGGCTCGAATCGTCAGCGCGGTGCCCATGAAGATCGCGCCGACATTGAGCATCACCAGAATCTGTCCCGGTTCATTCGGCGCTTCCCCGCCCTGGATTGCGGGAACCGGCACACCGAAGCCGACGTCTCCGGGCACCGAAAGGGACAGCACGCCCATGATGAAGGGAAGCAGCGCCAGGAAGACGAAGTAGCCGCGGTCGGAGACGATCAGCCGGATCTGGCGTCGCGCAATCGTCGAGAACTGGCGTCGCAGGCTGGTGCGCGTCGGATTGCCCAAGTCTGCTGGTGTCTGTGCCGGCGGCTGCTGCGACGGCGGGCCATGCAGGGCCAGGAACCGCTTGTTGGCCGCGTCCGGGTCACGCGCGACGCTGCTGAAGATGTCGGCCCAGTTCGTGGTGCCCATTGTCGGCCCGATCTGGCTCGGCGGCCCGGAGAACGCGGTCTTGCCGCCCGGCGCCAGCAAGAGCACCTGGTCGCAAACGTCGAGATAGGACAACGAGTGGGTGACCACCAGTACGACGCGACCGGCGTCGGCGAGCTGGCGCAGCATCGTCATCACCTGCCGGTCCAGCGCGGGATCCAGGCCAGAGGTCGGTTCGTCGAGAATCAGCAGCGACGGCCCGGTCAGCAGTTCCATCGCCACCGACGCGCGTTTGCGCTGACCGCCGGACAGTTTGTCGACGCGGGTGTCGGCATGCCGAGTCATCTCGAGTTCCTCGAGCACCTGCGCGACGACCTGCGCACGGTCGGCCTTATTGGTGTCCGGTGGCAGCCGCAGCTCGGCGGCATACATCAGCGCCTGGTTGACCGTCAGCTGGCCGTGCACCACGTCGTCCTGGGGCACCATGCCGATCCGGGACCGCAGCGAGGCGTACTCGGCGTGGATGTCGTGACCCTCGAACGTCACCGTGCCCGTCGTCGGGTGCGTGTAGCCGGCCACCAACCGGGCCAACGTGGACTTGCCCGCACCCGACGGCCCGATGACGGCCGTCAACGTGCCAGGGCGTGCCGACAGCGAGATGTTCTCCAGCAGCGTCTTGTTGCCCTCGATGGTCCACGTGACGCCGTGCACGTCGAGGCCGCCGGTGCTGGTGTCGGCTGCGGTCTCGGTGCGGCGTACCAGGGTGCCGCCACGGAACACCAGGTCGACGTTGCCGATCGTGACCGTGTCGCCTTCGTGCAGGACCGCCGTTTCGACGCGCGACCCGTTGACGAATGTCCCGTTGATGCTGCGGTTGTCGCGGATCTCGGTGCCGCCGGAGCCGGGCACCAACGTCGCGTGGTGGCGCGACGCCAACACGTCGGGGATGACGATGTCGTTGTCGTTGG
This sequence comes from Mycobacterium sp., assembly GCA_040511335.1. Lineage (GTDB taxonomy): Bacteria > Actinomycetota > Actinomycetes > Mycobacteriales > Mycobacteriaceae > Mycobacterium. Next base: position 1,735 of record JBEVHG010000076.1, on the reverse strand, counting down.
CGCGCCCGATCTTGGTCGAGCCTGGCGGCGCCTCCGGCGTCCGGCCCGGCCGCAGGATCTTCAGCATGCTGGTGGCGAGGTTGCCCGAGTCGCTGGAGCGCGGCGCGGCCGTCGGGCCGATCGAGGTGACCGGCTCGATGTCCGGCGCGGAGATCGGCTGCGATACGGCGGCCGGGCGTGCCGGCTGCTGTGGCCCGCTCGGGTAGCGCGGCTGCGGTCCGGACGGGTAGACCGGCTGATGAGGGGCCGTCGGGTAGCGGGGCGGGGGCCGCGACGTGCCCGGCGGCGGCATCGGTGGCCGCGGCGTCTGCGGTGGCTGGGTGGGCCAGGCCGCGCTGGGCCTCTGCGCGACGGGCACCGAGGCGGTCTGCGGCGGGCGTCCCACCGCGCCCGTGTGGTGGCCCACCTCAAAGGTCAGCCGTGGCCCGTCGGGGTTGCCGATATTCACGTTCTGCCCGTCGGTGATGTCGATGGCCGGCATGCGCCGGCCGTTGACGAACACGCCGTTGAGGCTGCCGTTGTCGATGGCGACCCACCGGCCCTGGTCGAACCGCAGCACCAGGTGGGCTCGCGAGATCAGGGGGTGGGCGATGCGCACGTCGGCGCGTAGATCGCGGCCGATGACCACATCGTTCCCCGCTGCGAATGTGCGTGCCGATCCGTCGTACCGCACGGTCAGTGCGGGCGGGGCTGGTCGGCTCATCGGCACCAACTCTATCGGTATCGCCGGCGGGCGCCATGTGGCGTTGCTCTATATCAGAGCGCTAACGGTTCGATTGTGGTTCGCCTCCCTCGGCGTTTCTCGCCACTGTTCGTGATGTGCTTTGCGGTGCCATCGACTCTGTGAGGAATTGCCAATGAAACGGCCACTGTCAGTGCTTGCGGCTTCCGCGCTTACTGCCGCGGCACTCGTCAGCTCGGTTTGCGCCGGCGCGGTGCCCACCGTCGCTGCCGAGCCTGCGTCCTCCGACGACCGGGGATTCGTCGGCTCGAGGGCTCGATGCGAAGAGTCGCAGACCGCGGCCGCGATCGGCCGAACCAAACGATCACTGGTGGTTATCTGTACTGCCCCCGGCGGCCAACACGAGTACCGAGGCGTCCGGTTGAGCGATCAGGCGGCCCTCGTCGTGTCGGCGCAACCCGACGACGGCGGGTTCGTCGCTGAGAACGACGGGGTGACCTACGTGGTTTCGGAGAAGGCGTTGGTCATCAAGTCTGGCGGGCGGACGCTACGTGAAGAACCGATGATCGAGTACCGGGCGCCGAGTGCTCCGCTGGAGACAAGTGCTCCGCCGGAGACCAGTGCTCAGCCGGAGACCAGTGCTCAGCCGGAGCCCCCGCTCTTGCCGGCGGAGGTCGCTCCCTCGTAATCGGCTGTCAGCCCGGCGCCCCGGTCACCACGCAATGCGTGTGGCTGTAGATGGTGGCCATGCACTTGTTGCAGTGCACGCACAGCCCCGCGATGGCCTGCGCGCGGGCGAGCTTGTTGGGCAGGCTCGGGTCACGCAGCAGCGCGCGAGCCATGGCCACGAACTCGAACCCCTCGCCCATCAGCGACTCCATGGTCGCGATCGTGTTCACGCCGCCGACGTAGATCAGCGGCATGGTCAGCGCCGATCGGAACTGCCGGGAGAACTCGAGGAAGAACGCCTCCTCGAACGGGTACTCGGGCAGGATCCGGCGGCCGAAGAGACGAACCCCGAGCCCGACCAACGGTGTCTGGGCCGCCGCGAAC
>JBEVHG010000075.1:0-17782 GCA_040511335.1 Mycobacterium sp. | reverse complement strand
CGACGACACGCGCGGTGGGTTTGACGCGTTCATCGCCAAGGAACGGGAGCAGCCCGGTACCACGCTGGTCACGCTCGCTCAGTTCGACGACGAATACGAGTCGGTGTATCAGAACACGCCCATCGACCGGGTGCCGTCGTTGACCCTGCAACCGCGGGGAATGACCGCGCTGCTCGACGCGATCGGCCGGTTCATCATGGAGATCGGCGGTACTGCCCGAGCAGGATCGCCCCGGCGAAGTGACGGTGGTCGTATTGACTGACGGCCACGAAAACGCCAGCAAGGAGTGGACGAAAGACGCTGTAAAGCAGCTGATTTCGCAACAGGAAGACACGTACGGCTGGGATTTCGTGTTTCTCGGCGCGAACATCGACGCGGTCGACGTCGGCACCGACCTGGGTTTCTCGGCCGGCAAGTCGCTGACCTACGATGCGTCGTCGGCGGGAGTGGGAGGTGCGTTCGCCTCGGTGTCGAGCTATACCGCCCGCAAGCGGGCTCGTGGCGACGGGTCAGCCAGGGAAATCGCGTTCGACGACGCCGACCGCCGGCGGGCGAAGGGACAGCCATAGCACGTGACCGAGACCCGGCATGCCGCCGAGCACGAACCCATCGCCAGGGTGCTGCCCATGTTGTCGGTGCCGCATCTGGACCGCGAGTTCGACTATCTCGTCGCGGCCGAGCAGTCCGATGACGCACAGCCCGGCGTGCGGGTACGGGTGCGCTACCACGGCCGGCTCGTCGATGCGTTCGTGCTCGAAAGGCGTTCGGACACCGATCATATCGGCAAGCTGGGCTGGCTGGACCGGGTGGTCTCCGCCGAGCCGGTGCTGACGTCCGAGGTGCGCCGCCTGGTCGACGCGGTGGCCGCACGCTATGCCGGCACCCGGGCCGACGTGCTGCGGTTGGCCGTCCCACCGCGGCACGCCAACGTCGAGAGGGAAGCCACCGCGGAATTCGCGCCGCTCACCGCGACACCGGTCGACACCACCGCCTGGAACGAATACGGCCGCGGCGAACAGTTTCTGGCCGCCGTGGGCAACGGGCGTGCGGCCCGCGCGGTGTGGCAGGCGGTGCCCGGGGAGCGGTGGGCCGACCGGCTCGCCGAGGCCGCGGCGGTGACGGTGAACTCCGGTCGTGGCGTGTTGGCCGTCGTGCCTGACCAGCGCGACGTGGATGCGTTGCGCGACGCCGGCATTCGCCACGTCGAGGAGTCGCGGGTGGTGGCGCTGTCGGCCGGGCTGGGCCCGGCCCAGCGGTACCGCCGTTGGCTGGCCGTGCTGCGCGGCGGCGCGCGGCTGGTCATCGGGACCCGCAGCGCGGTGTTCGCCCCCGTCACCGATCTTGGTCTGGTGATCGTTTGGGACGACGGCGATGACAGCCTCGCGGAGCCTCGGGCGCCGTATCCACATGCCCGCGAGGTGGCGATGCTGCGTGCGCATCAGCTGCGCTGCGCGGCGCTGATCGGCGGCTATGCCCGCACCGCCGAGGCACAGGCGCTGGTGCGCAGCCGTTGGGCGCACGACCTGGTCGCGGCCCGGCCCGTGGTGCGTTCCCGGTCTCCGCGGGTGACGGCCCTCGATGACAGTGGCTACGCGCAGGAACGCGATCCGGCCGCGCACACCGCCCGGCTGCCCTCGGTGGCACTGCGGACCGCACGCACGGCGCTGCAGGCCGGGCGGCCGGTGCTCGTTCAGGTGCCGCGGCGCGGCTACGTGCCCGCGCTGGCGTGTGCGCGGTGCCGGGCCATCGCGCGGTGCCGGCACTGCACCGGCCCGCTGGCGCTGCTCGACCGGGATGCCGCCGGGGCGGTCTGCCGGTGGTGCGGCCGGGAGGACGCCGCATTGCGCTGCGCGCGTTGCGGTTCCGAGGCGGTGCGGGCCGTCGTTGTCGGCGCCCGCCGCACCGCCGAGGAACTCGGCCGCGCGTTTCCCGGCATGCCGGTGATCACCTCCGGCGGGGACGCCATGGTGTCCGTCGTCGAGGCGGAGCCCGCCGTCGTCGTGGCCACGCCGGGCGCCGAACCGCTGGCGTCCGGCGGCTACGGCGCGGCGCTGCTGCTCGACGGCTGGGCCTTGTTGGGCCGCCAGGACCTGCGCGCCGCGGAGGACACTCTGCGGCGCTGGATGGCCGCGGCCGCCCTGGTGCGTGGCCGCGCCGACGGCGGCGTGGTCGCGGTGGTCGCCGAATCGGCGATTCCGACCGTGCAGGCGCTGATTCGCTGGGACCCGGTGGGTCACGCCGAAGCCGAACTCGACTCCCGTGCCGAGGTGGGCCTGCCGCCGGCGGTGCACATCGCCGCGGTGGACGGTGCGCCGGCGGCGGTGGCCGCCCTCCTCGACACCGCTGCGCTGCCGGACAACGCGGAGTCGCTCGGCCCGGTCGAGCTACCGCGGGGCGCCCGCAGGCCGCCGGGCACTCCCACGGACAGCCCGGTGAGCCGGATGCTGGTCAGGGTGCCGCGCGACGGCGGTCTGGCGCTTGCCGCGGCGCTGCGCAATGCTACCGGCGTACTCAGCGCACGCCACGATCAGCAGCCAGTGCGTGTGCAAATGGACCCGCTGCACATAGGGTAATGCGGACGCGGCAGGTACTGCCGAACAGGAGGTGGCCATGCGACGGGTATTCGTGTGGTTGATCCCGTTGACGCTCATCGCATTTGGGCTGTTGTGGCCGCTGGTGTTCCGCGGCGGGTCGGAGGCCACCGACATCTCAGATCCAGTGGTCTTCAGCAGTTACCAGGCCGACTTCGTCGTCAGCGCCGGCGGGCGGCTCGACGCGGTGGAAACCATTACCGCCGAATTCCCGGCCAGCCGGCACGGCATCTTCCGGTACTGGGACATCGCCAACCAGAACAGCCCGCGGGTGCGGCAGAAGCCCGAGGTCACCTCGGTGCTGCTGGACGGCAGACCCGTTCCGTACCAAATGTTGTGGGAGGACGGCCAGCGGTTCCGGGTCGCCAAGATCGGTGATCCGGACGAATACCTGACCCGGGGCACGCATGTGTTCGAGATTCGCTACGCCATCCCCGGCGTCCTCGACCCCGGCAGCACCGGCGCCGACAAGCAATTCGCCGCATCCACCGGTGATCCGAACTCGACGTCCGCGTTCTTCTGGAACGTCATCGCCCCGGCCTGGAACAACGAGATCGAGCGGGCCGATATCTCGGTTACCTTGCCCGCTGAGATCACCGGGGCGCAATGCTCGGTCGGCTACGGCGTCGGCCAGGCGTGCCGGGATCTGGCCGTCACGGGGAACACGGTGAAGTTGTCGGCCCTTGACCTGCCGCCGCGTACCCCGGTCACCCTGCGTGCCGGCATCGACGTGCCCACCCCGCTGCAGGTGAGCCTGCCGTGGCCCTATACGTGGGACCGGATCCTTGGCCAGTCGGTGACCGGCGTGCTGTGGGTCGCGGGGCTCACCTTGGCGGCCGGGCTTGGCGCGTTGCTCTGGTACCGCACCACCGTCGAACCGTCGCCGGGATTTCCGCTGCAGTACGCACCGCCGGAAGGCCTCGGACCGGTGCAGATGGAGTACATCCGCACCGAAAGCGTCCCCAAGAACGGCCTCACCGCGACGCTCTTCTATCTGGCCGAGCGCGGAATGATCGAGCTGAGACAGGTCAATGACGAGCGGTGGATCGTCCGTGGCCTGGTCGATATCTCCGAATGGGATCAGGTGGATCCAGTCAGCCGCAAGGTCGGTATCGCGCTCAAGGTGAACCGGCCCGGCACCGAGTTCGAAGCGAAGAAGGCGGTCAAGTCCGGCGAGAAACTCGATAAGGCCAAGACGGATATGGCCAAAGCGGTTCAGAAGTGGGCGTTCGACGGCGGCCTGATGGTCAAGCGACGCAAGGATCTGTGGGTGCGCACGCTCAACGCGGTCGCGCTGTTATTGGCGGTGTTGGGCTTTTTCCGGTGGGGTTTCCCGACCACCATGTGGGGGTTGCCGTTCGCGGCGTTCTTCTTCTTCTCGGCGCGGTCCTGGACCGAGGGCGTCGGCAGCCGACGCACGGCGGCCGGGCGCGAATTGTGGTCGCGCGCCGGCGGATTTCACCGGATGCTGTCCACCGACTCGGCCGAGACGCGGTTCGACTTCGCCGCCCGTAAAGACCTCTACACGGCCTACATCCCGTTCGCGGTGGCCGCGGGCGCCGCTGTGCTGTGGGCCAAGAAGTATCAGGAGGCCACGGGTAGCGCTGCGCCCCAACCGGATTGGTACCACTCGTCGTCGTCCACCGGCTGGAGTTTGGCCGGTATCTCGGGCGGAGCGAATTTTGACAGCTTCGAGTCGGCGTTGTCGTCATCGATCGGCGCCTACACCGCATCGCAGTCGTCGTCCAGCAGTGGCGGCGGCGGTGGAGGCGGTGGAGGGGGCGGCGGCGGAGGCGGCGGTGGTGGAGGAGGAGGCGGTTCATGGTGACATTCGTGCTGATACTGGTGCTGGTGCTGGCCGTGCTGGTGCTCATCGGTTTCGTGGTGGGCTACAACAAGATCCGCGCTGCCGACGTCCACGTCGAGGAGGCGCTCGGCGGAATCGACGTGCAGCTCACCCGTCGTGCGCAGCTCATTCCCAGCCTGGTGCACACCGTCGAGACCTTCGCCTCCCACGAGACGGCGATCCTGAACCACGTCACCAATGCCCGCGCCGCGCTCACCTCGGCCACCAACGGGAAATCGGTCGCGCAACGCAGCGCCGCCGAGCGGGAACTCGACACCGCGCTCGGGCAGGTGCTGGCGCTCGGGCAGAGCTACCCGCAGCTCAACTCGTCGAACAACTTCCTCAACCTGCAGGACAACCTGGCCGACACCGAGGACAAACTCGCATTCGCCCGCCAGTACTACAACGATGCGGTGGCCACCTGCAATCGGCTGATCAGCACCATCCCGTGGATGTTCGTGGCCGGACTGGCCGGAGTTTCGGAGCGCGAGTACTACCAGACTCCGCGCTGAGCATCGGCGCGTGGGTTCCTAGACTGGCCGGCGTGCGTCTCGTTTTCGCCGGCACCCCCGAACCCGCGTTGCCATCGCTGCGACGGTTGATCGATTCACCGCGCCACGAGGTGACCGCGGTGTTGACCCGCCCCGACGCGGCGTCCGGTCGTCGGGGCCGCCCGTCGCCGTCACCCGTGGCCCGGCTGGCGCTCGAGCACGACATCCCGGTGTTGCGACCGCAGCGCCCCAACTCTGGCGAATTCGTCGCCGAACTGAGCGAGCTGACGCCGGAATGTTGTGCGGTGGTCGCCTACGGGGCGGTACTGTCCGAGCGGCTGCTGGCGGTGCCCAAGCACGGTTGGGTCAACCTGCATTTCTCGCTGTTGCCGGCGTGGCGTGGCGCGGCACCCGTGCAGGCGGCCGTCGCCGCGGGTGACACCGTGACCGGCGCGACGACCTTCCGGATCGAACCCAGCCTGGACTCCGGCCCGGTCTACGGCGTGGTCACCGAGACGATCCGGCCGATCGACACGGCGGGGGATCTCCTTGAGCAGCTGTCGATTTCGGGCGCGGCCCTGCTGGAGAGGACCCTGGACGGCATCGCCGACGGATCGCTCACGCCGGTGCCACAACGTCCGGACGGGGTCACCCTCGCGCCGAAGATCACCGTCGAGCAGGCGCGGGTGCGCTGGGACCTGCCCGCCCACGTCGTCGAGCGGCGCATCCGGGCGGTCACCCCCAACCCCGGCGCGTGGACGCTGATCGGCGATCTGCGGGTAAAGCTGGGACCGGTGACGGTGCCCGCCGATACGCCGAACACCTTGCCGCCCGGTGCAATTAGGGTCGACCGCGACGGCGTGCGGGTCGGCACCGGATCGCAGCCGGTGCTGCTCGGCCGCATTCAGCCGCCGGGCCGCAAGCCGATGGCCGCCGCCGACTGGGCGCGCGGCGCACGGCTCGCCGAATCCGCGCGGGCCCAATGACCAGCCCACGCAGCCGACGACCCCCCCGGCGTAAGCCGCTGGATCCGGCCCGCCGCGCGGCTTTCGACGTGTTGCGCGCGGTTTCTGAGCGCGACGCCTACGCCAACCTGGCGCTGCCCGCCTTGCTACGCGAGCGCGATATCACCGGCCGCGATGCCGCGTTCGCCACCGAACTGACCTACGGCACATGCCGCACCCGCGGACTGCTCGACGCCGTAGTCGGCCACGCCGCCGGGCGCCCGCCCGAGCGCATCGATCCGGTGCTGCTGGACCTGTTGCGGCTGGGCACCTACCAACTGCTGCGCACCCGGGTCGACGCGCACGCTGCGGTCTCCACCACCGTCGAGCAGGCTGGCATCGAATTCGATTCGGCGCGAGCGGGTTTCGTCAACGGTGTACTGCGCACGATCGCCACACGGGACGAACAGTCCTGGGTCGACGAGCTGGCCCCACCGGCGGATTCCGATCCGGTCGGGCACGCCGCGTTCCTCCACGCCCATCCGCGCTGGATCGCTCAGGCGTTCGCCGACGCACTGGGCGCCGATGCCGGACAACTGGATGCCCTGCTGGCCAGCGACGACGAACGCCCGCTGGTGCACTTGGCGGCCCGGCCCGGCGTGCTGACCGCGGCCGAACTAGCCGAACAGGTGAGCGGCACGCCCGCCCGCTATTCGCCCTACGGCGTTTATCTGTCCGGCGGTGACCCGGGCCGGCTCGCGCCGGTGCGCGACGGCCAGGCGCTGGTGCAGGACGAGGGCAGCCAACTGGTGGCCCGGGCGCTGACGTTGGCGCCGGTCGACGGCGACGGGGGCCGCTGGCTGGATCTGTGTGCCGGGCCGGGCGGCAAGACCGCGCTGCTGGCCGCCCTCGGCTTCCAGGCCGGCGCCCGTGTCACCGCCGTCGAGCCCAATGCGCGGCGGGCCGAACTCGTCGAGGAGAACACCCGCGGCCTCGAGGTCGAGGTGCTGCGGGTCGACGGCCGCGATCCGGGTGTGCAATCCGGCTTCGACCGGGTGCTCGTCGACGCGCCGTGCACCGGCCTGGGCGCGCTGCGACGCCGGCCCGAGGCCCGTTGGCGCCGTCAGACCACCGACGTGCCGGCGCTGGCCAAGCTGCAGCGCGAACTGCTGGCGTCGGCGATCCGGCTGACCCGGCCCGGCGGTGTGGTGCTGTACGCGACGTGCTCACCGCATCTGGCCGAGACCGTTGGTGTGGTCGCCGACGCGCTACGTCGCCACCCGGTGACCGCGTTGGACACCCTGCCGTTGTTCGATCCGGTCGACGGCCTCGGAGACGGGCCCTACGTTCAGTTGTGGCCGCACCGGCATGGCACCGATGCAATGTTCGCCGCGGCGCTCGAAGTAGGCTGAGGCCCATGGCTGTACCGCTCATTGCGCCGTCGATCCTGGCCGCCGACTTCGCCCGCCTCGCCGACGAAGCCGCCGTGGTGACCGGCGCCGACTGGCTGCACGTCGACGTGATGGACAACCACTTCGTACCGAACCTGACCATCGGGTTGCCGGTGGTCGAGGCGCTGCTGAAGACGACCGACATCCCGATGGACTGCCATCTGATGATCGACAACCCGGACCGCTGGGCGCCGCCGTACGCCGAAGCCGGCGCTTACAACGTCACCTTCCACGCCGAGGCCACAGACAACCCGGTCGGCGTGGCCCGCGACATCCGCGCCGCGGGCGCCAAGGCCGGTTTGAGCGTCAAACCCGGCACCCCGCTGGAGCCGTACCTGGAGATCCTCCGCGAATTCGACACCCTTCTGATCATGTCGGTCGAACCGGGATTCGGCGGGCAGAACTTCATCCCCGAGGTGCTGCCCAAGGTTGGAATCGCCCGCCGTCTGGTCGATTCCGGCGAGTTGACCATCGTGGTGGAGATCGACGGCGGCATCAACGCCGACACCATCGAGCAGGCGGCCGAGGCCGGGGTGGACTGCTTTGTCGCGGGCTCGGCCGTCTACAGCGCCGAGGACCCGGCCGCCGCGGTCCAGGCGCTGCGCCGGCAGGCCGCCACGGCGTCCAAGCACCTGACGCTATGAGTCTCGAGGCCGCCATGCGGCTGGCCATCGACCAAGCCGACCTGGTCAAGGGCAGTACCTACCCCAATCCGCCGGTCGGGGCGGTCATCGTGGACCGCGAGGGCCAAATCGCCGGGGTGGGCGGAACCGAGCCGCCCGGTGGGCCGCATGCCGAGGTGGTGGCATTGCGACGAGCGGGGGAGCGGGCCGCGGGTGGCACCGCGGTGATCACCCTCGAGCCCTGCAACCACCCCGGCCGCACCCCGCCGTGCGTGGATGCGCTTGTGGCCGCAGGTGTTTCGACCGTGGCCTACGCCGTCGCAGATCCGAATCCGGACGCGGCCGGTGGTGCCTCGCGGCTCGCCGACGCCGGTATCGAGGTGGTCGCCGGCGTGCTCGCCGGCGAAGTCGCCGGTGGGCCGCTGCGCGAGTGGCTGCACAAGCAACGCACCGGCATGCCCCACATCACGTGGAAGTTCGCCATCAGCGTCGACGGCCGCAGCGCCGCCGCCGACGGCAGCAGCCAGTGGATCACCAGCGAGGCCGCCCGCGCCGACGTGCACCGCCGTCGTGCCGCCGCGGACGCCATCGTCGTCGGCACCGGTACGGTGTTCGTCGACGACCCCGCGCTGACGGCGCGGCTGCCCGACGGCAGCCTGGCCGAGCGTCAGCCGCTGCGGGTAGTCGTCGGCGAGCGCGAAATCTCTTCTGAAGCAAAGGTTTTGAACGACGACTCGCGCACGATGGTGATCCGCACCCGCGACCCCCACGAGGTGGTCAAGGCGTTGTCCGACCGCACCGACGTGCTGGTGGAGGGCGGGCCCACGCTGGCCGGCGCATTCCTGCGGGCCGGCGCGATCGACCGGATCCTGGGCTACGTGGCGCCGATCCTGTTGGGCGGCCCGATCACGGCGGTCGACGACGTCGGCGTGCTGAGCATCGCCCGTGCGCAGCGATGGCGGTTCGACGGGATCGAGCCGATCGGACCCGACCTGTTGCTCAGTTTGGTTCCGGGCTGACCTCGAGCTCGCGGTGCTCGATCAGGTCCCGCACCCCGGCCGGCCCTGCAGGCCGACCCGCACCAGCAACTCCTCGGCCCGCCGGCGCGCCTCGTGGCGAGACATGCGCGCGGCGCGCATCGGGACCATCACGTTCTCCAGCGCGGTCAGGCTCGGCACCAGATTGAACGCCTGAAACACGATGCCGACCGTGCCGCGCCGATACGCCGACAGCGCGCGGGCATCGAGCCGGGTGACGTCGACGTCGCCGAACTCGATCCCGCCCGAGGTCGGGCTGAGTATGCCGCCGAGGCATGACAGCAGCGTCGTCTTCCCACAGCCGTTAGGGCCGAGCAGCAACGCGAGCGAGCCCGCGGTCACCTCGATGTTCAGGCCGTCGATCGGGCGGACCGCGTAGCCGCCGCTTGAGTACTCCACCACCAGGTCCTTGATGCGCAGATCAGCCACGGCTCACGGCCCCCCGAATGCGAGCGCAGGATCGACCGCTACCGCTCGCCGCACGCCCGCGGCGCTCGCCAGCAGGCCGATCAGCACCGCGATGACCGGCAGCAGCAGGAATGCCGATGTCGGCACCACCACGCGCATCGGAAAGATCGGCCCGAGCACCAGTGAGAACAGGCCGCCGAGCACCGCTGCAACGATCGCGATGATGACGGCCTGCAGGCAGAGCCCGCCGAGAACGGAGCCCGTCGCGACACCGACCGCCTTGAACACCGCGAAGTCGTGGGTGCGTTCCAGCGCGGAAAGGTAGATGACCGAGCCGACGATCAACGCCGCAACGACCCACAACAGCGCGGCCATCAGCGTGATCGCGTCGACCGCGGAGCCCAGCGGGCGCAGCAGGTCGTCCACGGCGCCGGCGCGGTCGACTGCCCGGTAGCCGTCGGGTATCTGGGTGGGCGAGCCGCGGATGCCGATCGACGACACCAGTGGCTGGCCCCCATCGGCGAGCTGCTGGGTGCCGGCCACCGTCAGGAACACATTGGGCTGGCCGGCCAGCGCCGTGGAATCGGTCACGATACCAACGATTCGCAGTGTGCGCGAACCGATCTCGAGATCTTCGTCAACGTCGCGATCCAGCACGCTCGACACCGCGATCTCGTCAGGTCCCGACGGTGCCCGGCCGATTGCCACGGTGGGCATCCCGGGACCCTGCTCCGGTGCGCCGAATACGTTCACGTTGCGGGTCGAGCCGCCGTCGCGCACGGTCGTCGCCGCGTATACGAGCGGGACCGCGGTCATGACGCCCGGGATGCGATCGACCACCTGGAGTTCTGCCGCCGCGAATAGCGCGTTGCCGAGGAACGGGCCGGTCGAGCCCGCCTTGATGAGGTACTCGTCGATGCCCAGCGAGTCGACCGTGTTATCGGCTTCAACGCGAAATCCGTTGGAAAGCCCGGTCAGGACGAGGGTCATCGCGAATACCAGGCTCGTGCCGACGATTGCGATGACGAAACGCCGTCTTCGCCATTGCAGGTCGCGCAGCGCCGCCAGCAGCATGGCGGTGACGTTACCGACGCCGGTGCATCCTCGACGCCAGTTTGCCAGGCTGTTACCTACACTCAGCCGGGCTACTTCTGGGCGAATGCTCCAACCAACTTGTCGCAGAACGCCGGTAGATCGTCGGGCTTGCGGCTGGAAATCAACGTGTTGGGGCCGCTGGAGCATTCGACGACCTCTTCGTCGACCCACTCGGCGCCGGCGTTGCGAAGGTCGGTCTTCACGCTGGGCCACGAGGTGATCGTGCGGCCCCGCACCACATCGGCCTCAACCAGAGTCCACGGGCCGTGGCAGATCACCGCGACCGGCTTGCCGCTGTCGAAGAAGCCCTTGGCGAATGCGACCGCCGCGGCGTTGGTGCGCAGGAAGTCCGCGTTGGCCACGCCGCCGGGCAGTACCAGGCCCGCGTAGTCGGACGCCGACACGCTGCCCGCCGATTTGTCGGCTTCGAAGGTGTCGGCCGGTGTCAGGTGGTTGAACGCCTGGATCTTTCCCACCTCGGTGGACACCAGTTCGGGTGTACCGCCGGCCTGCTCGACGGCCTTCCACGGTTCGGTGAGCTCGACCTGCTCGACGCCCTCGGGCGCGACCAGGAATGCAATTTTGTTGCCGTCCAGTGTCGTTGACATGAATTTCTCCCAGCGAGTTGTTGCCTTTCCCACGCATACCCAGCGCGGCGAGCAGCCAATCCGGGCCATCATCCCGGTAACCTCGTACCAGACAGGGCCATCGTCGGCCGCGCTCGCGAGCACGAACGAAGGACGAATAACGTGACCGGAATACAGGATTGGCTCAGCCCGCCGGTAGGCGCTGTCAAGGCGCTCGTATGTGACGTGCTGCGGCGCCGGCAGACAGGCGGACCGAGGTGCGTTACGAGCCGGTGCTCATCCGTCCCGGCATCGAGCGCTGCTGACGGCGTCAGCGGGGCCGGCGACGGCCGGGTGTCGCACGCTGGATCCGCACCGTCTGGTCCGCGCCGCGCGTGGGGATCGCCTGTGTCGGCGCGTCGAACGTCCGCGTCGGTGCATCGATCACCGCTGTCGGCGCGTCGTCTGGCTCCGCGCTGCCCGGCTCATCAGCATGCTCGGTCCGACCGCTGATCAGCAGGCCGAGCAGCGCCCCGACCAAGCAGACGATCGCGGTGATCGCGAAGATCTCGCCATACTGCAGCACGTAGGCCTCGCGGTATCTGGCCGCCTCGGCGGCCAGCCGTTCGGTCAGGCTGCCAGCGCCCGGACCAGACGGCAGGCTCTGTAGATGCTGGTTGAAGCGGTACAGCCCCCAAGCGCTCAGTGCCGCGATCCCGATCAGCATGCCGATCATCCGGGCGACCACCACGGCCGCTGACGCGATGCCGTGCTGAGCGGCCGGAACCACCCGCAACGTCGCCGAGGTCAGCGGTCCGATCACCAGCCCCAGCCCCAGGCCGGCGATCGCCAGGTCGGTGTCCAGGGTCGGCAGGGTGAACAGGCCGAGGTGGTGGCGGGCCGCCATCAGATCGACCGGCCACCTGGAGATCAACCAGTAGCCGCCCGCGGCGATCAGCAGCCCGACGAACGCGACGATGCGATCGCCAACCTTGGTGGCGATCCATCCGCCCAGCAGCGCGCCGATCGGCAGCGCGATCAAAAACCGCAGCAGCAGCCCCGCGGCCTGGTTCTGATCCATGCCCAGCACGCCCTGACCGAACAGTTCGACGTTGACCAGGGTCACCATCAGCGCCGCTCCGGCGGCCAGCGATGCGCCCAGCGCGGCCAGGAACGGCCGGAAGTGCACGCCGGCGGGCTCGATCAACCGGGTTCGGGCGAAGCGCTCCCACACAAAGAACGCCACGGTCGCGACCAGCGCCCCGGCCAGCACCGGCAGCCCCCAGCTGGGCAGCACCTGCTTGCCGTCCGGCTCCGGGTTGTACAGGCCGATTACGGCCAGGCCCAGTGCGATCGCCAGCAGCACGCCGCCGACGACGTCGACCTTCTCGGGGGTGTGGTCCTTCTGCCGCGACGGCAGGCTGAAGTGCATCATCACCATCGCGATCGCGGCCAGCGGCACGTTGATCCAGAACACGTAGCGCCAGCTGTTCAGCAGCCAGACCACCGCGATGCCGTAGAGCGGACCCAGCACACTGCCCAGTTCCTGGGCGGCGCCGATACCGCCGAGCACGGCGGCGCGGTTGCGGGCCGCCCAAAGATCGGCGGCCAGAGCCAGTGTCACCGGCAGCAGCGCCCCGCTGGCGGTGCCCTGGATGACACGGCCGACGACCAGGGTGGTCAGGTCGTTGGACAACGCCGTGACCACCGATCCGACCGCGAACCCGGCCAGGCTCACCTGCAGCAGCAGTTTGCGGCCGAATCGGTCCGAGGCCCGGCCCAGCAGCGGCATCGCCGCGATGTAGCCGAGCAGATAGCCGGTGACGATGGGCGTGACCTGCTGAATCTTGTTTATCGCGATGCCGACGTCACGCATGATGTCGGTCATGATCGTTACCACGACGTAGGTGTCGAGCGCACCCAGCAGCACCGCGAGACTGCCGGCGGTGATCGCGATGCGTCGGCTCGAGGTCGCCGTCCGAGCGGCTCCGGGCGAACCCTGCATTACACCGCGGGCTTGGTGACGGTGACGGACTTGCCCCACTCCGACAGCGTCATCGTGACGCTGTTGCCGGGGCTGGGCTCCATTCTGGCCTGCACCAGGTCGTGGCTGCCGTCCTCGCGGATCCACGCCGTGCCCGGGACCGGACCGGTGGCCCCGATCTGCGGGGAGATCTTGTTGACCGCGTCGGCACTGATATTGCCGGTGACCCGGACGGTCTCCACGCCGCCGACGGTTTCCCGGCCGTCGGTCTTCGGATCACTGAAGTTGGCGAGCACGTTGGCCAGACCGGTATCGGGATTCAGGATCGCCGAGACGTCGTAGATGTCGGCGGCCGGCCCGAAATCCTGGAAGTTGGCGCCGGAGGTGATGGCGCCGTAGAGGATGCCGTCCGCGACGACGAAGTCGACGCCTTCCAGCCGCTGGCCCAGGAAGAGGATGTTCGCCTTGCCCTGGGCGGCCACGGCCGGCGTGTTGGTCAGGTCGCCGGACAGCGACTCGATGGGCAGTTCCGGAATCTCGCCGGTCACCGTCAGCTGCAGATGCACGCTCTGCAGGTTCCTGGTGGTCTCGGTGGATTCCTTCAGCAGCGTCGCCGCGTCCGGAAGCGCCTTACTCGACTCGCTGAAGGACGAGGAGCAGCCGGCGACCAGCACCGCGGCGGCGAAGAGTAGGGCGAATAGGGCATGGACAGCGTGGCGAGGGCGCGTCTGCATGTCTGCATCGTAGAGGGTCGCTCGACGTGGACATGCGGGCCGGGGGACCGGTACGAGTGGGATTGTGGCTGCTGAGCTGGACTTTCGGCCGGTGCCCGTCGACTCCGGCGACGGTGCCGCGCTGGTCGGGGCGATGATCGACGAAATGCGCGACCTCTACGAGGGTTTGGACCTTCTCTCGCCGGACATGCCCAAGGCGGGCGTCGTCGAACTCGGACCACCGCACGGCACATTCCTGGTCGGCTACCGCGATGGCGATGCGATCTGTGGCGGTGGCGTCAAACGCCTACCTGACGGCGCCTGTGTATGTGGTGCCATCTGCGCGGGGGCAGGGTGTGGCGCGGATTCTGCTGCGCGCGTTGGAGGATGCCGCGCGCGGGCTCGGCTACGTCGTCGTCCGGCTCGACACCGGCCCGCGCCAGCCGCATGCGCGGGGGCTGTACGAATCCGAGGGTTATGTGGAGATCGGCAACTTCAACGGCAACCCGGTGGCCACCTTCTTCGGCGAGAAGCGGCTCGCTGATTAGGCTCGTCTGAGTGTTCACCGGAATCGTCGAAGAGCTGGGCGAAGTCGTCGGCAAGGAGGACTTCGCCGACGCCGCGCGGTTTGTCATCCGCGGGCCCCTTGTCACCGCGGACGCGGGCCACGGCGATTCGATCGCGGTGAACGGCGTCTGCCTGACCGTGGTGGAGGTGCTGCCCGGCGGGGCGTTCACCGCCGACGTGATGGCCGAAACCCTCAACCGGTCCAGCCTGCGCGGCGTCGACGTCGGCAGCCGCGTCAACCTGGAACGCGCTGCCGCCATCAACAGCCGCCTGGGTGGACACATCGTCCAGGGCCACGTCGACGGCACCGGGCATGTGATCGCGCGCACACCGTCGCAGCACTGGGAAGTGGTGCGCATCGCGCTGCCCATGGCCCTGTCCCGCTACGTCGTCGAGAAGGGCTCGATCACCGTCGACGGGGTGTCGCTGACCGTCGCCGGCCTCGGTCACGACTGGTTCGAGGTGTCGCTGATCCCCACCACCCTGCAGCTGACCACCCTCGGCGGGGCCGCAGTCGGCACCCCGGTGAACCTAGAGGTCGACATCATCGCCAAATACGTCGAACGGCTGATGGATCAGGCGGGGCAATAACCGCTGCGTGCCGGTGGTTCATACTGAACGTGTCGACAATGGTTCCTCCCGGGACCGGCAAAGGGTGGCATCGATGACGAGGCTGGACTCCGTCGAGCGGGCGGTGGCCGATATCGCGGCGGGTAAGGCCGTTGTCGTCATCGACGACGAGGACCGCGAGAACGAGGGCGACCTCATCTTCGCCGCCGAAAAGGCCACCCCGGAACTCGTCGCGTTCATGGTGCGCTACACCTCCGGCTATCTGTGCGTGCCGCTCGACGGCGCGGTCTGCGACAAGCTCGGCCTGCTGCCGATGTACGCGGTGAACCAGGACAAGCACGGCACCGCCTACACCGTCACCGTCGACGCGAAAGCAGATGTCGGAACGGGCATTTCGGCATCGGACCGGGCGACCACCATGCGCAGGCTCGCCGACCCGACCAGTATCGCCGACGATTTCACCCGGCCCGGTCACGTGGTTCCGCTGCGCGCCAAGGACGGCGGCGTGCTGCGCCGTCCCGGCCACACCGAGGCCGCCGTCGACCTGGCCCGGCTGGCCGGCCTGCAGCCGGCCGGGGCGATCTGCGAGATCGTCAGCCAGAAGGACGAGGGCGCGATGGCGCAGACCGACGAGCTGCGGGTGTTCGCCGACGAGCACAACCTGGCGCTGATCTCCATCGCCGACCTCATCGAGTGGCGGCGCAAGCACGAAAAGCACATCGAGCGCATCGCCGAGGCGCGGATCCCGACCCGGCACGGCGAGTTCCGCGCGGTCGGCTACACCAGCATCTACGACGACGTCGAGCACGTCGCGCTGGTCCGCGGCGATATCGCCGGCCCGCACGGGGACGGGCACGACGTGCTGGTGCGGGTGCACTCGGAGTGCCTGACCGGCGACGTCTTCGGCTCGCGCCGCTGTGACTGCGGCCCCCAACTGGACGCGGCCATGGCGATGGTCGCCCGGGAGGACCGCGGCGTGGTGCTCTACATGCGTGGCCACGAGGGCCGCGGCATCGGTCTGATGCACAAGCTGCAGGCCTATCAGCTGCAGGACGCGGGCGACGACACCGTCGACGCCAACCTCAAGCTGGGGCTGCCGGCCGACGCGCGCGACTACGGCATCGGCGCGCAGATCCTCGTCGACCTCGGGGTGCGGTCGATGCGGCTGCTGACCAACAACCCGGCCAAGCGGGTCGGCCTGGACGGCTACGGGCTGCACATCATCGAACGTGTTCCGCTGCCGGTGCGGGCCAACGCCGAGAACATCCGCTACCTGATGACCAAACGCGACCGGATGGGCCACGACCTGATCGGCCTGGACGACTACGACGAAGCCGTTCCCGGCGAGTTCGGCGGGGCTCTATGAGTAGCCCGGGCGGTGCCCGACATTGAGCGGAGGCGCCGGGGTTCCCGACCTGCCACAGCTTGACGCGTCGGGTTTGACGCTGGGCATCGTGGCGAGCACCTGGCATCAGCAGATCTGCGACGCGCTGCTCGACGGCGCCCGAAAGGTGGCCGCCGACGCGGGCATTGACAATCCGACCGTGGTGCGGGTGCTTGGCGCGATCGAAATCCCGGTGGTGGCACAGGCATTGGCCGCAAATCATGACGCGGTGGTGGCATTGGGTGTGGTAATCCGTGGGGAGACACCGCATTTCGATTATGTCTGCGACGCGGTGACGCAGGGCCTGACGCGGGTGTCGCTGGATTCGTCGACACCGGTCGCCAACGGCGTGCTCACCACGAACACCGAGCAGCAAGCGCTGGACCGGGCCGGGCTGCCGACGTCGGCGGAGGACAAAGGCGCTCAGGCCGCGGCGGCGGCGCTGTCGACCGCGTTGACGCTGCGTGACCTGCGCGGATGAGCGACTGGGACCTGGAGGTGCGACCGCACCTGACGCCGTATTTCGCCTACGGCGCGGCGTTTTTGATCCTGGCGGCCCACGTCACCGTCGGGCTGCTGCTCAAGATCCGCTCCAGCGGCGTTATCTTCCAGACCGCAGACCAGGTGGCGATCGCGCTGCTCGGCGTCGTCATCGCCGGTGGGATGCTGCTGTTCGCCCGCCCGCGGCTGCGCGTCGGCGCGCCCGGTGTGGCGGTGCGCAATCTGTTCGGCTACCGGCTGATCCCGTGGTCCGACGTCGTCGACGTGTCGTTCCCGCGCGGCGCACGCTGGGCGCGGGTGGACCTGCCCGACGACGAGTACGTGCCGGTGATGGCGATCCAGGCCGTCGACAAGGACCGCGCCGTCGAAGCCATGGACAGCGTGCGCAGGCTGCTGGCGCGCTACCGCCCGGATATCAGCTCATGCTGAGCGACATCGCGACTTCGTCGGTGGCGGATGCCTTCTCGTCCACGCCCACGGTGAATCCCAGGCTTTCGTAGACGCCGCGGGCCGCCGTGTTGTCGACGGCCACCCGCAGCGTCACCGTGCGCGCTTCCCGGCGTCTGGCCCAGTCCACCGCCGCGGCGACAAGTTCACGCGCCAGGCCGTGACCGCGGGCGGCGGGGTCGAGCCACAACGAGTACAGGTAGATCGTTTCGGCGTTCTCCTGCTGGGCACCGATCAGGCCGACCGGACGGCTGCCGATCAGCGCCGCGAATTGGGCGTGGTCTCGCAGCCGTCGGCGCCACTGCGCGGCGGTGAACGCGACTTCCTGCCGGTACTGCGGGTCGTCGGCACCGAGCGAGTCGGTCAGCGCGCGCAGCCGCACAGCGGCGAAGAGTTGCCAATCCGACTCCGTCAGCCTGGCGACCCGCGCTGCGCTCACCCAGTGTCGCCCATCGCCAATCCCTCGCGGCGCGGGTCGGCGCCGCCCACCCAGCCCGAGGGGTTGCTGCGCGCGATCGCCGTCAAACCACTGGATTGGAAGGCGACGTTGACCTCATGCCCTAG
>JBEVHG010000074.1:0-19135 GCA_040511335.1 Mycobacterium sp. | reverse complement strand
CCGCTTGCGCGAAGAACAGGGAACACTGAGAAATGAACCCGGACAACTACCTGTACCTGTCGACGCTGCTGTTCACGATCGGCGCTGCCGGAGTGTTGTTGCGGCGCAACGCCATCATCATGTTCATGTGTGTCGAGCTGATGCTCAATGCGGCGAACCTTGCGTTCGTGGCGTTCTCCCGCATGCACGGGCACCTGGACGGCCAAGTGGTCGCGTTCTTCACCATGGTGGTTGCCGCTTGTGAGGTGGTGGTCGGCCTGGCGATCATCATGACCATCTTCCGCACCCGCCGCTCGGCCTCGGTCGACGACGCCAGCCTGCTGCGGCACTGAGGCGGCCATGACAACTCTGGTGTGGCTGCTGATCGCGCTCCCGGCGGCGGGGGCGGCGGTGCTGCTGCTGGCGGGAAAACGCTCCAACGCCTGGGGTCATCTGCTCGGCTGCGCGGCGGCGATCGCCGCGTTCGCGGTCGGCGTGGTGCTGTTCGCCGAGATGCTCGGCCGCGACGCCGAGCACCGGATGATTCATGAGGAGTTGTTCTCGTGGGTGCCGGTGGGCGGGTTGCAGGTCGATTTCGGGCTGCAACTCGACCAGTTGTCGATGTGCTTCGTACTGCTCATCACCGGTGTCGGCTCGCTGATCCACGTCTACTCGATCGGCTATATGGCCGATGATCCCGAGCGCCGAAGGTTTTTCGCCTACCTCAACCTGTTCCTGGCCGCGATGCTGCTGCTGGTGCTGGCCGACAACTACCTCGGGCTGTATGTCGGGTGGGAAGGTGTCGGTCTGGCGTCCTACCTGCTGATCGGATTCTGGTCCTACAAACCCTCGGCGGCCACCGCGGCCAAGAAGGCCTTCGTGGTCAACCGGGTCGGCGATGTCGGTCTGGCCATCGCACTGATGGTCATGTTCGCGGCTATCGGATCAATCTCGTTCGACGGCGTGTTCTCGGCCGCGCCGCGACTTGGCGAGGGCACGCTGACCGCAATCGGGCTGTTGTTATTGCTTGCGGCGTGCGGCAAATCGGCACAGGTTCCACTGCAGTCGTGGCTCGGTGATGCGATGGAGGGCCCGACTCCGGTGTCCGCCCTGATCCATGCCGCCACCATGGTCACCGCCGGTGTGTATCTGATCGTGCGATCCGGCCCGGTCTTCGACCTGGCGCCCGACGCCCAGCTCGGTGTCGTCATCGTCGGGGCGGTGACGCTGTTGTTCGGCGCGATCGTCGGCTGCGCCAAGGACGACATCAAGAAGGCACTGGCGGCGTCCACCATGAGTCAGATCGGTTACATGGTGCTCGCCGCCGGTCTCGGGCCGGCGGGATACGCGTTCGCGATCATGCACCTGCTGACCCACGGCTTCTTCAAGGCCGGCCTGTTCCTGGGCGCGGGATCGGTGATGCACGCGATGAACGACGAAGTCGACATGCGCCGCTACGGCGGCCTGCGCACGGTGCTGCCGATCACCTACGCGACGTTCGGACTGGGCTACCTGGCAATCATCGGCGTGCCGCCGCTGGCCGGCTTCTTTTCGAAGGACGCCATCATCGAGGCGGCACTGGGTGCCGGCGGCCTGCGTGGCATTGTCCTCGGCGGAGCCGCGCTGCTAGGCGCCGGCATCACCGCGTTCTACATGACCCGCGTGATGCTGATGACATTCTTCGGCGAAAAGCGTTGGGCGCCTGACACACACCCGCACGAGGCACCCGCCGTGATGACCTGGCCCATGGTGCTGCTGGCGATCGGCTCGGTGGTATCTGGTGGGCTGTTGGCAATTGGGGGCACGCTGCAGCACTGGCTGGAACCGGTCGTCGGAGCCCACGAGGCCGAACACGCCACGCCGGTGTGGGTGGCGACCACGGTGGTCCTCGCGGTGGTCGCCGCCGGGATCGCGATCGCCTACCGCACGTACGCCACCCGACCCGTGCCGGCAGAGGCACCCGCCGGGTCGGCGCTGACGGTGGCCGCCCGCAAAGACCTCTACGGCGACGCCTTCAACGAAGAGGTGTTCATGCGGCCCGGTCAGGTTCTCACCCGGGGGCTGGTCGAGGTCGACGACAAGGGTGTCGACGGCGCCGCGAACGGGCTCGCGGCGCTGGTCGGCCGAGTCTCGGATGGGTTGCGGCAGTTGCAAACCGGCTTTGCCCGGTCATACGCGCTGTCCATGTTGGCCGGTGCGGCGCTGGTGGTCGCGGCGATCCTGGCGGTGCAGCTGTGGTCATGAACTCGTTCCCGTGGCTGTCCGTCCTGTGGGCCGTGCCGATGGTGGGCGCCGGTCTGGTGATGCTGTTGCCGGCCGCGCAACGCGCGCTGGCCAAGTGGGTCGCGCTGGCGATCTCGGCGGTGGTGCTCGCCGTGACCGTCGTGCTGGCCGTCGGCTTCGAGCCCGGCGGCCCGCAGTACCAGTTCGTCGAATCCCACACCTGGATCCCGTCTTTCGGCACCGGCTACATCCTCGGCCTTGACGGCATCGCGCTGGCCCTCGTCGCCCTCACCGCCGTGCTGGTGCCCCTGCTCATCGTGGCCGGCTGGAACGACGCCAGCGACCTGTCCGGATTGGCGGGCCGGTCCACCCACACTTACCTCGCGCTGACCCTGGCCGTCGAGGGCATGGTGCTGATGTCGCTGGTGGCGCTGGACGTACTGCTGTTCTACGTGTTCTTCGAGGCCATGCTCATCCCGATGTACTTCCTCATCGGCGGCTTCGGCGGTCAGAACAGGTCGAAGGCAGCGGTGAAGTTCCTGCTGTACAACCTGTTCGGCGGACTGATCATGCTCGCCGCGGTGATCGGCCTGTATGTGGTAACCGCACAGAGCGACGCCTTCGCGTCGGGCACCTTCGACTTCCGCGAGATCGTCGACGCGGTGGCCAGCCGTCAATTCGTGGTGAACCCGGCGATATTGAATGCACTGTTCCTGGGTTTCATGTTCGCGTTCGCGGTCAAGGCGCCGCTCTGGCCGTTGCATCGCTGGCTGCCCGACGCCGCCGTCGAGGCCACCCCGGCCAGCGCGGTGCTGATGATGGCCGTGATGGACAAGGTTGGCACATTCGGCATGTTGCGCTACTGCCTGCAGTTGTTCCCCGATGCGTCAACGTATTTCCGTCCGGTGATCATCGCGCTGGCGGTCATCGGCATCGTCTACGGCGCGATCGTGGCGATCGGCCAGACCGACGTGATGCGGTTGATCGCCTACACCTCGATCTCGCACTTCGGGTTCATCATCCTGGGCATCTTCGTGATGACCAGCCAGGGCCAGTCCGGCTCCACGCTGTACATGGTCAACCACGGCATCTCGACGGCGGCGCTGTTCCTCATCGCCGGATTCCTGGTGTCGCGCAGGGGAACTCGACTGATTGACGCCTACGGCGGTGTGCAGAAGGTCGCCCCGGTGCTTGCCGGCATGTTCCTGGTCGCCGGCCTGGCAACACTGTCCTTGCCCGGGCTCGCGCCGTTCGTCAGCGAGTTCCTGGTGTTGATCGGCACGTTCACCCGCTATCCGGCGTTCGCGGTGCTCGCGGCCAGCGCGTTGGTGCTCTCCGCGATCTACATCCTGTGGCTCTACCAACGGATGATGACCGGTCCGGTCACCGACGGCAACGACGGGCTCCGTGACCTGGTGCCGCGCGAACTCGTCGTCGTCGCACCACTGATCGCGTTGCTGCTCGTTCTGGGTGTGTATCCCAAACCCGCACTCGACGTGATCAACCCTGCCGTCAGCCACACCCTGACCACCATCGACCAGCCGGATCCGACACCCCGGATGGCGGAAGGCCCGTCACGATGATGCCCACGCCGAGCGTCGAATACGGCCTGCTCTCCCCCATGCTTATTGTTCTCGGCGCGGCGGTCGCCGGTGTCCTGGTCGAGGCGCTTCTGCCGCGCCAGTGGCGCTATGCCGCGCAGCTCATCCTGAGCCTGGGCGGGTTGGTGGCGGCGTTCGCCGCGGTGGTGGTGCTCGCCCGTCAGCTGCACGAGACCGTCGGGCACAACGCGGTGCTCGGAGCCGTCGTCGTCGATGCACCGGCGTTGTTCCTGCAGGGCACCATCCTGCCGGTCAGCGTGCTGGGCATCCTGCTCATCGCCGAACGCCGCGTTCCCGCGGCGGAGGATGACGCATCGGGCGGATTGGACGCGTTCACCCCGCAGGCGTCCACGATCGCGGGCAGCGTCACCGAACAACTGGCCACCAAGGCCGGCGTGATGCAGACCGAGGTGTTCCCGCTCACGATGTTCGCCGTCGGCGGCATGCTGCTGTTCGGAGCGTCCGACGATCTGCTGACCATGTTCATCGCGCTGGAGGTCCTCTCACTGCCGCTGTACCTGCTGTGCGGGCTGGCGCGCCGGCGTCGCCTGCTGTCGCAGGAGGCGGCCCTGAAATACTTTCTGCTGGGCGCGTTCTCGTCGGGGTTCTTCCTCTACGGCGTCGCGATGCTGTACGGCTACGCCGGCACCCTCAACCTCGGCGGCATCGCCGAGGCGATAGCTTCCGGATCCGGCAAGATGTCGCTGGCGCTGATCGGCACCGGCCTGGTTCTGGTGGGGGTGCTGTTCAAGGTCGGCGCGGTGCCGTTCCACTCCTGGATTCCCGACGTCTACCAGGGCGCGCCGACCCCGATTACCGCGTTCATGGCCGCCGCCACCAAGATCGCCGCGTTCGGGGCGATGCTGCGCATCTTCTACATCGCGCTGCCCGCACTGCGCGATGACTGGCGGCCCGTGCTGTGGGCCGTCGCGATCCTGACCATGGTGGTCGGCACCGTCACCGCGGTGACCCAGACCGACGTCAAACGGATGCTGGCGTATTCGGCGGTGGCCCATTCCGGGTTCATCCTCACCGGCGTGATCGCCGGGAACGAGGCCGGGCTGTCCTCGACGTTGTTCTACCTGTTCGCCTACGGGTTCAGCACGCTCGGCGCCTTCGCCGTCGTGGGTCTGGTCCGCAACGCGGCCGGTGACGAGGACACCGCGATGTCACGGTGGGCCGGATTGGGCCGCCGCTATCCCCTTGTCGGCGTGGTGTTTTCGCTGTTTCTGCTGGCCTTCGCGGGCATACCGCTGACCAGCGGGTTCGTCAGCAAGTTCGCGGTGTTCAAAGCCGCGGGACAAGGCGGCGCCATCCCGCTGGTCATCGTCGGGGTCGTCGCCAGCGCGGTCGCCGCCTACTTCTACGTGCGGGTGATCGTGCTGATGTTCTTCACCGAGCCACCCGACGACGCCCCGGTGGTCGTGGTGCCCAGTGTGTTGAGCACCGCCGTCGTCACGGTCACCGCGGCGGTCACGTTCGCCCTCGGTGCGCTGCCGCAGCCGCTACTCGACCTGGCGAACAACGCCGACCAGTTCCTGCGCTAGCTCCGTTCGCGCCCAAACCGACGTTTGGGCGCGAATGTGCGAGAGCAACTCTGCAGAATGTCGATCTCGGTGTAAGAAAGGTGGGCATGACTACCGCATCGCTCGTCCTGACCGCCAACCACGGCTCGGTGCGGATACTCACGATGAATCGGCCCGATGCACGAAACGCGTTGAGCACCGACCTGATCAGGACCTTGTATGCCGCGTTGACCGACGCCGACGCCGACGAGTCAGTCCGGGCGGTGGTGCTCACCGGGACCGATCCGGCGTTCTGCGCGGGTGTGGACCTCAAGGAAGCCCAGCGCGACGGGCTGGCGTATTTCCAGGAGTTCCAAACGCAGAGTTGCATCACCGCCACCGGGCGGATGCGCACACCCATCGTCGGCGCGATCAACGGCGCGACGTTCACCGGCAGGCTGGAGATGGCGCTCGGCTGCGACTTCCTCGTCGCCTCCGAACGCGCGGTGTTCGCCGACACCCACGCCCGGGTCGGCATCCTGCCCGGCGGCGGCATGACCGCCCGGCTGCCCCAATTGGTCGGCGCCGCCATGGCCCGGCGGCTGTCTGACCGGTGAGGTGATCGACGCCGCCCGCCGCCGAGCGCATCGGTCTGGTGACCGAGGTGGTGCCGCAGGCCCGGCTGCTGGATCGTGCCCTCGAGCTGGCGGGCCAGATCGCGGAGGTACCGGGGCCAATCATGGCCGGCCTCAAGGAGATCTACGTGACCGGCGCGGCCGCCGTCATCGACCCGGCGTTGGCCGCCGAGCAGGCCATCGCCGGCGCGCAGGTGCGGGATTTTGAGGGGATCGGCGACCAGTTCCGCGCGGTGGCCGACCGCAACCGGCGTCAGATCGACGGGGGCTAGGAAGGGCCAGGCGCCGAACGTGCAGCCACTGCGAAAAACTGGCGGAAAGTCGCAGTGGGCGCACGCTCGGCGTCGGCCTCACCGCGGTCGGCGCAGAATGAACTCCACCGTGCGGTGGCCGCCGAAATCCGGTCGCGGCGGCGTCGTCGCCTCGACCTGCTGGCGTGCCTGCTCCTGCACGGGTGTGTCGGGATCGAGCACCGAGAGGTACGTCTGGTGCGCGGCGAGCGAGGCCACGGCGACGTCGACGTATTCGTCCACCACTTCGCCATGGGTGATGTCCGGACCGTTCTCGAACAGCCAGCGCGGCGGCTCGGCAAGCGAATCATAAGCCGCGGCAACGGCATTGGAGAACTCGATGTGGTCGCGCTGGTTCGGCGCGCCGGGCGCCCACTGGCGGCCGCTGTAGATGGTGATCACCACGTCCGGCTTCAGCTCGGTGATGGTGTCGGCGATCTTGGCGCGGAGTTCTGCGGTGTCGCGGATACGCCCGTCGGGAAAGTCCCAGAACTGCACGTCGTTCACCCCGACGACGGCGGCCGAGCGGCGCTGCTCGCCTTCGCGCACGGGTCCGGCTTGTTCGGGCGGCATGCCGGCAATACCGGCCTCACCGCGGGATGCCAGCGCATAGTGCACGGTGCGGCCCGCGGCCGTCCACTTGGCGACGGCCGCCCCGATGCCGTACTCGGGGTCATCGGGGTGCGGCACCAGGACCAGCGCCGTGCGCCAGTCGGTCGGGAACGGCTGCACCTGACTATGCGACCACACCATGGACGACGATGGCGGCGGTCTGGTCAACCCACTTGTCATCCAGGTCCCGGTCGGGCCACAGCAAGAGCCGCAGCATCGTCGCGCCGCCGATGACCTCGACCAGCCGGTCCGGGTCCACGTCGGCATGCACCTCGCCTCGCTCGACCGCGTGCGTCAACCGCACCCGCACGACTTGGAACAGTCCGGTGAAGCGGCTCAACACCCTGGCGTTGAGGTCAGCGTCGGCGGCCATGTCGGCGATCAGACCCGGCAGCGCCGCCCGCACCACAGGGCTGGTGAACACGTCTCTGGCGGCTGCGATCATCGCGCGGATGTCGGCGGCGATGCTGCCCTCCGGCGTCTCGAGCGCGGTGGGCGCCGCGGGGAAGGCGGCCTCGTGGACCAGCTCGGCCTTGCTCGACCACCGGCGATACAGCGCGGTCTTGGTGGTGCCGGCGCGTTCGGCGACCGCCGCCATGCTCAGGTTCGAATAGCCGATTTGCACAAGCAGATCCGCGGTTGCGCGCAGTATGGCAGCGTCGATACGCGGATCCCGGGGCCGCCCGGCGCTCGGCCCCTTGTCAACCGATGTGGGGTCTGCTTTCATAACGCTACCCACCGTATCGTAATTGTGTCGAAGGAAGAATCTCATGCCGACTGAACCGGCCGTCGAGGATGTCAGCCGACTCCAACACTCGAGTCGCGACGTCAGCACCCTGCCCGATGTCATGTCTCGCTGGCTGTCGACGGTGCTGCCCGGCGGCCAGGCGCCGCAGGTGACGGTGGAGAGCGGGGTCGACGCCAATGGCATGTCGTCGGAGACCATCATTCTGACCGGCCGCTGGGATGAGGACGGCCAGCAGCAGGAACAGAAATGGGTGGCACGGGTCGCCCCGACCGCCCAGGACGTGCCGGTGTTTTCGTCCTACCGTCTCGACCACCAATTCGAGGTGATCCGGCTGGTGGCGGAGAAGACGGACGTGCCGGTGCCGCAGGTGCGCTGGCTGGAGCCCACCGGCACCGTGCTCGGAACCCCGTTCTTCCTGATGGACTACGTCTCCGGTGTAGTGCCGCCCGACGTCATGCCCTACACCTTCGGCGACAACTGGTTTTTCGACGCGCCCGCCGAGGCCCAGCGCGAACTGCAGGACGCCACCGTCGACGTGCTTGCGAAACTGCATTCCATTCCCGAACCCGAGACCACCTTCGGTTTCCTGGCCAACGGCGCGGGCGGTAACGCGTTGCGGCGCAACCTGGACTGGCTGAAATGCTGGTATGAGTTCGCCGTCCCCGACATCGGCCGATCCGCGCTGCTCGAACGGGCGCTGGACTGGCTGGAAGCCAACTGGCCCGTCGATGTCGCGGCCACCGAACCGGTCTTGGTATGGGGGGACTCCCGGGTGGGCAATGTGCTCTACGCCACCTTCCGGCCGATCGCCGTACTGGATTGGGAGATGGCAACGCTGGGGCCGCGGGAGATGGATGCAGCGTGGATGATATTCGCGCACATGGTCTTTCAGGAACTCGCCGGGCTGGCCGGCCTGCCCGGGCTGCCCGACTTCATGCGGGAGTCCGATGTCCGGTCCACCTACAAGACGCTGACCGGCGTCGAATTGGGCGACCTGCACTGGTTTTACGTGTACTCCGGGGTGATCTGGGCGTGCGTGTTCATGCGGACCAGCGCCCGGCGCGTGCACTTCGGCGAGATCGAAAAGCCCGACGACGTCGAATCGCTGTTCTACCACGGCACATTGCTGCGGCGGCTCATCGGAGAGGATGCGTAATGCTCGGACCTGTCGACGAATTCCCGATACACCAAGTCCCGCAGCCCATCGCGTGGCCCGGTTCCTCTGACCGCAACTTCTACGACCGCTCCTACCTCAACGCCCACGACCGCAGCGGCGACATCTTCCTGATCACCGGCATCGGCTACTACCCCAACCTCGGGGTCAAGGATGCGTTCGTGTTGATCCGTCGCGGTGACACCCAGACCGCGGTGCACCTGAGCGACGGCATCGACCAGTACCGGCTCAACCAGCATGTGAACGGCTACCGCGTCGAGGTTGTCGAGCCGCTGCACAAGCTGCGGGTGACCCTGGAGGAAACCGAGGGCATCGCCGTCGACCTGACCTGGGAAGGGTTGTTCAACGTAGTGCAGGAGCAGCCGCACGTGCTGCGCTCCGGCAACCGGATCACGCTGGATGCGCAGCGGTTCGCGCAACTGGGCACCTGGAGCGGCGTCATCGCGGTCGACGGCGAGGAGATCACCGTCGACCCGTCGGTGTGGCTGGGCAGCCGCGACCGGTCCTGGGGCATCCGGCCGATCGGCGAACCCGAACCGGCAGGCCGGCCCGCACACCCGCCGTTCGAGGGCATGTGGTGGCTGTACGTGCCGATGGCGTTCGACGACTACGCAATCGTGCTGATCATCCAGGAGGAGCCCAGCGGTTTCCGGTCGCTGAACGACTGCACCCGCATCTGGCGTGACGGCAGGGTCGAGCAGTTGGGCTGGCCGCGGGTGAAAATCCACTACACCTCGGGCACCCGCATCCCCTACGGCGCGACGATCAGCACCTCGACGATGGACGGAACGCCGGTCACATTGGAGGTGGAGTCGAAGCTGCCGTTGCCGATCCACATCGGCGGCGGCTACGGCGGCGACTCGGACTGGCTGCACGGGACGTGGAAGGGCGAGAAGTTCACCGAGCGGCTGACTTACGACATGACCGATCCCACCGTCGCCGGTCGCGCCATGTTCGGCATGATCGACCACGTCGGGCGCGCCACCTGCCGCGACGGCGACGGTACCGCCGTCGAGGGCTGGGGCCTCTTCGAACACGGCGCACTCGGACGCCACGACCCATCCGGGTTCAAAGACTGGCTGGCGTTGGCGCCCTAGTGTTCTGAGCGCGTCGATCGCCCGCGAGCGTGCGTGTCTTGCCGGCCGCGAACGGCGTGTCGGGCAGCAGACACGCACGCTCGCGCAGAGACGTCAGGCGGGCCGGGCGGCTTCGACCGGGACGCGGCCGAACACCATCGACTCCTCGACGCGGTCGAAGCGGTGGTCGATCGCGTCCAGTAGGTAGTTGTGCCGCACGTTCCACGGCCGGTGGGTGCCCGACTTCGGCAGCGCGTGCAGGGCACGCTGCACGTAGCCGGCCTGCAGGTCCCACGCCGGCTTCTCCGGCATCGGGACGTCGCCCAGATGCGGGTAGGCGTGGGTGTACCCGTGAGAATCCATGTACGCCAACAGCTTCGCCACCGCCCGCGCGGTCATGTCGGCTCGCAGCGTCCAGGATGCGTTGACGTATCCGAGACACCACGCCACGTTCGGGACGTCCTCGAGCAGGTACTCCTTGAAGACGAATCGGTCGTTGGTCTTGATCTCCGCGCCATCGACGCTGAGGGTCACGCCGCCCAGTGCCTGCAGCTGCAGCCCCGTCGCGGTGACGATCACGTCGGCGTCGATGTGCTCACCGGACTTCAGCGAGATGCCGCTGGCGTCGATGTGATCGATCTGATCGGTCACCACATCGACGCGGCCCTCGCTGATGAGGTTGTACAAGTCGCCATCCAGGATCGCGCACAACCGCTGGTCCCACGGGTTGTACCGCGGCTTGAAATGCGTGTCGACGGGATAGCCCTCGGGCAGGTTGCGTATAGCGTCGCGCCGGAGCAGCCACTTCGAAAAAGTTGGTGCCTTGCGGGCGATCACCCACATGCGCGCATAGAACAGTACATAGCGCCACCTGACGATCGGATTGGCAATCTTGCGCGGCAATACTTTTCGAGTCGTGTTGACGAGCCGGTTGACCTTCGGTATGGAGAATATGTAGCTGGGCGAGCGCTGCAGCATGGTGACGTGCGTGCCCCTCTCCGCCAGCGATGGGATCAGGCTGATCGCGGTCGCGCCGCTGCCGATGACGACGACCCGCTTGCCCGTGTAGTCCAGCGACTCGGGCCAGTGCTGCGGATGCGCCACCTCGCCGGCGAAGTCCTCGATTCCCGGAAACTCCGGTGTGTAGGGCGAGTCGTAGTTGTAGTAACCCGTGCCGAAGAACAGAAAGCGACCGCGATAGGTCTTCGACTCGCCGTCCTGCCCGGTCCGCACGGTCCAGGTGTCGGTCGCCGAATCCCAGTCGGCCGATCGGACATGCGTGTTGAACCGGATGTGTTCGTCGATGCCGTGCTTGCGGGCCGTCTCGGTCAGGTATTCGCGGATGTGCTTGCCATCCGCAACGGCTTCTGGCCGGTCCCACGGCTCGAACGGATAGCTGAGCGTGAAGATGTCGCTGTCCGACCGGATGCCGGGGTAGCGGAACAGGTCCCAGGTCCCGCCGATCCGCTCACGTCGCTCCAGCACCGTGTAGGTCAGGTGCGGATTCTTCTCGTGGATCCGGTATGCGGCGCCGATACCTGATATGCCGGCGCCGATGATCAGCACGTCGGAGTGCTCAGTCTGGCTCGCGGTCATCGAGAACCTCCTCTTCGACCACGATAGGACGTCAGCGGTTGAGTTCGTCGACGACCTCGGCCAACGACTCGGCGGCGATCGGTCCCGGCTGGTAGATGCAGATCCGATCGGAGACACCGTCGACGCGATCGCGGATGTGGGCGGCGACGTCGGCAGCGCTGCCGCATGCGGCGATGGTGTGCAGCACGTCGTCGTCGATGAGCTGTCCCATCTCCTGCCACCGACCCTGCTTGGACAGCGCGTGCAGCTCGGGTTGCAGGTCACCCCGGCCGTGCACGTCCAGGACCGGGCGGTAGGCCGGCGTCGACCTCGGCGGTGGCCCGAGTCAGCCGCGGACCACGCGCACCAACGTAGATCGGCGGTGGGCCGTAGGAGTTCCCCCGCGGGCTGAAGTTGGGAGTCATCAGCGTGTGCCGGTAGAACTCGCCGCGGAAGTTCAACCGCTCACCGGTCGTCCAGGCGTCGAAGATCGCCCGCAGGGCCGCGATGAGTTCGGTCATCCGCGCCACCGGCTTCTCAAAGTCAGCGCCGAAGCGCTTCTCGATCTGGGTGCGTATCTGGGTGCCAAGGCCCAGAGTGAACCGGCCACCGGTGAGCAGCTGATGATCGATGGCCTGATGCGCGAGGTGAATCGGGTTGCGGGGGAACGCGATCGCGACGTTGGTCATCAGGTCCAGCCCGCCAACCGTCGACGCCAGCGTGAGCGGCGCGACCACGTCGTGCGGTCCCTCGAAGGTGAAGACCCCGCTGGCCCCGGCGTCGCGCAAGGCTCTCGCGCGCTCGATCGCATCGATAGATCCGAACAGCGCCGTCATGAAACGGCGTGAGAGCCTAATCGCGTGACGATTCCAGCCAACGCGGACGTCGTCGTCGTGGGTGCGGGGTTCGCGGGACTGTCGGCGGCCCGCGACCTGGTGCGGCTCGGATACGACGTCGTGGTGCTCGAGGGTCGAGATCGCGTCGGCGGCCGGTCCGCCACCACGACGATCGCCGGCACCCCCGTCGACCTCGGCGGCACGTTCGTCGGTCCGACCCAGGACGCCGTGCTCGCCCTGGCGGCCGAACTGGGCTGCGAGACGGTCCCGACCTACGGCCGCGGTAAGAACCTGATCCGGTGGCGCGGCCGCGTCCGCTCCTATCGCAGCACCATTCCCCGGCTTTCCATGCTCGAGCTGGTCGATGTGTCCCGCATCCAATGGCGGTTCGAGCGGATCAGCCGGCAGGTTCCGGTGCACGAGCCGTGGACGGCGCCGACCGCGCACAAACTCGACGCGCAGTCGCTGGACGCGTGGCTGCGATCGGTGTACGCGGGCGCCTCGACACGGGATCTGATGGCGATCGTGGCCCGGGTGACGTGGGGATGCGAGCCGGACGAAGTGTCGATGCTGCACGCCGTGCGCTATGTCAAGGCGGCCGGTGGGCTAGGCCGAATGCTCGACGTCGAGGGCGGCGCTCAACAGGACCGCTTCCCCGGCGGAACGCAACAGATCGCGGTGCGGATGGCAGACGAGCTGGGACCGCGGGTGGTGTTGAGCTCGGTGGTGCGGCGCATCGAACGCCGCGCCGAGGACGGTGTGACGGTCGAGTATGACCAGGGAGGGGTAGCGGCCAGGTCGGTCATTGTGGCCATCCCACCGGAACACCGAGCCGGCATCGTCTTTGAGCCGGCGCTGCCCGCCGAATACGAGAAACTCGCGCAACACTGGCCCCAGGGACGACTCAGCAAGGCCTACGCCGCCTACGACACTCCGTTCTGGCGGGCCGACGGCCGCTCCGGCGAGGCGGTGTCCGACGAGGGTCCGGTCTTCATCACGTTCGACGTCAGCCCCGGCGATAAGGGGCCGGGCATCCTGCTGGGTTTCACCGATGCACGCACCTTCGACCCGCTGTCCGCCGCCGATCGCCGCGACCGCGCCCTGGCCGGCTTCGCCACCCTGTTCGGTGACGCCGCATTACAGCCGATCGACTACATCGATCATTGTTGGGGCACAGAGAAATTCGCACCGGGCGGTCCGACCGCGGCGGTGCCGCCGGGTTCCTGGACGACGTACGGACCGTGGTTGCGCAAGCCTGTCGACGGGATCGTATGGGCCGGCACCGAAACCGCCGACGTGTGGACGGGTTTCCTGGACGGCGCGGTCCGGTCGGGCAAGCGGGCCGCCGCCGAAGTCGACCTGATGTTGTCCGATTAAGAGCTGGCCCGACGCTCCTCGGTCACCGACTCGACGAGCGCCCGCAACTCCTTGTTGACCTCCTGCGGACGCTCGAGGATCGCGCAGTGGCCGCCGGGCATTTCGACGAACGCGACCAGGTTCGGTGCCGCGTCGGCGATCCGGCGCGACGAGGCGATCGGCAACAGCCGGTCCTTCTCGCTGCCGATCACCAGCGTCGGTACGGTGAGGTTGCGCAGCCCGATGTGTTGCGTGTCCAGCGAATCGACCAGCGCCCTGGCCCAGCCACCACGGCCCGCCGGCGGGGTGGCGGCGAACAGTTCGTAGACGAACTCGACGACCGCCGGATCGGCGTCGCGCCCCACCGCCAACGTCGAGACGAAGCGTCGGCTGGGCCGCTCCCCGGCCCGCACCAGGGGTGCGGCCCCAAACGTCTTGAGCAAGGTCCCGGCGGTGCGGACGCGGGTGGCGGCCAGTCGCGGCGGTACCGGCACAAGCTGCACGCCGCGCAGCAGGTCGCCGGTGGTGGTGTTGATCAGCGCGACAGCATCGGCCCGCTGTGCAACCCGCTCGGGGTGGCGCTCGGCCCACGATGTGATGGCCATGCCTCCCATCGAGTGTCCGGCGATGACGGCACGCTCGCCGGGCCTCAGCGTCGCCTCGAGGACGGCGTCGAGGTCGGCCGCCAGATGGTCCAGGCTGTAGTTGCCGCGGCGGGGCGGGACACCGCTGCGGCCGTGGCCACGGTGGTCGAACGCGATGACACGGTAGTCCGTCGCCAGGTCGGCGATCTGGTAGGCCCACACCCGGATGGCGCAGGTGATGCCGTGCGCGAGAACGATCGGATAGCCGTCCTCGGGACCGAACACCTCGGTGTGCAGGCGGGTGCCATCCTCCGAGTGGACGGCTACCGTGCGACCGGGCCGCAGCTCCCGAGCCGGGGCGAAGGTGCCACCGGTCGGGTCAGCCTGTTGGCCACGTCTCATACCTACTCCGATCGTCCGCAGCAAAGTCGTCGCGGCCTATTAGTTTACCGGTCGGTAATAAGCCCCCTCGCACACCACGGCGGCACGTCCGGCGATCATGCGGGAGTTAAATGGTTCACGTCGACGAGAGGAAGGCCCCGATGCGTGCGATACAGATAGCCCGGCTCGACGGTCCAGAAGCGGTGGAACTTGTCGACCTAGACGAACCGAGTGGCGATGGCGCCGTACTCGTCGACGTTCACGCCGCGGGTGTGGCCTTTCCCGACGCCCTGCAGTCGCGCGGCCTGTATCAGTACAAGGCTGAGCTGCCGTTCACGCCCGGAGCCGAGATCGCCGGGGTGGTGCGCAGCGCGCCGGCCGGCGCGCACGTCACGGTCGGCGATCGGGTGGCCGGTCTGACGATGCTCACCGGCGGCATGGCCGAAGTCGTTGCGCTGCAACCCGAACGCCTTTTCAAGTTGCCCGACTCCGTGTCGTTTGAGGCCGGTGCGGGTCTGCTGTTCAACGACCTCACCGTGCATTTCGCATTGCGCGAGCGAGGCCGGCTGCAGTCCGGCGAGACCGTTCTGGTGCACGGCGCGGCGGGCGGCATCGGCACGTCGACGCTGCGGCTGGCGCCGGCGTTCGGTGCGGCCCGCACCATCGCGGTGGTGAGCGCCAAGGACAAGATCGACGTCGCCAAGGCCGCCGGTGCTTCCGACGTGGTGCTCGCCGACGGGTTCAAGGACGCCGTCAAGGCGCTCACCGACGGGCGTGGGGTGGACATCGTGGTCGACCCGGTCGGTGGGGACCGGTTCACCGATTCGCTGCGGTCACTGGCGCCCGGCGGTCGGCTGCTGGTGGTGGGCTTCACCGGCGGCGAGATCCCTACCATCAAGGTCAACCGCCTGCTGCTGAACAACGTCGACGCGGTCGGCGTCGGTTGGGGTGCCTGGACGTTGTCGCATCCGGGATACCTGGCCGAGCAATGGGCGGAGTTGGAGCCACTGCTGGCCTCTGGACAGGTGCCCGCGCCCGAACCGGAGGTCTATCCGCTCGAGCGCGCAGGTGAGGCGATCGCGTCTCTGGAGAACCGGACGGCCAGGGGCAAGGTGGTGCTCAAGGTGCGCTGAGGCGCGGCGCCTTGGGTCTGACCCGGTGAGGGTCGGAACCCGGAAAGTTCGCAATCCGCCGCGTATCGGCGCGCCCGGGCATAACGTCCGATCGTGTGGGGAGGAGACCGCCGACTGAGCCCGGCGCCTCGCCGTTGACGGACGCGACGGCGACGCCATCCGCCCCGGCGGAAACACCTGCCGCGGTGCAGGTCGACGACCAGGAACGCCCAGGGCGAGATCTCGGCGGATGGGTCAACCGCTTGGTCGCCGTCGTCGCGTTCGCGGTCGCGGTGCTGGCGATCTGGCAGGTGTTCCGCCCCTTGCCGCAGGGCAGCCAGTACTACCTGATCGTCTTCCTCGCCGGCACGCTGCCGCTGGTGTTCCTGGTGTACCGGTCCGGGCTGGGCCGGCTCGATCCCGAGGATCGGCCGGGCGCACTCGACTGGGCGCTGGCCGCCATAACCCTGGTGGTCTGCCTGTATCCGGTGCTGCCGGTGCGGATCGGGGCTGGCGGCGGCGGCTACGACGCGTTCCTGGACCGACAGGGCCTGCTCGAACCGATCGACGTCGCGATGGGCGCGCTGTTGCTCGTTCTGATCCTCGAGGCGTGCCGGCGGACGACTGGTTGGGCCCTGCCCGTGGTTTGCGGCTTGTTCCTCGCGTACGGCTACTACGGCGGGCTGCTGCCCCAGGGGTGGGCTATCGCGCATGCCGGGTTGGATTCCGACCAGATCGTCGACGCGCTGTACAACTCGGGCAGCGGCTTCTTCGGGACCCCGCTCGACGTCGCGGCGACCTACATCGTGCTGTTCACGATCTACGGTGCCGTGCTCGAACTATCCGGCGCGGCAAAGTTTTTCGTGGACCTTTCGGTGGCCACATTTCGCCGTTCGCGCAGCGCCGCCGGCCGCACGACGGTGGCCTCGGGATTTCTGCTCGGCACGGTGTCGGGCTCGGGTACGGCGACCGCCGTGAGTGTCGGCGCGGTCACCTGGCCGATCATGCGCCAGGCCGGATACACGCCCGAACGGGCCGGCGGAATCCTTGCCGCGGCAGGCGTCGGCGCATTGCTGTCTCCGCCGACCCTCGGGGCCGCCGCGTTCATCGTCGCCGAGTATCTCGAAGTCTCCTACCTGACGGTGCTGGGCTGGGCGACCATTCCCACCGTCCTGTACTACCTGGGCATCCTGCTGTCCGTGGAGATCGACGCCCGCCGGTTGGGCATCCGCCCAACGAATCTCGATGCCGGGTCACCGTGGAAGCTGTTGGCCCGCTTCGGGTATCACTTCTCGTCGTTGATCGCGATCGTCGTGCTGCTGGCGCTCGGTGTCAGTGCGACCCGGGCGGTCGTGTACGCCACCGCACTGGCCGTCGTGCTGTCCTTCCTGGATCGCCGTAACCGGCTGACGCCGCGACGCCTGTTTGCGGCGCTGTCCTCCGGCGTTCGGGGCGTGCTGCCGGTGGTCGCCGTGTGCGCGGCCGCCGGCGTGATCACCGCGATGACCACCAAGACCGGACTCGGCGCACAGTTCTCATCCGTGCTGGTTGGTGGGGTCGACGCGATCACCGACAACCGCACACTCATGCTTGCGTTGACCGCCCTGTTCGCGGCGGTCGCGCTGGCGATGCTCGGGTTGGCCATCCCGGTGACCGCGTCGTTCATCATCGGCTGGGTGATCATCGGCCCGGCGCTGCTCGAGCTCGACGTCCCCGCACCGGCCGCGGCGATGTTCGTCTTCTACTACTCGGTGCTGTCCGAGATCACTCCGCCGACCGCACTGGCCGCTGTCGGGGCGTCGGCGGTCACGGGTGGGCGAGCGATCCCCACGATGTGGCACACGCTGCGGTACGGGTTGCCCGCCTTCTTGGTGCCCATCGCGTTCGTGGTGACCGAGCCGGGCGAATACCTGCTGGGCCGCGGCCCGGCGCTCGGGGTGCTGTGGGTGATCGCGGCCGCGTGCGCGGGCATCATGGCGCTCTCTGTCGCCGCGGGCGGGTGGGTACTCGGCGTGGGGGCCGCCGGGCTGATTCCGCGCGTGCTTGCCGGTGCCGGGGCGCTGCTGTTGTTGTTCCTCGATCCCGTCACGATCGCGGCGGGTTTGGCATGTCTGCTCGCGGCAATCCTGTTCACCATCATCGACAAGAGGAGACGACAATGAGACGTGCGACGACAGTGTTCGCTGCGCTGGTGCTGACCGGCGCCGCCGCGGTCGGATGCGGCGGCCGCCAGGACGCGCCGAGCGCCGACACCGGCGGCGAGATCACCTGCGAAGTCACATCCGATACCCGCGTGGCCATCGCGACCGGCAACGCGACCGGGGTGTACTTCTCGCTCGGGAACGCCTACGCGGAACAGATATCGACCGCCAGCGACGGCACGGTCAAGGCCACCGCCGCCGAGACGGGGGCGTCGGTCCAGAACATCCAGCAGCTCGTCAGTGGAACGTATCAAGTGGCGTTCTCGTTGGCCGACAGCGCCGCCGACGCCGTGCAGGGCAAGGCTAGCTTCGACGGGAAAGAGCAACCCGTGCAGGCAATCTCGCGGATCTATAACAACTACACGCAGGTGGTAGCCCGCAACGGCGCTGGCATCGCCTCGATTGCGGACATGCGTGGCAAGCGGGTCTCGACCGGCTCGCCGGGTTCGGGGACCGAAGTCATCGCCAACCGGCTGCTGGAATCGGCCGGCCTGAACCCGGAGGCCGACATCGCCGCGCAGCGATTGGATCTCACCAAGACCGTCGACGGCATGAAGGACGGCTCGATCGACGCGATGTTCTGGTCGGGTGGGCTGCCGACGCCGGGCATCACCGATCTGTTCACCACGAGACGCGACGCGGTGACGTTCCTCGACATCACGCCCCAGCTGCCCAAGATGCAGGAAGTCAGCCCGGTCTACGAGGAGGGCGCCATCCCGGCCGCGACCTACGGGACGCCGGCCGACACGAAGACCATCGTGGTGCCGAACATGCTGTTGGTCCGCGACGACCTGGATGCAAACCTCGCCTGCGCACTCACCAAGACGCTGTTCGACCGCAAACCACAACTGGAACAGGCCGTTGCCGCGGCAAAGGGCATCAGCCTCGACACCGCGCGGAACACCGATCCGGTACCGCTGCATCGTGGCGCGCAGCACGCACTCGACGAGTTGGGCGCCGCACAGTAGAAACCGCCGTACAAGCGAAGTTGCGACCTCTGGTTATGAGCCGACCGGTCGCCGTCTCGCGTCGCCTCGCGAGTGTCAAACGCGCAGGTCGCGATTGATCGTCCGTCCGAACCATCACGCCGCGTCTCACCCCATCCCGGCAGTTGCGCCGCGTTTCGTTCCCAAATCCGTTCCCAACAACAGCAACTATGGCGCCGGTCTTCAACCGCGCGGATGATGAGTTACCGCGACCAGTTCGGCAGCCGGTCGAGTGCCCATTGACGGAGGCGGGACGTGGAC
>JBEVHG010000073.1:0-13496 GCA_040511335.1 Mycobacterium sp. | reverse complement strand
AACAACGGCTTCTTCGTCACCGAGCTGATCAATCTCGGTCCCACAGACCGACTGTGCATCCCGGTGCCCTTCTACCACTGCTTCGGCATGGTGATGGGCAACCTGGGATGCACCACGCACGGAGCCACGATGGTCATCCCGGCGCCCGGGTTCGATCCCGGGCTGACGCTCGTTGCGATCGATCAGGAACGGTGCACCGGCGTGTACGGCGTGCCGACCATGTTCATCGCGATGCTCAGCCACCCGGATTTCGCCGCACGCGATCTTTCGTCGCTGCGCACCGGAATCATGGCCGGTGCGGTCTGCCCCGTCGAGGTGATGAAGCGCTGCATCGGCGAGATGAACATGACCGAGGTCGCCATCGCCTACGGCATGACGGAGACGTCGCCGGTCTCCTGCCAGACGCTCATCGACGACGACCTGGAGCGGCGCACCGCCTCGATCGGCCGGGCGCGTCCGCATGTCGAGATCAAGATCGTGGATCTGGATACGGGCGACGTCGTCGAGCGGGGGCAGCCGGGCGAGTTCTGCACGCGCGGCTACTCGGTGATGCTGAGCTACTGGCGCGACGACGAGAAGACGCGCGAGGCGGTCGACCCGGACGGGTGGATGCACACCGGTGACCTCGCGATCATGCGGCCCGACGGCTACTGCAACGTGGTCGGGCGGATCAAGGACATGGTGCTCCGCGGCGGCGAGAACATCTATCCACGCGAAATCGAGGAGTTCCTCTACACCCATCCAGACATCGAGGACGCGCAAGTCATCGGCGTCCCCGACGAAAGGTACGGCGAGGAGATCTGTGCCTGGATCCGGATGAAGCCGGGCCGGCGCCCGCTCGATGTCGATGCCGTCCGCGTCTTCGCCAGCGACAAGCTGGCTCACCACAAGATCCCGCGCTATGTCCGCGTCGTCGACGAATTCCCGATGACGGTCACCGGAAAGGTCCGCAAGGTCGACATGCGCAGGGAGAGCATCGAATTGCTCGGCCTCGATCAGCGGTAGACGAGGCCGGACAGCCGCCACGCCAGGGCGCTGCGCACGGCCGGAATTCGACCGGCCAGGCTGATCGCCGTGTTGCGGATCGGACGGGCGGCCCGCGGAAGCGTCGCCAGCCGGGTGAGCCGGTCGGTCATCGCCACCACCTGTTCGGCGATCGGGCGGCGCGCGGCGCTGTAGTCGTCGAGCAGCGTGTCGGACGCGCCGCCGAGCACGCCGACGAGGGCGTCGCTCAACACGACGGCGTCCTGGATGCCCAGATTCATGCCCTGCCCGCCGGCCGGGCTGTGCACATGCGCGGCGTCGCCGGCCAGCAGCAGCCGGCCCACCCGATACGTGTCGGCCACCCGGTGGTGGATTCGGAAGCGTGAGCCCCAAACCACGTCCGTGACGACCATCCGCCCGGCGCCGAGCCCGCGCGTGTCGAGCAGTTCTTGGATGAACTGCGCCGACGGCGACTCGGGCGCGTCCGCCACCGGCGCGACGATGCGGTGCACACCGTCGGGAAGCGGGGCCACCACCGTCAGCCCGGCCGTCGCCCAGAACAGGATGACCTCGTCCACGGGCGCGTCACCGCTCAGCCGGACGTCGGCCAGCGTGAACGACTCGTCATACCGGCCGCCCCGGAATCCGATGCCCGCCCGCTCGCGCACGATGCTGCGGATGCCGTCGGCACCCACCGCGTACCGGGCGCGAATGGTGTCACCGTCATCGAACCCGGCCGTCACGCCGTCGGCGTCCTGCGCGATCGTGATCAGGGTCTTCGGCCTGAGCACAGTCCCGCCCAGTTCGACCAGGCGATCGAGCAGCAATCGCTCGGTGCTGCACTGCGGCAGCATCAGCGAGTACGGGTAATCCGTCGGCAGCACGCTGAAGTCGATCGGGATCAGGGTGCGGCTGCCATCGCGAATGCTGAAGCGGGGCGCCTGCACGCCTTCTTTGACCAGTCGCCTGGCCACGTCGAGGTCCTCGAGGACTTCCAGGCTTCGGGCATTGACAACGGCGGCGCGTGACGTGTTGGCGCCGGCGGCCAGCCGGTCTACCACGGTGGTCCGGACACCCCGCGCCACCAGCGAGTCGGCCAGCGTGAGCCCGGTCGGGCCGGCTCCCACGACGAGGACATCGGTGTCGTACATCTGAGTCTCCTTGCATCTATGCCAACGCTTGTTGGCACAAGCATGCGCTGCACCGCCGCAGATGTCAACACTTGTTGGCCTACACTTGTTGGCATGCGTAGATCGTCCGAACACACCAAGGCGGTGATCCTGGCCGCGGCCCAGGAGCGATTCGCCGAGTCCGGCTTCGAGCGCGCCACCATCCGGGCGATCGCCGCGGACGCGAACATCGACCCGTCGATGGTGATGCGCTACTTCGGCAGCAAGGACCGGCTGTTCGCGGCCGCGGCGGATTTTGACCTTCAGCTTCCCGATCTGTCGGGGGTGGGGCACGAGGACCTCGGTGCTCGCATCGTCGCGCACTTCCTCGACCGGTGGGAACGAGACGACGCACTGGTGGTGCTGCTGAGGTCGAGCACCACGAATGCCGAAGCGGCGCAACGCATGCGGGAGATCTTCACCACCCAGCTGCTGCCGGTGATCGCGAAGGTGAGCCCCGCCGACGCGGCACGCCGGGCAGCCTTGATCGCCACACAGGTGCTCGGGCTGGCGCTGTGCCGCTTTGTCCTGCGGCTGCCGCCGATCGCGGCGATGTCCGGCGACGAGATCGTGGCCTGGCTCGGCCCGACGGTGCAGCGCTACCTCACCGGACCGGAATAATCGCCGGCGATGTCGACTCTCACCGTTGTCCTGATCGCCGCCACAACGCTGATGGCCTGCGCCCTGCTCGGCGGCGGACTGTACGAATTTCTCGTCGTCGACCCGTACTGGCCACGCCGCCCCGGCATCATTCAGCCAGCCCGCGGAGGCATTTCCCGGCGGCGGTTCTGGATACCGGCGCACACGGTGTTCGAGCTGTTGCTGATCGTCGCGTTGATCACCGGCTGGGGCCAGCCCGATGTCCGCACTGCGCTACTGGTGGCGCTGACCAGCCATGCCGTGATGCGGGTGTGGTCGCTGGCCGACTTCGTCCCTAAGGCGGTGGCCTTTGAAAAGGCCGACCCCGCCACCGTCGATGAGGCGGCCGCGGTGCGGTGGACCCGACGCAGCCTGTTGCGGCTGCCGCTGGACCTGATCACGTGCGCGGCCATGCTCGCCGCGCTCGCGGCTGCCGGTTAGACGGGGGTGCTCAGCAATCGAAGCTATCGAAGCTATGGCGGTTCGTCGTAGACTTGTTTACTGCCATTTGACGGCGGCGTCGGACTTCGAGGTGCGCGATGTCAGCAAACGGATACGAGCTTCATGGCACCCTGTTGGAGGCATGCTCGTGCGGCGTGCTGTGTCCCTGCTGGATTGGTGAGAATCCCGACCAGGGCACTTGCGACGCGTTCAACGCGTACCACTTCGACCAGGGCAGAATCGGCGATGTCGATGTGAGCGGACTGTCGTTCGTTCGCGTTGTGCACATCCCCGGCAACGTGCTCGCACCGGGCAGTTGGCGGCAGGTGGTGTTCATCGACGATCGTGCGAATGTTGAGCAGCGCCAAGCGATCCTGGACGCATACGACGGAAAGCTGGGCGGACCGCTCGCCGATCTGGCGGCGCTGATCGGCGAGACACTGGCGGTGCATGATGCGCCGATCAAGCACGAGGTCAGCGACGGCAACGGAATGCTGCAGATCGGCGATGTCGTGGAAGCCACGATGCACCCCTTCAGGGGGCCAGACGGCACCGTCACCACGCTGCGCGACTCGCTGTTCTCCACGGTGCCCGGCTCGCCCGCCTACGTCGCCGTGGCCGACACACACGAGGTGAACCTGCCGCAATACGGCATGGTGTGGTCGTTCACCGGCCGCAACGCCATCCAGGCCGACTACCAGATCCAGTACGCGCCGTGACGAGTGCGCCCCGGGGCGCCATCACCCCGCGGCGTCGCGTGCCGACAATCGTCATCGTCGCGATCGTCTGTGCCTGGGTCCTTGTGGTCCTGGCGCAGGTCACCGGCCAAGCCGAGAACCTCCATCACGGAGCGTTGATCGAGAGCCATCTGCCGGTGGTCGTCGCTCTAGCGCTGTTCCTGCTGGCCTGGCAGGTGATGATCGCGGCCATGATGCTGCCGTCCAGCTTGCCGTTTTTCCGGCTCTTCGCGACCGTGTCGGCGGGCGCGCCTCATCCACGCGCCGCGTTCGCGGCGTTCCTCGCCGGGTACGCGATGGTGTGGACGGGGTTTGGCGCGCTTGCATTCCTCGCCGACATCGCCGTCCACCGCACCGTCCACGCCAGTCCGTGGCTTTCGGCGCGGTCATGGCTGATCGCCGGTGGTGTGCTGGCGCTGGCGGGGCTGTTCCAGTTCACGCCGCTTAAGGACCGCTGCCTGAGCAAGTGCCGGCATCCCGGCGCCTTCCTGCTCCCGCGCTACCGGCGCGGAATTCGATCGGCGTTTGCCCTGGGGGGTGGCCACGGGTTGTTCTGCTTGGGTTGCTGCTGGGCGCTGATGCTGGTGATGTTCGCCGTCGGAGTTGCGAGCCTGCCCTGGATGGCAGCCCTGACCGCGCTCATGATCTACGAGAAGACCGGGTCCGCGGGCCGGCGGGCGGTCCCGGTTGCTGGACTCATTCTTCTCGCCGGTGCCGCGCTGGTGCTCGCCCATCCGCCGTGGCTGCCGACAGCCGCGCTCGGGTCTGCCTAGGCCTCGATCTCGCCGGCGATCTTTAGTTCGATGCTGGCGCGCGTCGTGGCCGGCAACACCAGCAGCCCGTCGAGTTCCTTTTGGGCCCTCGCGTAGGCATTTTGGCGTTCCTGCGGAGTGGCCGCGCCGTCTCCGGCCAGACGCAACAGATTCTGCGCGCGGGCCAGCCGCTGCTGGTCCTCGGAGGAAAAATCGCTGCGGCGCCGACGAATCGCCTCCGCCTCGGCGACGTCGAATGCGCTGACATAGTCGTGCACGGCGTCGCGGTACTCGAGCTGGGCATCACGGTCGCCGATGATGTCGTCGACGGCGTCCGGACGCAGCAGGTCCGCCCGCTGCCTGGCCTTGTGAAATCCAATCGTGAGCGGATCGCGCATGTCGGTCATCATCGGAAAGTCCAGCAGCTTGGCGACGTCCACCTCATAGTCCAGCCAGCGAGCGTCGGTTCGGTTGTGCTTGTCGATGATCTTCGCCATCTCCCGCCGCTGGGTCGCGTCGTTGTCCCGGCCGCGTGCGGCCGCCTGGGCCATCGCGATCTTGGTCTGTTGCTTGATCCGGTAGCGCTCGAGTCGCCGCTCGGCCCGCCGCTCATTCGCGGCGGCGACGGCCTTCAGCCCGCCGCCGATCACGCCGCCGAGCGGGAAGATCAGCCACCAGAAGTTCCCCGCGAAATGAAGCAGAGATTCCACAAATCCAGAATGCCAGGTCCGCGACCGCCCCTACGGGTGCAGGAGTTTCAGCCCATCGCGAAACGCCGGGTTGGGGCGGGCGCCCGGAAGGACCGCGCACACGTCGCGGAACGCCTGCTCCACGCCGATCCCGCGTTTGCGGGCGCCGTAGAGTGCCGCGACCGCCGGTGTGCGGCGCTGCGCCTGCACGCAGTGCAAAAACACGGTGCGCCCCTCGTGGCGAA
This sequence comes from Mycobacterium sp., assembly GCA_040511335.1. Classification (GTDB taxonomy): domain Bacteria; phylum Actinomycetota; class Actinomycetes; order Mycobacteriales; family Mycobacteriaceae; genus Mycobacterium. Next base: position 7,840 of record JBEVHG010000073.1, on the reverse strand, counting down.
GCTGCTCGACGAGCCGGATCGTGTCGAGCAACACGAATTCGAGGTTGGGGTTGTCGGCCGGGGCATCGCTGTCGATGAGGCGGACGTCCACCTGCTCGACGTCGCGGGGCAGGTCGCCGTCGGGGACGCGGCACGCCGACACGACCGCGTCGACGCCGTCAGGCAGAGACCGCAGGGCACCGACGCCGCCGATCCACATTCCGTCGTCGTGGGGATGGCGGACCAGTGTGTCCGTTCCGGACCAGCCGGTGTAGTCGAAATGCTCCCGCCTGCCACCACGCCCGATGGCATCGGCCAGCGCCACCAGACGCCGTGCGGTGATACCGGGCCAACCGTGCAGCAGCCTGCGCCACCGAGCGGGCACGGCGGAGGCGCCGTAAGTCGCGCCGAGCAGGCCCCCGGCGATCGCCGCGACGGTGTCGGTGTCGTTGCCCGCGCGCACCGCGGCGTCCAGCCCGAGGCGCAGATGGTCGGCCCGCAACACGCCGGCCGCGGGGTCCTCGACCGGGACCCCGGTGGTGGCGATCGCGGACCAGGCGGACTGCAGGGCGGCCACCACCCAACCGTTGTTCGCGAAATCCGACGGGCGCGACGACTCGGCCTCGTCCAGGCGCGTTGACCACAATGCTCGGCGGGCGACGTCGATGTGGCTCAACCCGACGCGTATGTCGAGCGCTCCGGTGCACACGGCGTGCCGGATCGCGCAACACCACAGCACACAGGCATCGCCGGCTTCGGGGTCGTAGTGCGTGAGCTCGCTGACAGCGCGGGCCGCCTCCGCCAACGCGTCCTCGTCGTCGAGGTAGGCGAGCGCGACGGGCGCGGTGCGCATCAACGAGCCGTTACCGGCGGTGCGACCGGTGCCGCGATGCAGCTTTTCCGATTCGGTGCGCGCCCGCGCGGCCGTGATGCCCTGCCGACCGGCTGCGCCCAGGACCGAGCGAGTCTGCACACCAACGTCTTTCGCGCTTTGCGCCCAACCGTGCCAGCGGGCGACGATGGCGTCCTGCGCGGACTCGTCGCGCAGATCCTTATCGGTGGCGGCGACCTCCGCGATCGCGATGGCCATGGCGGTGTCGTCGGTCCATTCACCGGGCTCCCAACCGAAACCGCCACCGCCGACCATGGCGACCTCCAGTTCGGGACCGCGCGGCGGCCGGAACTCGTACGGTGCGCCTAGCGCGCAACCCGCGGCGGTGGCCAGCAGTGCGCCGCATGCCCGGTCGCGTTGGGCGGTGGAGAGCGTCATGGCGACAACGTAATCGGGGGGGCCGACAAGTTATGGCAGCCCGATCGGCGTCGCGTAGCTGCAAGGCGCCGATCCGGCTCACGGCGTGAGGCTATCCGGCCGATAAGGTGGCGCCATGATTGGTGTCACCCGTGACGGCCACGTCACGACCCTGGAATTGCAGCGCGCGGAGCGGCGCAATGCGCTCAACACCGAGCTGGTCGAGGGTCTGCGCGAAGCGGTCGAGCTGGCGGCCGCCGAGGATGTCCGGGCCATCGTGCTGACCGGCCAGGGCAGCGTGTTCTGCGCCGGCGCCGACCTGACCGGCGACGCGTTCGCGGCCGACTATCCCGACCGCCTGATCGCCCTGCACAAGGCCATCGACACAGCCCCGATGCCGGTGATCGGGGCGATCAACGGTCCCGCGATCGGCGCCGGCCTGCAGCTGGCGATGATCTGCGACCTGCGGGTCGTGTCGCCCGACGCGTTCTTCCAGTTTCCGACCTCCAAATACGGTCTGGCCCTCGATAATTGGAGCATCCGACGGCTGTCCTCGCTGGCCGGCTACGGACGGGCCCGGGCGATGCTGCTGACCGCGGAGAAGCTCACCGCCGACGTCGCGCTGCAGACCGGGATGGCCAACCGCATCGGCGGTCTGGCCGACGCGCAGGCCTGGGCCGCCGAGATCGCCGGCCTGGCGCCGCTGGCACTGGAGCACGCCAAGCGGGTGCTCAACGACGACGGTGCCTACGAGGATCAGGCCCCGGAGCACAAGGAGCTGTTCGACAAGGCGTGGGCCAGCCAGGACGTCGTCGAGGCGCAGGTGGCCCGCGTGGAGAAGCGGCCGCCGAAATTTCGGGGAGCTTGAGGTGCTGCGCGCGGCGCTCCGGTTCGGCTTCGGGACGGCCACGCTGCTGGGCGGCAGCTGGGTGTTGCGCGCGTTTCACGGCGCACCGGCGGCGCTGGGCGCCCGACCCGGTGAGATCCAGCCCGTGGCGCAGGGCTCGCCGAACTACCGCGACGGTGTGTTCGTCAATCTCGACCCGGCGTCGCCGATCAACCTGGACCGCGAACAACAACGGCTGCTGATCCGCGAACTCGTCGGATCCAGTGGTACGGGACGGCCGGGCGGACCCATTCCGCTGGCCACGCCGGCGCAAGCCGATGCCGCACCCGCAGAGCTGGCGGTCAACTGGTACGGCCATGCCACCGCCCTGGTCGAGGTCGACGGTTACGGCGTGCTCACCGATCCGGTGTGGAGCCGCAGGTGCTCGCCGTCGAGGGTCGTCGGCCCGCAGCGGATGCATGAGGTGCCGGTGCCGCTGGAGGCGCTGCCGGCCGTGGACGCCGTGCTGATCAGCCATGACCATTACGACCACCTCGACATCGACACCATCGTCGGGCTGGCCCGCACACAGCGCGCGCCGTTCGTCGTGCCGCTCGGAGTGGGCGCCCACCTGCGCAAGTGGGGGATACCGCAGAGCCGGATCGTCGAGCTCGACTGGAACGAGAGCCACCGGGTCGGCGAGCTGACCCTGGTGTGCACACCGGCCCGGCACTTCTCCGGGCGGCTTCTCAGCCGCAACACCACGTTGTGGGCGTCGTGGGTGATCGCCGGGCCGCGGCACCGCGCCTTCTTCGGCGGCGACACGGGTTACACCAAGAGCTTCGCCGAAATCGGCATGGATCACGGGCCTTTCGATCTCACGCTGATGCCGGTCGGGGCGTACCACCCGGCGTGGCCGGATATCCACATGAACCCCGAAGAGGCGGTCCGAGCCCACCTCGACGTCGCCGACGCCGGCTCCGGGCTGCTGGTGCCGATCCACTGGGCGACGTTCCGGCTGGCGCCGCATCCGTGGTCGGATCCCATCGAACGGCTGCTTCGCGCCGCCGACCCCCCGGGTGTCCACGTGGTGGTGCCCAGGCCGGGTCAGCGCGTCGATCCCGGCACGTCGACGTTCGACCCCTGGTGGCGGCTGTAAGCAGATAGGGTGCACCTGACCGGACGCCGAAACGTACGAATCGCAGGAAAAGTGCGAGTAACGGCCTCCAAAACGTCGGATTCGACGCGGCTCATGTCCTCACGCCGCCGCCCCGGTCGCATAAGACCGTTACGGTGCAAGTCATGAGGGCACTGGCCGGGATCGCTGTTGCGGCGATGCTGCTGGTGGCCGGTTGCGATTCCCCGCCCACCCAGCAGGCCGCGCCGACGATGGCGTTACCCGAGAACGCCGTGGAGAACGCGGTCGCCAGGCTGGACGGCATCGCCGAGGAGCTGATGGCCACGTCGGAGATCCCTGGGATGGCGGTGGCGGTGGTGCACGGTGGAAAGACCGTGTACGCCAAAGGTTTCGGTGTGAAGGACGTGCGCACAGGCGAGAAGGTGGACCCGGACACGGTGTTTCAGCTGGCGTCGCTGTCCAAGCCGCTGGGCTCCACCGTGGTGGCGCATCAGGTCGGCGAGAACGCGATCGCCTGGGACACGCCGATCGTCTCAAAACTGCCGTGGTTCGCCCTGGCCGACCCGGCCGCCACCCGGATGGTCAATATCGGCGACATGTATTCGCACCGCTCCGGCCTTCCCGATCACGCCGGTGATCCGCTCGAGGACTTGGGCTATGACCGGCGCTACATCCTGGAGCGGCTGCGGCAACTGCCGCTAGATGCCTTCCGAATCTCCTACGCCTACACCAACTTCGGCGTGACGGCAGCCGGCGAAGCAGTGGCGGTCAGCGCCGGCAAGTCCTGGGAGGACCTCAGCGACGAGGTGCTCTACCGGCCACTCGGTATGACCTCCACGAGTTCGCGCTTCGCCGACTTCGAGGCTCGGCCCAACCGCGCCGTCGGGCACATCCGTATCGAGGACCGCTATGAGCCGCGGCATCTCCGCGATCCCGACCCGCAATCCCCTGCCGGTGGCGTGAGTTCGTCGATCAACGATCTGACGCACTGGCTGACGATGATGCTGGCGAACGGCAGCTATGGCGGCAAGCAGATCGTCGACCCGAAGGCGCTGCTGCCGGCCCTGACGCCGCAGAGTGTCTCCAATCCACCGACAGAGCCTGCGATGCGCTCCGGCTTCTACGGTTACGGGTTCAACGTGGGGACGACGTCGGCGGCGCGCGTGCAGTGGAGTCATTCCGGCGCATTCGAACTCGGCTCGGGGACGAACTTCGTCATCATCCCGTCCGCCGATGTGGCGATCGTCGCGCTGACCAACGCCACCCCGTCGGGGATTCCCGAGACGCTCACCGCGGAGTTCGCCGATCTGGTGCAGTTCGGCGAGGTACGCGAGGACTGGCGCGGTCTGTACCGGAATGCGTTCCAGGAGATGGGTGCACCGGAGGGATCGTTGGTCGGTAAGACACCGCCGGCGAATCCGACACCGCCCGCGCCGTTGGTCTCCTATGTCGGGACCTACAACAACGACTACTGGGGTCCCGCCAAGATCACCAGAGCGGACGGCAGGCTCGCACTGTCGCTTGGCCCGCGCGGGGAGGTCTGGCCGCTGACGCACTGGGACGGCAATGTGTTCACCTTCAGCCTCGTCACCGAAAACGCGCCTCCCGGAACGATTTCAGCGGCCACCTTCGACGGCGACAAGTTGACGCTGGAGTACTACGACACCCTCGGCAACGGGACGTTCACCCGATGACCGCCGTCATCGCCGCCGGTCTCACCGATGCCGAGGTCGCCCAGCGGGTCGCCGAAGGCAAAGCCAACGACGTGCCCACCCGGGCGGCACGCAGCGTCTCCGACATCATCAGGGCCAACGTGTTCACCCGCATCAACGCCATCCTCGGGGTGCTGCTGGTCATCGTGCTGTCTACCGGTTCGGTGATCAACGGCGCCTTTGGACTGTTGATCATCGCCAACAGCGCGATCGGCATCGTTCAGGAGCTGCGCGCCAAACAGACGCTGGACAAGCTGGCCATCGTCGGGCAGGCAAAACCATTGGTGCGCCGGCAATCCGGTACGCAGGCGCTGATGCCGAGCGAGGTCGTGCTCGACGACATCATCGAGCTGGGTCCGGGTGATCAGATCGTCGTCGACGGCGAGATCGTCGAGGAGACCAACCTCGAAGTCGACGAGTCGCTGCTCACCGGTGAGGCCGACCCGATCGCCAAGGACGCCGGCAACATGGTGATGTCCGGCAGTTTCGTCGTCGCCGGCAGCGGGGCCTACCGGGCCACCAAGGTCGGCCGCGAGGCGTACGCCGCCAAGCTCGCTGATGAAGCCAGCAAGTTCACGCTGGTGAAATCCGAACTGCGCACCGGCATCAACAAGATCCTGCAGTTCATCGGTTACCTGCTGGTCCCGGCCGGCCTGCTGATCATCTACACCCAGCTGTTCACCACCGACGCGGGCTGGCGCGAGTCGGTGCTGCGGATGGTGGGCGCGCTGGTGCCGATGGTGCCCGAGGGCCTGGTGCTGATGACCTCGATCGCGTTCGCGGTCGGCGTGGTCCGACTCGGCCGGAGGCAGTGCCTGGTCAACGAGTTGCCCGCGATCGAGGGCTTGGCCCGCGTCGACGTCGTGTGCGCCGACAAGACCGGCACGCTCACCGAGAACGGCATGCGGGTCTCAGATCTCAAGGAGTTCACCGAAAGTGACGTCGCTGAGGTGCTGGCATCGTTGGCCGCCGACGACACCCGGCCGAACGCCAGCATGCAGGCCATTGCCGAGGCGTACCCCACGCCGCCGGGCTGGACGGCGACCGCGGTCGCGCCGTTCAAGTCCGCGACCAAATGGAGCGGCGCGTCCTACGGTGAGCACGGCAACTGGGTGATCGGCGCACCCGACGTGCTGCTCGATTCGGCGTCGCCGGCGGCCCAGCAGGCCGAGCAGATCGGATCGCAGGGCCTGCGGGTGCTGCTTTTGGGCTGCTCCGAGGTGCCCGTCGACGATCCGGACGCGCCCGGCCAGGTGACACCCGTCGCGCTGGTCGTACTCGAGCAGCGGGTCCGTCCCGACGCCCGTGACACCCTGGATTACTTCGCGTCACAAAAGGTTTCGATCAAGGTGATCTCGGGTGACAACGCGGTGTCGGTCGGGGCGGTGGCCGGGACGCTCGGACTTCAGGGCGAGACGCTGGACGCCCGCAAGCTCCCCGACCAACCCGATCAGCTGGCCGACACGCTCGAGGAGTACACCACCTTCGGCCGGGTGCGTCCGGATCAGAAGCGCGCCATGGTGCACGCCCTGCAATCGCGCGGGCACACCGTGGCGATGACCGGTGACGGTGTCAACGACGTGCTGGCGCTCAAGGACGCCGATATCGGGGTGGCGATGGGTGCGGGCAGCTCCGCGTCGCGTGCGGTTGCGCAGATCGTGTTGCTGGACAACAAGTTCGCCACCTTGCCGTACGTCGTCGGCGAGGGCCGCCGGGTGATCGGCAATATCGAACGCGTCTCCAACCTGTTCCTGACCAAGACCGTGTACTCGGTGCTGCTGGCGACCTTGGTGGGACTCGCCGGCCTGTCGTCCAAGCTGTTCGGATCCGATCCACTGTTGTTCCCGTTCCAGCCCATCCACGTCACGATCGCGGCCTGGTTCACAATCGGCATACCGGCGTTCATCCTGTCGCTGGCGCCCAACAACGAGCGGGCGCACCGGGGTTTCGTGCGCCGGGTGATGAGCTCGGCGCTGCCCTCGGGTGTGGTGGTCGGCATCGCGACGTTCACCTCCTACCTGGTGGCCTACCAGGGCCGGGAGGCCACGGAAACCGAGCAGACGCAGGCGTCGACGGCGGCGTTGATCACTTTGCTGGTGTCCGCGATCTGGGTGCTCGCGGTGGTGGCGCGTCCGTACGAGTGGTGGCGGGTCGCACTGGTCACGGTGTCTGCCCTTGCGTACGTGGTGATCTTTAGCATTCCGCTGGCGCAGAAGTGGTTCATGCTCGACCCGTCGAACGCGGCGATCACGTCGATGGCGCTGGGAATCGGCGTTGTCGGGGCCGCGGTAATCGAGGTGTTGTGGTGGGTCCAGGGTGTGCTCATGGGCGAACGACGCCCCTTGTGGCGATAGCTGGGACCGACAAGAATGGCTTGCGGCCTACTAAGTAGTCCCAAACCGAAGGTGAGCTCATGGGAATCATGGACGAGGCCAAGGGCAAGATGGAAGAGGCCAAGGATCTGCTGTCGAAGGGCGCCGACAAGGCGGAAGAGGCGATCGAAAAGGCGGGCGACGCCATCGACGCCAAGACCGAGGGCAAGTTCCAGGAAACCGTCGATAAGGTGCAGGACGCCGCCAAGAAAGCCGTCGACCCGCAGGCCTAGTGTATGGCCAAACTTTCCGTCTCCGTCGACGTTCCACTGCCGCCGGAGCAGGCGTGGGAGTGCGCCTCGGACCTCTCCCGGTACAAGGAGTGGCTGACCATCCACCGGGTGTGGCGCAGCAAGCTGCCCGACAACCTGGACAAGGGCACGCAAATCGTGTCGATCGTCGAGGTCAAGGGCATGCCCAACCGCATCAATTGGACGATCGTGCACTACAAGCCGCCCGAGGCGATGACGCTCAACGGCGACGGCAAGGGCGGCGTCAAGGTCAAGTTGCTCGCCAAGATCAAGCCATCCGGTGACGGCTCGACCGTCACCCTCGACGTGCACT
>JBEVHG010000072.1:0-11326 GCA_040511335.1 Mycobacterium sp. | reverse complement strand
CTGATCTCGTTCCTCGAGGTCAACACCCGGCTGCAGGTCGAGCACCCGGTCACCGAGGAGACCGCGGGCATCGACCTGGTGCTGCAGCAGTTCAAGATCGCCAACGGCGAGAAGCTCGACATCACCGAGGACCCCGCGCCGCGCGGGCATGCGATCGAGTTCCGGATCAACGGCGAGGACGCCGGCCGCGGCTTCCTGCCCGCACCCGGCCCGGTGAGCAAGTTCGAGCCGCCCAGCGGCCCCGGCGTGCGGATGGACGCCGGCGTGGAGACCGGTTCGGTGATCGGCGGGCAGTTCGACTCGATGCTGGCCAAGCTGATCGTGCACGGTGCCACCCGCGAGGAGGCGCTGGCCCGCTCCCGGCGCGCGCTGGACGAGTTCCACGTCGAGGGCCTGGCCACCGTCATCCCGTTCCACCGCGCGGTGGTGTCCGATCCGGCGTTCATCGGTGATGGCGACGGCTTCTCGGTGCACACCCGCTGGATCGAAACCGAGTGGGAGAACGCCATCGAGCCGTTCACCGGCGGTGAGCCCCTCGACGAGGAGACCCTGCCGCGGCAGACGGTCGTCGTCGAGGTCGGCGGCCGCCGGCTCGAGGTCTCGCTGCCCGGCGATCTCGCATTGGGCAACGGCTCGGCCGCCGGTGCGGGTGTTCTTCGCAAGAAGCCCAAGCCGCGCAAGCGCGGTGCCCACGCAGGCGCCGCCGCCTCGGGTGATGCGGTCACCGCGCCCATGCAGGGCACCGTGGTCAAGGTGGCCGTCGAGGAAGGCCAGGAGGTGGCCGCCGGCGATCTCGTGGTGGTCCTGGAGGCGATGAAGATGGAAAACCCCGTCACCGCCCACAAGGACGGGACCATCGCCGGGCTCGCGGTCGAGGCGGGTGCCGCCATCACCCAGGGCACCGTGCTCGCCGAGATCAAGAGTGACTAGCGTCCTGTCCGCAGTCCTCGACAGCAGAACCGCCGCGGCTTGCGCCGTGCTGTCCCGGCCTTGAACTGCAACGAGGTTCGGAAAGTGGAACCACATGCGGTGCCAGTTTCCGAGACTCGTTGCATGCCCCTCGGACCGTTCACGACGCTAGTCGTCGGTGACCAGGCTGCGCTGCTGTAACGGCGTGCCGAAGTATCGGGCCTCCGGATCGACCACGACCGTCTTGTCCTCGCCGTGCTTGGCCAGTACCGATCGGGCAAGCTCCTCGAACGAGATCTTGTCCGGTCCGCCGATTTCGCGGATGCCGTTCAGCGGTTCTCCGACCGCGACGCGGGCCACCTCGGCGGCAACAGCGTCGGCGGCGATCGGCTGAATCAGCGCGTCGGGTACCCGCACCGTCGTCCCCTCGGTCGCCGAAGCGACGATGGCGTCATCGAATTCCATGAACTGTGTCGCGCGCACGATGGAGTACGGCAGGCCGGACCCGGTGATCAGCTTCTCCTGAGCGACCTTGGCCCGCATGTATCCGCTCTCGGGCAGCCCGTCGACGCCGACGATCGACAGCGCCACGTAGTGGCCGACACCGGCAGCCTTCGCGCCCGCCACCAGGTTCGTGGTGGACGTGGTGAAGAACTCCAACACCGGATCGTCCTCGAACGACGGTGAGTTGACGACGTCGACTAGCACATCCGCGCCCGCGAGCGCGTCGGAAAGCCCCTCACCAGTGATCACGTCGGCGCCCGAGTCGCGCGATGCCGCGACGACGTGGTGGCCGCCAGTCCTGAGGAGGTCGACGACCTTGGTTCCGATGAGCCCGCTGGCCCCGACAACGGTTACCTTCATGCTCCGAACACCTTTCGCACTATGTGGATCGCCTGTTCGACGGCGGCGGTGGCCGCCGCGGCTTTGCGCACCGGGTTGAATCTTGGGTGGCAATTGCCATGTCTACCATTACCTCGTGCTGGAGCCGCTCGGCCTGACCTACCCGCAGTACCTGGTGCTTGCGACGCTGCGGAAACACGCCACGCACATCTACGGCGCGATCTGCCAGACGTTCGAGGTGCTCGACCACATCGTCGCGCGGGCCAACCGGGCCGAGATCCAACCGGCCTGATCTGTGGAGCCCGTCGAAATCAATGCCGGCGCTTGGTATTTGCGTGCGCTGCGGTCCGACGAGCTGATCGACGACCGCCCCGCGCTGGCCGATCTGGGCGAAACCGACCCGCGTTACATCGACCGGCGCAGCGCGCAATGGACGTCGGATACCGGCTACACCTGGGCGGTGTGCGAGCCGACCACGGGTGAGCTGCTCGCCGAGGTGAGCCTGGACCCTGCCACCGCGACGGTTCACACCCGGGCACGGGAGGGCCACGCGGACGCGGCGGCATCGGCGGCCGACGCGGTCTGCAGGTTCGCCGTCGCAGCGCTGGGCTGACCGCGCGGCCAGCGTAGAACTCGTCGTGATATCGAGGCGGGTGAGCCGATCAAGCATGAAAGAGCGTGGCGATGAAAAGAGCTGGAAGATGACGGAACCGATCGTGACCGCTGTACCGGGTAAGCCCAACTTGCTGCTCGGCGCGTATGACGTGACGGATCTGGGTTATGTCGCCGAGGAGTTCTTCATCTCCGGAACAGCGTCTTCCTACGCCGCTGATGGCGAAGTCGGTTTCGACGGGCGGTGGAAGCGGCGGCATAGACGCTCCCGCCATCTGGATGATGGCGCATCGCGAGGTGGTTCGCGAAGGCTACGCCCACGTCGTGGTCTCGGCACAACGGGTGGGTGTCGAGGGCGGTGCGAGCATCCTCGGTGACACCCCGGGCATTTCGGATATGTCCCTGAAGACCCAGGATCCCGTGCGTTATGCACGGCTGCGCCACCCGGGAGATGCCTTCGCGTACGACATTTTCTCGCAGATCGGGCGCCTGGTCCGCGAGCAGGACCGCAATGGTGTGCTTGGTCCGTTGACGCCGGAACTCGTCTTGGCCGTTGGGCGAATCCCAATCGGCGCTGTACCTGACGACCTACGTCAACGCCGTCGACCCGCTCGCGAAGGTGTACGTCCCGCTGATCACGGTCATAACGGAAACCGACCTGATCGGAGGGCACCTGGCGGGCTACCATCTTGCGAGGCAGCCCGACGGCGAACGGTTGCGGGCCTGGGAGATTCCCGGCGCCGCTCACGCCGACAACTACACGATTCAAGTGGCGCCGATCGACACCGGATCCGCTCCGTTGGACGCGATCGTGGCCGCCTATGCGCCAACCAACAACCTGTTGGGTGTGGAACTGGCGCATCCCATCAATTTCGCGCCGCAGCACCACTATGTCCTGCAGTCCGCACTCGCGGGCCTGCACAGGTGGGTACGCGCCGGCGAACCCGCGCCGCACGGCCCGCGCATCGAGTTGAGCGATGCCGACCCACCCGAGCTGGTTCAAGATGCGAACGGACTCGCCACCGGCGGCGTCAGAACCCCTTGGGTCGACGTGCCGGTTGCGCGCACATCCGGCCTTAGCAGCGACGGGAGCCTGATGTCCGCTATCTTCGGCTCCGGCGAACTGTTGGACGCTGACACCCTCCGCCGGCTCTACCCCAATGGCACCGCGGACTATCTCGAGCGCTTCGAGGCGGCGCTCGACATGTCGATCCGGTCCGGCTTCATCCTGACCGCCGACCGTCAGGAGATCCTTGATCTCGCCGCCTTGATGTACCCGGCCGGCTGACCGAGTCCGCCACGGGCGTGTCGATGTCTGCGCCGCCCGCCAGGTCACCGCACTCGACGGCGAGGACGTCGGAACGCGCCCGCAGGAACGGCCGCGCGCCCTCGTCACCGTGCAGCCCCGCGAGCAGGTCGGGCCAGTGCCGTCGGGCCAGCACGACTGGGTGACCCGGCCGGCCGGCGTAGTGCGCGCGAGCCAGCCCCGACGGTGACGAGCGCCCCGCGGACAACACCCGCCGGACGACGTCAGCGCCGACATCAGGGGTGTCGACGGTGTGCAGTACGGCGAAATCGGCCGCGTCGAGCGCTGATATGCCGGCCCGCAGCGACGCGCTGAGCCCGTCGGCCCAGTCTTCGGCGATCACCGCCCGCGCCGGCGGCGGCACGTCGACGATCGCGGCACCCAGCACCACCACCACCTCGTCGCAGCCGCCGCGGTGCAGGGCGGTTACCGCGGCACGCAACCAGCCACCTTGGTCGGCAAGCACCTTCGGCATGCCGTAGCGGGTTCCGGCACCGGCAGCCAACACGACTCCGGCGCTGCGAAAGGCCTTCGACATGCGAACAGTGTGAACCTGTCCGATTCTGAGGCGATGTCCGCCACGCCTGAGCGCTCGGGCTGGACGGTTTCAACCGACTAACCGACCCGCAGCGAATGCACCTGCTGCCGGGGTGTGCTCGTCGAACAGCCCGACGCCGAGATCGACGCCGCGCTCGCCGGTCACCCCCGCATCGGCGGACGGGTGGACACCGCCGCCCGGACGACGACGGTTGGATAAGCGAACAGGCCAGCGGCGAACTGGCCGGCGTGTACCGGATACGTTTCTACACCGCAACGTGTTTCGCAGGGCAGAGCGTCGCCGCATTCTATCCCGAGATCGTCTTCGCCTTCGAAACCACCGATCCCGCAGGCGAGTACCACGTCCCGCTGCTTCTGTCGCCGTATGCCTATTCGGCCTACCGAGAGAGCTAAGACGTGTCCGGCATGATCCTGGGTGAAGCGCATCGGCCGGATCTGCCGCGACACTCCCCGGCATGAGATACATGACATCGACGTACCCACCTGCCTGCGAGGGGATTTCGCTGCCGCCCACGTGACCGGTGACCAGTCCGATGTTCTGCCCACAGACACCCAGAGGCTGGTATCGATTCGAAGACTACAGCCTGGAACTGGCTCGTCACTTCGTCCGCGACATCGGCCCGTTTCAGGATGCGCACACCGAGATCGATGAATTCGCTTGGCAGCGAGCGGTAGTCGACGGCGTCGAACACGATCACACCTGGATTCGCAAGGGGCAGGAGGTACGCACGGCCGCCGCCACCGTCGACGGCGAGAAAGAATGGGTGGTCGGCGGGCTCGCAGTTCGGCGGGTTCCTCACCGACACCTACACCGTTCTAGAGCCCACCCATGACCGGGTGATGGGTTTACGTGGGCGTCAAAAGCCAACTGGTCAAACAGTTTGCGGTGGTGCAGTCTCTTGCACTCCAGCAGATCCTGGACGAAATGGGTAAGGCCGTGCTGTCCGCGCCGAACAAGCACCATGCCGTCTACGACCTGTCAAAGTTCGGGCTGGTCAACAACAACGAGGTCTTCCACGCCGACGACCGCCCGTACGGGCTCATCCAGGCGACCATGGCCCGCGACGATCCACCGGGCCCGGGGCCGGGCTGGGATCTTCAGCCGGATTGGCTGGCCTGACCAGCCATTATTAAAATTCTCTTACAGCGATTGTCGAACGTTTGCCACCGGGCGTAAGGTTCCAAATAGGTTGAGTTCACAGCCAGCTGGGAACGTCATCGACGTGCAGGGCACCGAACTTCCTGCAGAGGGCTTTGAGGACGCAGAGCCCGCAACTTTTGACGTGAACCACAGTACGAGTCGCGTATTCCGACTGATGGAGTCACAATGTCCACCCTTCCGACCGCTCACTCGGCATCGCCCGAGTCCATTACCGAACGCGCCGACTGCCATATGGCTCATTTCACCACCAGGCGTCCGCAGCCGTCGATGGCAGTGATCACCGCCCATGGCGAACTCGACGCATCCAATGCGCAGGAGTTCGTCGACTACACGATGCGCCACGCAGCCACCGCGAAACGGCTGGTGCTTGACCTGTCCGGCGTCGAATTCTTCGGCACTGCAGGCTTTTCGGCACTACACACCGTCAATGTGCGGTGCGCGGCAGAGAACGTCGATTGGGCAGTGATACCCAGCGCGGCGGTGACACGCCTACTGCGCATCTGCGACCCCGATTCGGCGTTGCCGATCTGCCGCACCGTCGACGCTGCGCTGTCCACTTTGCGCGCTGAGCCGCATCGGCTATTGCAGCTGGTCTCGCAGTCGCGCTAGGGATTTCGCAAGCAAGCGGGAGACGTGCATCTGTGAGATGCCGACCCGCTCGGCGATCTGCGTCTGCGTCAGCGACTCGAAGAACCTGAGCACCAGCACGGTCCGCTCCCGCTCCGGAAGCGCAGAGAGCAACGGCCGCAACGCTTCCCGGTTCTCGATCTGGTCGAGACCGGCGTCGAGATCGCCGAGCGTGTCGGCAATGGCCGGGGCGTCCTCGTTGCCGCTGCCGCCGCTGTCGATCGAGAGCGTGTTGTAGGAACTGCCCGCGACCAGGCCCTCGACCACTTCGTCACGGTCCATGTCCAGTTCGGCGGCCAACTCCGACGCGGTAGGCGCACGGCCCAGCCGCTGCGAAAGATCTGCGGTCGCGGCCCCGAGACGCAGGTGCAGCTCCTTGAGCCTGCGCGGCACCTTGACCGACCAACTGTTGTCCCGGAAATGGCGGCGGACTTCGCCCATGATGGTCGGGACCGCGAACGACACGAAGTCCGAGCCGGCGTCGACGTCGAACCGGATCACCGCGTTGACCAGACCAACCCGCGCGACCTGGACCAGGTCGTCGCGGGGCTCACCGCGCCCGTCAAATCGCCGAGCAATGTGGTCGGCCAGCGGCAGGCAACGCTCGACGATGCGGTCGCGCTGCCGCTGGAACTGCGAGGAATCCTCGGGCAGGTCGCTCAGTTCGCGAAACAGGTCTGCGACGTCCGCGTATTCAGAGTTCGATCGAGACGACGAACTCCTGGCCGACGACGGCGTCACCGCAGTGAACTCACTCGTCTCGTCGTCATGGCGATCCCGAACACCCGCCCTTCGTCGGGCCCCTGACCGTCCTCGAAGGTGCGCACTTCGTCGGTCAGCGAACTCAGCACGTGCCAGCTGAAGCTGCCGGGCGCCAGGATATCGCGGGTCTTGCAGGTGGTCGAAGCCTCGATGACCACCGCGTCGTCCTGCGGGCGCACCACCAGCACCAGCGTTGAGTCTTCGACGGCTGACTTGATCAGCCGCGTGCACGCCTCGTCGACGGCCAGACGCAGGTCAGCGACGGCGTCAAGATCGAGATCCTCGAAGGTGCCGACCGCCGCGACCAAGGTTCGCAGCACGGCCAAATTCTCCAACTCGGCCGTCACCCGAAGCTCGACCGACCGGGCGCTCGTCAGCTGCCCGTTTCTGGTTTTTTCGACGTCGGTCATGTGACCTCCCGGCAATGTCCAAGGGAGACTACCCCAGGTCGCTCCCCGGCTAACCACCGGCGCTCCGCGGGCTCGGGGGCGACGTGTGGCAACGGCTTTGACCGGGTAAACACCCGTCATGGAGGAGATTGCGCCGCGGGACCACGGTGCGCCCGGAACACGTCCGCTGCGCCGGATTCTGGTCACCGCCGGCTTGGTGCTGGTCACGTTGATCCTGGTTGCGGTCGCGATCTACGCCGCGGCGTTCATCATTCTCGCGCCAATGATGCAGTGACGCCGATGATGCCGCCCCGTGTGCCAATTCCGTTGTCGTCATGGTGTAGGTCCCCATACCCCGCAGCGGTTGGGCGCCAAACGCCCATGCCGAAATGTGATGCAAGCGGGTAGGTCGACATGCGCCTGCGCCGCAGCGTAGTACGCGGACCGGGGCTGCGCCGGGTGCGCCGCGGACGCGGATTCTCGTATCACAACCCCGACGGCACGGCGGTCACCGACGCCGAAACGTTGCGGCGCATCAACGACCTGGTGATCCCGCCGGCCTGGAAGAAGGTCTGGATCTGTCCTCATCCCCACGGGCACATTCAGGCGGTCGGCACCGACGCCGCCGGCCGTCGCCAGTACATCTACCACCAGAAGTGGCAGGAGGAACGCGGCGAGGAAAAGTTCGACCGGGTGCTTGAGATGTCCACGGCGCTTCCGGAGTGGCGCCGACGGATCGCCGCCGATCTCGCCGGTCGTGGGCTGGAGCGCGACCGAGTGCTGGCACTGGCGCTGCACCTGCTCGATCTCGGCTACTTCCGGGCCGGCGGCGAGCAGTACGCCGAGGAAAACAATTCGTTCGGCATTGCAACCCTGCTGTGCGAGCACGCCCAGCTGCGCTCCGGAGCGGTCGAGTTCGACTACCCCGCGAAGAGCGGTGTGCGTCGGACCCTGGCCATCGACGATCCGCGGGCAGTGCGGGCCGTTCGGGGGCTGCTTCGCCACCGCGACCGCACCGATCGGCTGTTGGTGTGCCGCAACACCTCGGGATGGACCGACATCCACGCCGACGACCTCAATGCCAGGTTCAAGGAAATGATCGGCGAGGACTACACGGTCAAGGACCTCCGCACCTGGCATGGCACGGTGCTGGCGGCGGAGGCCTTCGCCGATGCGGACCCGCCGGTCGACAAGAAGGTGGTCAAGCGTGTCGAGGCCGCGGTGATGCGGGAGGTCGCCGACGCGCTGGGCAACACCGCCGCGGTGGCCCGATCAGCGTATGTCGACCCGCGGGTGATAGAGGGCTATCAGGAAGGCCTCACCATCGCCGCGGGGGTGCGGCGGGCCGCACGGACGAAGGCAGCCGACGAGCGTCAGTCAGTCCTGGAGAAGAGCACGCGGCGGATGATCCGCACGGTCGCCAAGAGCTAGAAACCCCGACGGGGAGCAGCGTTTCGCCAACACCGCGGTGGGCTATCCCGCCGTCATGCAGGACAGCGAGGATCTTCCCGACGACGTCCCGGTCGCCGACGCCGTCGACCAACAGCGCGCGACCGCCTACCCCATGCCCGACGAGGAGGCGCCCGAAGAGCCGGTGGACAACGTGCCGCTGGAGGTGGCGCCCTCGGACTGGCAGGGGCAGCGGGAAACCGTCGACCTTGACCCCGAGCTCGAGGAATTCGACCGCGACAGCTGACGCCGGTTTAGTCGCGCGGGCCCCGGGGAACCCGACGAGTGCGTGGGGAGATCCCCCCGTGCAGCCCGGAATCCGGGTTGTCAGGTCCGGTCCAGTCGAGGGCCGGATTGCCCCCAAGCTCAAGAAGTGGGCGTACCCATCCGAGTAGCGGAAAGGTAAGCATGACCGAGAAGAACAGTGGTCCGGAAGAAGCCGTCAAGGGTGTCGTAGAAGGCGCCAAGGGCAAGGCGAAGGAAGCGGTCGGTACCGTCACAGGCCGTGATGACTTGGTCCGCGAGGGCAAGGCTCAGCAGGACAAGGCCGACGCTCAGCGCGACGCGGCCAAGAAGGAAGCCGAAGCCGAGGCGGCTCGAGGTGGCGCCAAGGCAGCCGAGGAACGCCAGAAGCAGGAGCAGTAACCCTCCGCGCCTCGCAAAGGGGTCCAGCCGGAACATTCCCGGCTGGACCCCTTTTCCTGGTCCCGCTGACCGTGTTCTAACTGCTGGGCGCCTGCCGCTGCGCATCGGGATGCTCTGCGTACCAACGCTCTTCGATGCGGCGAACCCGCCGATGCTCAATCACCAGCCACGCCGAGCCGATGATGAATCCGGCCCCCGACAGCGACGCCAGCACCAAGCCGACGTCATGGTGGCGGGTGGCGAAGGCGGCCAGGCATCCGACGAACAAGACGATTGCCAAGCCGATCACGATGAGCCCCGGCATGATCACGTTGTCCTTCATCGACTCGCCCGCATGTGGTCGGGTTGTCCTCGCGTGATCGACGGGATCCTTAGGACCTTTCATGATTAATCCTCTCGCCCATCTTCTGCCCGTGTTCCAGGGCATATTTCCACGGTAGACCCGAATCCGTTGTCGGGGAAACGAACATCACTGACAGGGCCGATATTGAACACGCATGCTCATACGCCGATCCCGGCCAGCGTCGGCAGGCTCATCGTGAGGACGAGCAGCATCAGCGTCATCAGGAACCATCCGGCGCCCTGCCAGGCCCACCAGGTTTCATGCCGTTTCCACGTCTGGTACGTCCGCACGAAGGCCCGCAGACCGCCGATCAGCAAGATGACCGGCGCGCCGAGTGCCAGCAGGGTGCGCTGCGGTGCACCGCAGGCCACCGTGTCGGCCGTGGCGCCGTCACAGGTGCTGATCCACACGGCGGCCACGACCAGAAACGCGACGCCGAGCACGGCCATCAGGAGGCCGAAACGCACGGCCTCGCGGACGTTGGCGTCGTCGTGTCGCAAGTCGTTGGGATTGTGATACACGGCCGCCTACCCGGAACCGGCGACTTGGGGTTGCCGGTCGACCAATTCGGGGTGACCGGACTCGCGGGCGCAGTGCGCGCAGCAGAATATGGCCTCGGCAACCTCGACGCCGTGGCCGAGAATCCGGCAGCCGCAGTGATGACACTGCGGCGCGACCTTCGTCGCCGCGCATTCCATGCTGTCGAACGTCTCGGTGCGCCCGTTCCAGCTCACCGTGAAGGCCTTGTCGTAATCGTTGCCACATGTCGCGCAGATCGCCATAATCCATTCTCCCGCATTCGCTGTGCGAACGCCATTGATTCGACGTGGAGGAGAATTCCCTGGCCGACGGCGGGGTAAACCTCAGGACCGGACGCGCAGATGGGCCGTCAGCAGCAGCCTGTCGTACGCGCTGCGATCCGGTAGCACCTCGTCGTAGTTGAGCTCGAGGAAGTCCTTGGCGATCTGCTCGGCCAGCAGCCGCAGCTTGATGTTGGTCTCCTGCGACCGCCATTTGAGCAACTCGAACGCGGAGTCGGCGGTGATCCGGTAGACGAGCATGAGCATGCCCTTGGCCTGCTCGATGCCGGCCCGGGCCTCGGCGATCTCGGCGACCGCCTCGGTGACGATCTCGTCCCGGGCTGCGCGCATCGCCGGGGTGACGTCGACGTAGAAGCCGTGGGTCCCGATCACGTCGCCGTCCTCGCCGTAGAGCTGGTCGCCGACCACCACCACGTGATGGACGTCGCCGTGGGTGTCGATGATCCGGTGCCGGGTGCTGAACGCACCCGAGGTGCGACGGATTTCGTCGAGCGTCGCGGCGACTTGCCGGTAGTCGTCGGGATGCTTGTGCGACAGCACGAGCTCGGTGGTGGGCGCCACCGCACCGGGCGCGTAGCCGTGCATCCGCTCGACCTGCGGTGACCACTCCCAGTGTTCGTCGGCGAAGTAGAACCGGAACCAGCCGACCCGCTGCGGCTCGCCGCCGGCCAGCGCGTGCTCGATGGGGGTCTGGCCGTCGTCGGTGGCCAGCTCATCGGTCATGTGGTGCAGGTTAGTCCGCGTGCACCGGCGGGTGCGGGACTTGGTGCGGCATGCGGCCGGCGGTGGCTTGACTACCTTCGATTGGTGGACCTCAACACCGTCGAGGTGGCCGCCTCGCCCACCCGACGCGATCCTCGCGGAGGTACCTGGCTGTTCTCCGAACCGCAGACTGGCAGC
>JBEVHG010000071.1:0-9164 GCA_040511335.1 Mycobacterium sp. | reverse complement strand
ACGAGGATGTGTGGCTGCGTTTCCAGGAGGCCATGACGCCGGACCAGTGGGCGGAGTTCGAAGCGCTCACCGTCACCAACCAAGACCTCCTCGATGCCTATCCGGAGGCGGAGCGGTGGTACACCGCCCCGTTAAGGGATGACGCCACCACCGGCCAGGTACGCCGGGCGCGCAAGGATGCGCCCCTGCGCCCGATGCCGCTGGTCGTGCTGGCCCATGGCATCCCGTTCGGCGACCCGTTTCCAGGCTGGCCGAGTGACAAGATGGAAGGGATCATGTTCGCGCTGCAGCAGGATCTCGCCCAGCTCGTCCCCGACGCTCGCCTGATCGTCGCCGCTGAGAGCGGGCACAACATCCACCAGGACCAGCCAGAGCAGGTGATCGACGCTATCCAGCAGGTCGTCGCGGCCGTACGCGACCCGCGCTCGTAGGTGGCGTCGCGAGGTGGGTAGGTTGCCGACTGGCCTTTCACTCGGAACTCGAAGCGTTCTTCGCGTATTCGGTGTCATGCCCGGTTAAATGTGCTTCGCCGATCCGGCGTCAGCGGCGTGACAGCTTCATCTGCAGCCGCTGCATCATCGCGAACGCTCGCTCTCCGCGGGTGCCCGGTGCAGGAAGCATGCCGAGTTGACGCATGACAGCGGCCATGTCGACCACAAGGCGAACCCGACTCACGAGCCCATCGCGGATTTCGGCGATCTCCCTGACGTCGAACTCGACGCGTTTGCCAGTGGGCGCCAAGCCCGGCGGATCGAGCAGCCCGGTATGGGTGCCCACTGCGAACCAGTTGAAGCTGATTCGGGGGGCACGTGGATGGAAGAACGGCCCGTCCATCAGTTCCATGGTCACATCGGGAAAGGCCTTCCAAATATTGTTGGTGTAATACGCACTTACCTCGGCGCGTCCATGCATGGGTGCGGGTGCGGCACTGTGTTCGAAGACAACGTCCTCGGTCATCACCGCAACGAAGCCCTCGGCGTCATGGGCGTTGAAGGCCGGCACCACACGTTGGACGAGGCTATTCACAAGCACCTCGTCGACCGGTGTCGCTTCGGTTTCACCAGTTTTCATCACCACTCCAGGCATCGCGATGAAATAGAAGACCAGCTATGCCGAGTAAATCTTTCCCGTTATGGCAACGCATGGGTTTCGTATAAATCGCGGCGGCTGCCCGCGCTAGTAGAACGTACTTCGGCCAGTCGCTGTCATCATCTGCTCAAGACCTTCTACGCCGGTCCCGGTGGCTGGACGGATCGACAACTGCCCGACGGCACGGTCATCTTCACCTCCCTGACCGGACACGCCTACACCACGGAACCCCACGGCGGCATGCTGTTTCCCGCGCTGGCGCAGTCCACCGGCGAGACGATCCCGGTGCTCGACGAGCCCACCACCAACCGCGCTCTGATGATGCCGACCCGCAACCAGACCCGCGAGCAAGACCGACGCGACCGCATCGCCCAGGAGCGACGCGAAAGAACCGAACTCATCGCCGAAGAAGAACGACAACGCCAAGCCTGGCTCGCCGCCAACTACGAGCCGCCACCCTTCTAGCGCGTCTCTGGCATGCTGAAACCTATGACCGATCCATCGCAGTTCGGCAGCCGCGCAGAAGACACGACGCCTCCTCCGCCTCCTCCGCCGCCTCCGGGTTATCCGCCCCCGTATCCCCCTCCGCTGGGCCAGTATCCCGCCGCGTACATGGATCCGGCCGCGCCGTACGGGCGTCATCCGCTCACAGGTGAGCCGCTGTCCGACAAGTCCAAGGTGGTCGCGGGCTTGCTGCAATTGCTCGGATTGGTGGGACTGGTCGGCATCGGGCGGATCTACCTCGGCTACACAGGGTTGGGCATCGCCCAGCTCGTTGTCGGCCTCATCACTTGCGGTATCGGTGCGGTCATCTGGGGCGTCATCGACGCCGTGCTGCTGCTCACCGACAAAGTCCGCGACCCGCAGGGGCGTCCACTGCGCGATGGAACCTAGCGCCGCACCCAGCAGCCGTCGGGGACGGCTGTACGGCGCACTCGGAGCGGGCGCGCTCATAGCCGGTGGCTTGGCCTACGTCGGGTTCGCCGATCCGCACGATCCGGATTTCCTGTTTCCGGCATGCCCGTTCAAGGCGGTGACGGGATGGAATTGCCCGGCCTGCGGGGGGCTCCGGATGACCCATGACCTGCTGCACGGCGACTTCGCCGCCGCCGTCGTCGACAATGTCTTCCTCTTGGTCGGCTTGCCGGCGCTCATTGCCTGGCTCCTGGTGCGGTGGCGCCGTGGGCAACAGCTAATGCCGACGTCCGCGATAGTCGTCGTCGTCGCCGCCGCGGTCACCTGGACCGTGGTGCGAAATCTTCCGGGATTCCCGCTGGTCCCCACCGTTTTCGACCGATAGCCGCCGAGCTGCGCTGATACACTCGATTTTCGGGCCGGTGCAGTCCCGGTGAACGTTTCCCGGACTGCGGAGGTGCGTTTCAGATGCTGTTTTCGGCATTGCCAGACGCTCAAGGCTTGTACGACCCCGAGAACGAGTCGGACTCGTGCGGCGTCGCCATGATCACCGACATCCGGGGCCGGCGCTCGCACGCTATCGTCGCCGACGGGCTCGTCGCTCTGGAGCACCTTGAACACCGTGGGGCCGCGGGCGCCGAGCCCAATAGCGGTGACGGCGCCGGCATCCTCCTGCAACTGCCTTTAGAACTGCTTCGCGAGGTCGTCGACTTCGAACTCCCGCCTCCGGCGCCGGACGGAATGAACACCTTCGCCGCGGGTATCTGCTTCCTCCCGCAGGACCCGGTCGCCCGCGCCGGCGCCAATGAGCGCGTTGAAGCCATCGTCGCCGACGAAGGCCTGACCGTCCTCGGCTGGCGCAAGCTACCCGTCGACCCGGACGGCGCCGAAGTCGGCGTGGCGGCGCTGAGCTGCATGCCCTACATGTCACAGCTCTTCGTCGCCGCACCCGAATCCAACGGCGGCCGGCCCAGCGGAATCGACCTCGACCGGCGGGTCTATCCGCTGCGCAAACGCGCCGAAATGGGTGACGTATATTTTCCGTCGCTGTCCAGCAGGACCATGGCCTACAAGGGTATGTTGACGACAACGCAGCTGCCCCAATACTTTCCGGATCTGCGCGACGAACGATGCATGAGCGCCATCGCGATCGTGCACAGCCGCTTCTCCACCAACACCGTCCCGTCATGGCCGTTGGCTCATCCGTTCCGGTTCGTCGCGCACAACGGTGAGATCAACACGGTGCGTGGTAATCGCAACCGGATGCATGCCCGCGAAGCGATGATTGCCAGCGCCCGGATCCCTGGCGACCTGAGCCGGTTGTCGCCGATCTGCACCCCCGACGCCTCTGACTCGGCCTCCTTCGACCAGGTTCTGGAACTGCTGCACCTGGGCGGCCGCAGCCTGCCGCACGCGGTGCTGATGATGATCCCCGAGGCGTGGGAGAACAACACCACCATGGATCCCGCGCGGCGGGCCTTCTGCCAATACCACGCCTCGCTTATGGAGCCGTGGGACGGACCGGCGTGTGTCACCTTCACCGACGGCACCGTCGTCGGGGCAGTGCTGGACCGCAACGGATTACGGCCCGGGCGGTGGTGGCGCACCATCGACGACCGCGTCATCCTGGCCAGCGAAAGCGGCGTGCTCGACGTGCCGTCCGCCGAGGTCGTCGCCAAGGGCCGGCTCGAACCCGGGAAGATGTTCCTGATCGACACCGCGGCCGGCCGGATCGTCTCGGACGACGAAATCAACAGCGAGCTGGCCAACGCCGAACCCTACGGCGAGTGGCTGCATTCCGGACTGCTCGACCTCAAGACCCTTCCCGACCGGGTCCGCGTCCAGCCCAACCACGAGTCCGTTGTGAGCCGGCAGATTTCCTTCGGCTACACCGAAGAGGACCTCCGCATTCTGCTCACGCCGATGGCCGCCTCGGGCGGGGAACCACTGGGATCCATGGGCACCGACACCCCGACCGCCGTGCTTTCCCAGCGGTCGCGGCTGCTCTACGACTACTTCGTGGAACTCTTTGCGCAAGTGACCAATCCACCGCTGGACGCCATCCGCGAAGAGGTTGTCACCTCGATGGCACGGGTGATGGGTCCCGAGCAGAACCTGCTCGAACCATCGGCGGCCTCCTGTCGGCAGATCGTGCTGGGCTGGCCGGTGCTCGACAATGACGAACTCAACAAGATCGTCCATATCAACGACGACGGTGAGCATCCCGGGCTCAAGACCGCCGTCCTGCGCGCGCTCTACGACGTCGAACGCGGCGGCGAAGGCCTCGCCGACGCGCTGGAGGACCTCCGCATCCGTGCCTGCGAGGCGATCGCCAAAGGCGCTCGGACACTGGTCATCTCCGACCGCGACTCCGACCACACCAAGGCGCCGATCCCGTCATTGCTGGCCGTCTCCGCGGTGCACCACCACCTGGTGCGCACCAAGGAACGCACCACGGTCGCACTGGTCGTGGAAAGCGGTGACGCCCGCGAGGTGCACCACATCGCGATGCTCATCGGATTCGGTGCCGCCGCCGTCAACCCGTACCTGGCCTTCGAGTCGATCGAAGACCTGATCCGTGAAGGGGAACTCACCGGCATCGAGCCCGCCGCCGCGGTGCGCAACTACCTCAAGGCGCTCGGCAAGGGCGTGATGAAGGTGATGAGCAAGATGGGCATCTGCACCGTCGGGTCCTACACCGCCGCACAGGCTTTCGAGGCGATCGGGCTGGACAGGGAGGTGGTCGACGAATACCTCACCGGCACCCCGAGCCAACTCGGCGGTGTCGGCCTGGACGTGATCGCCGAGGAGGTCAAACTTCGGCACCGTCGCGCGTATCCGGAGAACCCCACCGAGCGGGTGCACCGCCGCCTGGAGGTGGGCGGTGAGTATGCCTTCCGCCGCGAGGGTGAGCTGCACCTGTTCACCCCTGAAGTCGTTTTCCTGCTGCAGCATTCGACCCGCACCGGGCGATACGAAGTTTTCCAGCAGTACTCCGACGAGGTGAACCGACTGTCCCGCGACGGCGGCACGCTGCGTGGGCTGTTCGAGTTCAGGAAGGATCTGCGGCCGCCGGTCCCGCTGGAGGACGTGGAATCGGTCGAGTCCATCGTTACCCGGTTCAATACCGGCGCAATGAGTTACGGCTCCATCTCGGCCGAGGCCCACGAGACCATGGCGATCGCGATGAACAACCTGGGCGGGCGGTCGAACTCGGGGGAGGGCGGCGAGGACGTCGACCGGCTCTACGATCCGCGCCGGCGAAGCGCCGTCAAGCAGGTCGCCTCCGGCCGCTTCGGCGTCACCAGCGACTATCTGGTCAACGCGTCGGACATCCAGATCAAGATGGCGCAGGGCGCCAAGCCCGGTGAGGGCGGCCAGCTTCCTGCCTACAAGGTTTACCCGAATATCGCCAAGACGCGGCATTCCACGCCGGGCGTCGGGCTTATCTCGCCGCCGCCGCACCACGACATCTACTCGATCGAGGACCTGGCGCAGCTGATTCAAGACCTCAAAAACGCCAACTCCGAGGCGCGCATTCACGTCAAGCTCGTCAGCAGCGTCGGGGTCGGCACGGTCGCGGCCGGCGTCTCGAAGGCGCATGCCGACGTGGTGCTGATCTCCGGGCACGATGGCGGCACCGGCGCGGCGCCGCTGACCTCACTGAAACACGCCGGCGCGCCATGGGAAATCGGACTGGCCGACACCCAACAGACATTGGTGCTCAACGGCCTGCGCGACCGCATCACCGTGCAGTGCGACGGCGGTATGCGCACCGCGCGCGACGTGATCGTCGCCGCGCTGCTCGGCGCGGAGGAGTATGGCTTCGCCACCGCACCGCTGGTGGTGGCCGGCTGCATCATGATGCGGGTCTGCCACCTCGACACCTGCCCGGTCGGGGTCGCCACCCAGAACCCCGAACTGCGCGCACGGTTCAACGGCAAGCCGGAGTTCGTCGAGAACTACTTCCGCTTCATCGCTGAGGACATTCGCAGTTATCTGGCGGAACTCGGGTTCCGCAGCCTCGACGAGGCGGTCGGCCACGCCGAGGTGCTTGACACCGACGCCGGGATCGCCCACTGGAAGAGCCAGGGACTGGACCTCAGCCCGATCCTCACCGTCCCGACCGACGCCCACGGCGCGCGCCTGACGCAGCGCAGAAGGCTGCGGGCGCAGGACCACGGGCTGGATCAGGCGCTGGACCGCACCCTTATCCAGCTGGCCGAGGGCGCGCTGGAGGATGCCCACCCGGTGCGACTGGAGCTGCCGGTGCGCAACGTCAACCGCACCGTCGGAACCCTCCTCGGCTCGGAGGTCACCCGGCGCTACGGCGCCCAGGGTCTGCCCGACGACACCATCCACGTCACGCTGACCGGCTCCGCTGGCCAGTCGATCGGGGCGTTCCTACCACCGGGCATCACGCTGGAGCTGATCGGCGACGCCAACGACTATGTCGGCAAGGGCCTTTCGGGTGGCCGCGTCGTTGTCCGCCCGCCCGACGACGTGCTGTTTCTGCCCGAGGACAATGTCATCGCCGGCAACACGCTGATGTATGGCGCCACATCGGGCGAGGTGTATCTGCGCGGCCGAGTCGGAGAGCGCTTCTGCGCCCGCAATTCCGGCGCACTGGCCGTCACCGAAGGCGTCGGCGACCATGCCTGCGAATACATGACCGGCGGCCGCGTGGTGGTGCTGGGCACGACCGGTCGCAATATCGCCGCCGGGATGTCGGGCGGCATCGCGTTCGTGCTGGGGCTCGACCCGGCGAATGTCAACACCGAGATGGTGGAGCTGCAGCGCCTCGAACCCGCGGACCTGGCGTGGCTGCGCGACGTGGTGGCCAAGCACGCGCAGTACACCGCCAGCACGGTGGCCACCTCAGTGCTGTCCGACTGGCCCAGGCGTAGCGCGCAATTCACCAAGATCATGCCGACCGACTACCAGCGCGTGCTGCATGCCACCCGAATGGCCAAGGCCGAAGGACGCGACGTCGACACCGCGATCATGGAGGCCAGCCGTGGCTGATCCACACGGATTTCTCGAGGTCCCCAAAGTCGAGGCGGCCAAGCGGCCGGTCGACGAGCGGGTCGGCGACTGGCGCGAGGTCTACGAGCGCCAGGACCCGCACGAGCGCGCCGGCGAGGTCTCCCAGCAGGCCCGTCGCTGCATGGACTGCGGAATCCCGTTCTGCCACTCCGGGACCGCGGGATGCCCGCTCGGCAACCTCATCCCCGAATGGAACGACCTGGTGCGGCGCGGACGGTGGGACGCGGCCAGCGATCGGCTGCACGCGACCAACAACTTCCCGGAGTTCACCGGCAGGCTCTGCCCCGCGCCGTGCGAAGCCGCCTGCGTGTTGTCCATCGGCGAGGAGCAGACCGGCGGCAGCGTCACGATCAAGCGCATCGAGCAGACGATCGCCGACCATGCCTGGATGTACGGCATCGTCGAGCCGCAGCCCGCGGCCATCTCGACCGGCAAGAGCGTCGCGGTGGTGGGCTCCGGGCCGGCGGGATTGGCTGCGGCGCAACAACTTACCCGCGCCGGCCATGAGGTGACGGTGTACGAGCGCGACGACCGGCTGGGCGGGCTGATGCGATACGGCATCCCCGAGTACAAACTGGAGAAGGCCACCCTCAATCAGCGGCTGGCCCAAATGCGCGCCGAGGGTACCCGTTTCGTCACCGACTGCGAGGTCGGGGTGTCTCTCACCGTCGATGCGCTGCGGGAGCGGTACGACGCCGTGGTACTCGCGGTGGGTGCGCTGAGAGCCCGCGACAGCGACGTCGAAGGACGCCATCTCAAGGGCGTGCACCTGGCGATGGACCACCTGGTACCCGCCAACAAGGAATGCGAAGGCGATGGCCCGTCGCCGGTCTCGGCGAGGGGCAAGCATGTGGTGATCATCGGCGGCGGCGACACCGGCGCCGACTGCCTGGGCACCGCGCACCGCCAGGGCGCCGCGTCGGTCACCCAGCTCGACTACAACCCCGAGCCGCCCGAGGTGCGCGACGAGTCCCGCTCGCCCTGGCCGATGTGGCCGCTGGTGCTGCGCACCCGCCTGTCGCCGGCGCACGCGGAGGGCGGCGCCCGCCGCTACGAGGTCGCGGTGCAGCGGTTCCTGGGCGACGAGCAGGGCAACCTGCGGGCGATGGAGATCGCCGAGGTGCGGGTCACCCGCGACGCCGACGGCCGTCGGCACATCACGCCGGTAGGGGAGTCGCTGGAGGTCCCCTGCGACCTGGCGTTGCTGGCCATCGGTTTCGAGGGTGTCGAGCACATGCCGCTGCTGGACGGGCTGGGCCTGAAGCTCAACCGCCGCGGCGCGTTGCCATGCGGATCCGACTGGCAGACCGACGCGCCGGGTGTCTTTGTGTGCGGTGACGCCCATCGTGGTGCGTCGCTCATCGTCTGGGCCATCGCCGAGGGCCGTAGCGCCGCGTACGCCGTCGACACCTATCTGATGGGCGAATCCGACCTGCCCGAGCCGGTCAAGCCCAGCGCGCTGCCGCTGGTCGTCGTCTGAATCGATTCGCGACTATGCTGAGGCGTCGTGACTAGACGCGGGAAAATCGTCTGTACGCTCGGCCCGGCCACTGCAAGCGACGAGATGGTCAGGGCACTGGTCGAGGCCGGAATGGACGTCGCCCGGCTCAACATGAGCCACGGCGACTACTCCGACCATGAGGCCTCTTATAAGTACGTCCGTGCAGCCTCCGATGTGACAGGGCATGCAGTCGGCATCCTGGCCGACCTGCAGGGCCCGAAGATCCGGCTCGGGCGGTTCGCGGCCGGACCCACGTTCTGGGCCAACGGCGAAACCGTGCGGATCACGGTCGAGGACTGTGAGGGCACCCACGACCGGGTGTCGACCACGTACAAGAACCTCGCCGAAGATGCCGCTCCGGGCGACCGGCTGCTGGTCGACGACGGCAAGGTTGGCCTGGTGGTCGAGCACATCGACCGCAGCGATGTGGTGTGCACGGTCACCGAGGGTGGTCCGGTCAGCAACAACAAGGGGCTTTCGCTTCCCGGTATGAATGTCTCCGTTCCGGCATTGTCGGGTAAGGACATTGCCGATCTGGAATTTGCCCTCAAGCTGGGTGTCGACTTCATCGCTCTGTCGTTCGTTCGTTCGCCTGCGGACGTCGAACTGGTTC
>JBEVHG010000070.1:0-7731 GCA_040511335.1 Mycobacterium sp. | reverse complement strand
CGTATTGCAGTTTCTTGTCTTAGAACGTGGCTCCGGACACGACGGCCGTGCCGGCCACGGGTCCCGAGTTGTACTCGCACGAACGCTTTTCGTTCGACATGGTTCCTCCCGGCGGGGGCGGGCGAAACACTGCGCATCGCGGGAACGCCCCCTTCGCCGAACAGCCTCAAGATCCCGGCGCACGCCCACACGAGTAGCGCACCACTCGAAATTCGTCAGGTCAGCCGCGATCGACCGCAAAATGCACGCGGATCGCGGCGTGTCGGTGTGCAGACGCGGTCGCTCGCGGGCGGCGGGCGAAGCCGCGCCGCATCGTTTTGGCTGATCGGCGGGCGGCACGCTATTCTTGACGGCGTTCCACCGAAGACCGTCGGTCACCGAGAAATCGGTTGAAGGTCCGGGATATCCCGGCGGCCCACGCAGGAGGACGAGGCATCGCCGTTGTGTGCGCCCCGACCTGTCTGCGTCGGGGCGTTCGTCATTTCCTGGCCCCTTGCGACCCCAGCACAAGGAGGCATGCATGGCCAAGGCTGACAAGGCCACCGCCGTTGCCGACATCGCCGAGCAGTTCAAGGCGTCGACGGCCACCCTCGTCACCGAGTACCGCGGGCTGACGGTGGCCAACCTGGCCGAGCTGCGCCGGTCGCTCGGCGACTCCGCCACCTACAGCGTCGCCAAGAACACCCTGGTCAAGCGGGCCGCGTCGGAGGCCGGCGTCGAGGGTCTCGACGAACTGTTCGTGGGTCCCACCGCGATCGCGTTCGTCAAGGGCGAGGCGGTCGACGCCGCCAAGGCGATCAAGACCTTTGCGAAGGACCACAGGGCGCTCGTCATCAAGGGCGGCTACATGGACGGCCGTGCCCTTTCGGTCGCCGAGGTCGAGCGGATCGCCGACCTGGAGTCGCGCGAGGTGCTGCTGGCCAAGCTGGCCGGCGCGATGAAGGGCAACCTGACCAAGGCCGCAGGGTTGTTCAACGCTCCCGCGTCGCAGGTCGCCCGCCTGGTCGCCGCGCTGCAAGAGAAGAAGGCCACTGAGGAAGCTGCGTAGAAGCCTCCTCAAGACTCCCCACCAGCCCGAAGATAAATCAGGAAAGGACCACAAAATGGCAAAGCTGTCCACCGCGGAACTGCTCGACGCGTTCAAGGAATTGACGCTGTTGGAGCTGTCGGAGTTCGTCAAGGCGTTCGAGGAGACCTTCGAGGTCACCGCGGCCGCTCCGGTCGCCGTCGCGGCCGCGCCGGGTGCAGCCGCCCCGGCCGCCGCCGAGGCCGGCGAGGAGCAGTCGGAGTTCGATGTCATCCTCGAGGCCGCCGGTGAGAAGAAGATCGGCGTCATCAAGGTTGTCCGCGAGATCGTCTCCGGCCTGGGTCTCAAGGAGGCCAAGGACCTTGTCGACGCCGCCCCCAAGCCGCTGCTGGAGAAGGTCGCCAAGGATGCCGCCGAGGAAGCCAAGACCAAGCTCGAGGCCGCGGGCGCGACGGTCACCGTCAAGTAGTTCTCTGCACGCTGTGGGGCTGATCTGGCAAACAGATCGGCCCCACAGTCATTTCCGCGATCGATCAAGATGTGACCCTGCATCTGTGTCGCCGGGAACCGCACGTAAGTTAAAGTGACTCAAGCCACAGGCGGGAGGCAGGTGGCCGGGTTGGACGTTGGCGGAAGGGTCGCGCGTGGGCATCGGAATTCAAACCGAAGGACTGACCAAGTCCTTCGGCTCACAGCGAATCTGGGAAGACGTCACGATGGACATCCCGGAGGGTGAGGTCAGCGTGCTGCTGGGCCCCTCGGGTACCGGCAAGTCGGTGTTCCTGAAGTCCCTGATCGGACTGCTGCGCCCGGAGCGCGGCTCCATCCTCGTCGACGGCACCAACATCATCGAGTGCTCCGCCAAGGAGCTCTACGAGATCCGCACGCTGTTCGGCGTGATGTTCCAGGACGGCGCGCTGTTCGGCTCGATGAGCCTCTACGACAACACCGCGTTCCCGTTGCGCGAGCACACCAAGAAGAAGGAAAGCGAAATCCGTGACATCGTCATGGAGAAGCTCGACCTGGTGGGTCTGGGGGGTGACGAGAACAAGTTCCCCGGTGAGATCTCCGGCGGTATGCGCAAACGCGCCGGCCTGGCCCGGTCGCTGGTGCTCGACCCGCAGATCATCCTCTGCGACGAGCCGGACTCCGGTCTTGACCCGGTCCGCACCGCCTACCTGTCCCAGCTGCTGATCGACATCAACGCGCAGATCGACTGCACGATCCTGATCGTCACGCACAACATCAACATCGCCCGGACCGTGCCGGACAACATCGGCATGCTGTTCCGCAAGCACCTGGTGATGTTCGGACCGCGCGAGGTGCTGCTGACCAGCGACGAGCCGGTCGTCCGGCAATTCCTCAACGGCCGCCGCATCGGCCCCATCGGCATGTCCGAGGAGAAGGACGAAGCCCAGATGGCCGAAGAGCAGGCCATGGTCGACGCCGGTCATCACGACGGCGGTGTCGAAGAAATCGAAGGGGTGCCCCCGCAGATCATGGCGACCCCGGGCATGCCGGAACGGCAGGCCGTCGGGCGTCGGCAGGCGCGGGTCCGCGAGATCATGCACACGTTGCCACCCAACGCCCAGGAAGCGATCCGCGACGACCTCGAGGGCACGCACAAGTACGCCGTTCACTCGTTACCCGACGCGCCGCCGCACCACCTTCCCCACCACGTGGAGGACGAGACACCCACGGCGTCGATCCCGGTAACCCGGGAGAGGTAACCCCGTGGCGGGCGGCGATGAGCGCTCGCGCGAAGAGCAGACTGGCGTCGAGCACAAATCGACGTTCTGCCGGATCTGCGAGCCGCTGTGCGGCATGGTCGCGACCGTCGAAGACGGGCGCCTGGTCGCGTTGCGTCCCGACAAAGACCATCCGTTGTCCACGGGCTTCGCCTGCCAGAAGGGCATCGCGTTCGCCGAGGTGCATAACGACCCGGACCGGGTGACGACACCGCTTCGGCGCACACGCGACGGCGGCTTCCAGCCGGTCAGCTGGGACGAGGCGATGACCGATATCGCCGCGCGCCTGACCGAGATTCACCGCCGGCACGGCTCGGGCGGGATCGGTTGGTACTTCGGCAACCCGGGCTCGTTCAGCTACTCGCACACCATGTGGCTGCCGTTGATCGTCAACATGCTGGGCCGGCGCTCCCACCTGTTCACCGCCGGGTCGCAGGACGTCAACAACCGCTTCGTGGCCAGCCAGCTGCTGTACGGCTCGCCGCTGACCCTGCCGGTGCCCGACGTGCCGCGCACCGATTTCCTGGTGGTGATCGGCGCCAATCCGATGGTGTCGCACGGCAGTGTGCTGACCCTGCCGCGCATCAAGGACCGGATGCACGACGTCGTCAAGCGGGGCGGGCGGGTGCTGGTCATCGACCCCCGCAAGACCGAGACGGCCGCCCAGTTCGACTGGCTGGGCATCGTGCCCGACGGCGATGCCTACCTGCTGCTGTCGCTGCTGGCCGTGATGTTCGCCGAAGACCTCGCCGACCGCCGCCGCATTGCGCGGCAGGCCGACGGGCTGGACTGGCTGGAGGCGCTGGCGGCCCCGTTCGCCCCGGAATCGACCGAGGCCCGCACCGGCATGCCGCCGGACACCGTGCGCGCGCTGGCCCGCGACCTGGTCCGCACTCCGCGGGCCGCCGTGTACGGCCGGGTCGGAACCAGCATCGGCGAAAGCGGAACGCTCACAACCTATCTGCTCGATGCGGTGAACCTGGTGGCCGGCAACCTCGACCACGTCGGCGGCTCGATGTTCGGCAGCTACGGCCTGCCCGGCGAACGGTGGCTGATGAAGGCCGGCGCCGCCGCGCTGCGCTTCGTCTACGAGCGCAAGCGCTCCCGGATCGGCGGCTTGCCGTCGGTGCTGGCGTCGGAGCCCGCCGCGCTGATGGCCAAGGAGATCACCACGCCCGGGCGGGGTCAGGTGCGGGCGCTGATCGTCAGCGCGGGCAACCCGGTGCTGTCGGTGCCCAACGGCGATGAATTGGAAGGGGCGCTGGAGACGCTCGACCTGATGGTGGGCATCGACCTGTACGTCAACGAGACGACCGCGCACTGCGACTACGTGCTGCCGGCCACCACGATGTACGAGCGCGACGACTTCCCGCTGCCGTTCCAGATCCTGCAGCCCACACCGTTCCGTCAGGCCACCGAGGCCGTCGTGCCACCCGCGGGCCAGGCCCGGCCGGAATGGCGCATCATCGACGAGTTGACCCGTCGGCTGTCGCGTCGAACCCCGCAGCTGCGCGCCCTGGCGGCGACGCGAAAAGCGCTGGGAATCTTCGGCATTGAGCTCACCCCGCGACTTCTCGTCGACACCCTCATCCGGCTGTCGAGCGGCGGCGACCGGTTCGGGCTGCGCCGCGGCGGCTTGACCTTCGACCGGCTGACCGCCGAGCACCCGCACGGTGCGGTGGTCGCGCCCAACCTGAGCGCGGGCATGCTCAAACGCGTCGTGGTGTACCGCGGCGCCCGGGTACGGCTGCGGCACGCCGCCATCGCCGAAGAGATCGCCAAGCTGTCGCGGCGCAGCACACCCGACGGCTATCCGCTGCGGCTGATCGGAATGCGAGAAGCGCGTTCGGAGAACTCCTGGATGCACAACGCTCCGCTGCTGATGCGCGGGGACCGGGTGCAGGGCGCCCTCATGCACGTCGACGACGCCGCCGCGGCCGGCATCGACGACGGCGACGTGGTGCGGGTGCGCTCGCAGCACGGCGAGATACAACTGCCCGCCACGCTGACCAAGGACATCGTCGCCGGCGTCATCGCCGTCCCGCACGGCTGGGGCCACAAGGGCACCGGCGGCTGGCGGGTCGCCAACGGCGCCGGCGGCGCCAACGTCAACCGGCTGATGTCCAGCGCGCCCCAGCACCTCGAGGCATTGGCGGGTATGGCACGGCTCACCGGCGTGCCGGTGCGCGTCGAGCGTGTCACCCGCAATGCCGGATCAGCTTGCGCCAAGACTTCCTGACCGACAAAACCGAACGGCGCCTTACGCCGACGCGCCGGTATACCGTTCCGATCGTCGGGCAGGAGGCGGGGATGGGTCAGCAGTTCATGCTGTGGTTGGGCGCGGGAGTGGTCACCGCCGGTGTCTCGGGCGCGATGTTCGCAGGGGCCGGCGTCGCGGCCGCGGATACCGAATCGGCGTCGGACTCCGGCGGCCCTTCGTCGTCCGAATCAGCGCAGTCCAACGGAAGCAAGGCGGATTCTCCCGGCAGCGGGCTCGGCGCCAAGCAGCGGCGGGGCGCGCAATCGGATTCGGGTTCGAACTCCGGCGGCGCTTCGTCCGAGTCGGCCGAACCCAGTGAGAGTAAAGGGAATTCGCGTACCAGCAGATCCGTCAAGAAGCAGCGGTCGGTGAGCCGTCCGGGCTCCGGCTCAAACGGCGATGCGGCGGACGAGTCCACGGCCACGACGAAAGACACCACCGGCGAAATGGCACCGGACGTCTCATCGAGCCCTTCGGGCGAAAACACCACCGAGCCGTCCGCGGATCAGCCGGTCCCACCGCCGGCCGACGACGAAGCGGGCGCGGTGGACCGGACGGCGACGGCCCGGTCCGACATCAGGGCGCGAGTGGCGGCCCGGCTGGGCGTCGTCGACTCGGCGGCCCCGCAGACGCCCGCCGAACCGGTCAAGGCGCAGTTGGAACCGGAAACCGTGGTTGCGTCGTCGACGATTTCGCCGGCCACCGCGACGCAAACGACTCCGGCGCCATCGGGCGCGGTGGTCAAGGCCTCGGCCGCCGCACCCCAGCTGCAGTCGGTAATCAACCTGATCGGGTCCGCTGTCTTCAATCTCTTCGGGGCGGCGGAAAGACTCGTCGCAGGGCCGCCGGTTCTCCCCGGGGGCAGCACGGTGACCGTGCGGAGCTCCACGCTGGAGATCGGCAACGGACAGGTCGTGCCGGCCGACTGGTATTACCCCGCGACAGATGAACCGCCGACGCGGCTGATCTACCTCCAGCACGGTTTTCTGGCCACCGGCCCCATGTACAGCTACACCGCCGCGTACCTGGCCGAGAGCACCAACAGCATCGTCGTCGCGCCCTCGTTGACGTCGAATCCGTTCGCGGCCGACTCCTTCTGGCTTGGCGGGGATGGGATGCATCGCGCCGTCGCCGACCTGTTCGTCGGCGACCGCGAGGCGCTGACCCGCAGCGCGGTGGAAGCCGGGTATGCCAAGAAGTACGGTCTGGACCCAGCCGAGGCGGCGTTGCCGCAGCAGTTTGCCCTGGTCGGGCACTCCCTCGGCGGCGGCCTGGTGTCGGGCGTGGCGGGTTACACAGTCGACAACGGCGCGGCGGCCAATCTGGTCGGGGTCATCCTGCTGGACGGTGTGCCGACCGGCGATGTGTTGCCGAACGCGTTGGCCAAGTTGGACGCATACGAGCAGAGCGACGGCGGCAGATACATTCCGGTGCGGGTGATCGGGGCGCCGACCAATTTCTTCAATTCGAGTAGCAATGCGAACCAGGCGTTGTCCGAAGCGCGACCTGACAGATACAACGGCGTCGTCCTGGTTGACGGCGCGCACATGGATGCGATGCAGGGCGGTAACCCAGTCATCCAGCTGGTGGCGTATCTGGTCGCCGGCTTTCCGCAGAAGGAGAGCCCTCCGGCCGTTCAGGACCTGGCCGGCTCGTGGATCAACGACTGGTTCGAAGGCAGGACCGATGTCGGCGACGACCTTGTCCCGGGCTCGACGCTCGACATCACCACTGAAAAGGGGACGGCCCGCACCACCGTGATCGGCGAGCCGCCCGCGACGTCTTCATCGTCGGCCCGCGTCGACTTCGAACCGGTGGCCGCATCCCCTCTTGTCTCGCCGAGAACCACGAGTCTGGCCGGCTACTGGCTGGATCTCGTGGCCTGAAACGCGGGCACCGGCCAATTCTGTGCACCAAACACCGCGTTAACTCTTGACGGGCGGGCTTAAACGGGCCAGTCTGTTGGGCAGCATGTATGCACGGGTTGAGGACGCCAGCCAGCGCCCAAGTATCCCCGCATGCGGTGGTTGAGGAATGCGCCGTCCTGCGCTATTGTTGGACGTTGCGCTGGCTGCATCCTGCCCACCTCACCCGCACCTGACACCGTGGTCCTAGCCTGAGCCCCGTTTCGCGCTCAGTGATCTAGTCGCGTGCCGTGCGTTCGGGGGCTCCGGACAGGCCGTAGTCCAGCCGAACCGACGCAGATACGCGGCGATATGGACCGGCACAGACTGTCTCCGGAAAGCCGCCTGAGGTGCTGGAAGGATGCATCTTGGCAAGCGCCCGCCAGAGCAAGTCAGCAGTAGCTACCACCAATAACTCCGTCCCAGGAGCACCCAACCGAATTTCATTTGCCAAGCTCCGCGAGCCGCTCGAGGTTCCGGGGCTGCTCGACGTGCAGACCCAGTCGTTCGAATGGTTGATCGGCTCGGACCGCTGGCGTGAGGTTGCCACCGCCCGCGGCGACGTCAACCCGGTCGGCGGCCTCGAAGAGGTGCTCACCGAGCTCTCGCCGATCGAGGACTTCTCCGGCTCCATGTCGCTGTCGTTCTCCGACCCGCGCTTCGACGAGGTCAAGGCCCCCGTCGACGAGTGCAAAGACAAGGACATGACGTACGCGGCCCCGCTGTTCGTCACGGCCGAGTTCATCAACAACAACACCGGCGAGATCAAGAGCCAGACGGTGTTCATGGGCG
>JBEVHG010000069.1:0-13386 GCA_040511335.1 Mycobacterium sp. | reverse complement strand
TTGAAGACGGCGACCTGATTGAGCATTTCACCGCGGCGCAGCGGGTACTGGATGAAGTGGCAATCCGGCCCGATGTAGCCGATCACGTCCTCGACGTCTTCCTCGAGCTCCACCTCGTCATACGGCATGGTGCCGCGGTAGGCGGCGTAACCCGACGACACCGGCTGGTCGTCGCAGATCTTCTTACGCAGACGCGATTTCAGGCCGTCCAAGCCGAGCGCGATGTCGGCCTCGTGAGTGCGGCCGTCGTCGGTGGTCACGACGGCGCGATCGCCGTCGGTGACGATGTCGGTGACGGTGACGCCGGTGTTCAACTCCGCGCCGGCGGCACGGGCCGCTCTGACCAGGGTGGCATGCAGGTCGCTGCGGTGAGTGACGAAATATGGTCCGCCGTAACGGGCCCGATACTCGGTGCCGAGATCGATCTTGGTCAGCACCTCGGCGGTGATGGCGTCGCGGAAGACGATGTTCTTGGGCATCACCCCGTCGGCGAGCACCTCATCGAGAATGCCCCAGGACTCCAGGATGCGGGCACCGTGCGGACCCACCTGCAGGCCGGCACCGACCTCACCGAACTCGTTGGCCCGCTCGAACAGCGTGACCCGGGCGCCTTGGCGGGCCAGCGCCAGGGCGTTGGCCGCCCCGCCGATGCCTCCGCCGGCGATGATGACCTGTGCTCCGTCGAGTTTCGACATGAGAATCTCCTGTGTTGTGTTGGACCGGTAGGGATTTGACTGTCAGTGCGCCGGGCTGACCTGGAAGCGACGTGAGATGACGGTGAGCAGCAGTGACGCGATCAGTGCGCTGAGGCCGAACAGAATGAAGTTGGAGTCGGCACCCATTCCCGCGGCCAGCAGCCAGCCGCCGATCTGCGGTGCCGCCACGGCGCCGAGCCGACCGACGCCGAGCGCCCAGCCCAGTGCGGTGCCCCGCAGTTGGTCGGGGTAGTACGACGCGACCGCGGCGATGATCAGGCACTGGGTGCCGTGCGTGCCGACACCGGCCAGCACAAAGATCACGTAGATGATCGCGACCGGGGGATTGGCCAGCAGCGCGAGCAATGCAAGTCCCGCGACCAGGGCGGCGACGACGCTGGTGGGGATGGTGCCGAAGCGCACGCCGCCCCACGCGGTGATGAAGGATCCGGCGACGGCGCCAAGGTTGAGTGCCAGCGCGAAGGTCAGGGCGCTGCCGAGGTCGGTGCCTTCGCCCTGCATGAGTTTGGGTAGCCAGGTGCCCAGGCCGTACCAGGCGAGCAGGGTGACGACGGTGGTGAGCGCGAACAGGATGCTGATGGCGCGGAACCGCGGGCCCAGCAGGGCACCGAAGCCCTGGCCTGGATTGTGGCCCGGATTGTGGCCCGGGTGGGTGACCGGGCGGTCGGGCAGCGTCTTGCGCGCGATCGGCACCAGCACCGCCAACGGGACCAGGGCGAACAGGAACATCGGCTGCCAGCCCCAGTTCGGGATCACCGGGATGCCCAGCAGCGCGGCGACCGAGCCGCCGATCGGCACGCCGGACATCATCATGGTCGCGACGGCGGCCCGCCACTTGGGCGAAATGAGATCGGCGGCAAGGGCATTGGCGGTGGGCACCAGGCCGCCGAGGCCAAGGCCGGCGACCAGGCGCAGGGCGCCGAACATCACCGGGCCGGTCGCCAAGGCGCACAATGCGGTGAACACCGACAGGATCACGGCGCACCCGATCACCGCACGCTTTCGGCCGATCGCATCCGAGAGCCGTCCGGCCAGGACGGCTCCGATCATCATGCCCAGGAACGCCAGACTGCCCAGGGTTCCGGCGGTCGCCGGACTGATACCCCAGTCCTTCTGCAGGCTGGAGATGACGTTGCCGTACACGATCAGGTCGTAACCGTCGAAGACGACGAAGAGCCAGCAGACGACGACAGCCGTCAGTGCGGTGCGGTCCAGTCCGGCCCGGGCGGTCGACGGCTCGGTTGAGGTCGCGGTGATTGGCATGAGAAGACAGTGATGGCCGCCGCAACCGGGAAGCAATATAGTTCTTCTGTGCAGAAAAAAGCGCGCAAGGCGATCGAGAAACCGGCCTACCTGCTGGAGTCGGTGGACAACGCGCTGAAGCTACTGCAGATGCTGCGCGACGTCGGCGCGCTGCGGCTCAAGGAGGCGGCCGAAGAACTGGCCATCGCACCGTCAACCGCGCACAGGTTGTTCGCGATGCTGGTGTACCGCGGCTTCGCCGTGCAGGACGAGAAGCGGCTCTACCATCCCGGCCCGGCCATGGGCGCCGGGCCGGCACAGCGCGGGTGGACGCGGGAATTCAACGACCGCTGCCGGCCACACATGGAGGCACTGGCAGCACTGACCGGTGAAACCGTCAACCTCGTGATCCGGGTGGGCACCCAGGTGCGCTTCCTGTCGTCGGCGGAATCGACGGCGATGCTGCGGGTGGGCGATCGCCAGGGGCAGGTGCTGCCAGCGGAAAGGACCTCAGGTGGGCGCATTCTGCTGGCCGAGTTGCCCGACGAGACGCTCGAGCAGCTGTATCTGCTGCCGGAAGGCCAATCCGGCGACGACGGCGAGGCGCCGGATCAACGCCTGACACCGGAAAAGTTCGCCGCCTTTCGCCGCGAACTGGCAAGCGCGCGAAGGGCGGGTTTCGCGCTCAACGTGGAGCAGACCGAGGAAGGCGTGGCGGCCTTCGGAGTCGCCGTCCACAACCGGGCGGCCCGGGCGATCGGGGCGATCACGGTGGCGGTGCCGGTCACCCGGTTTCGCCGCCATGCCCGCGGAGATCTGGTGCCGCTGATCAAGCGTGCGGTGCGAGAAATCGAGATAGACGTGGCCGATATCGAACCCTGACTGAAATTCTGCACAGAAGAAATCTGTATCTCGGGTTGGGTCGGCGGACATAGCTTTTGCTGCATGGCACCGCTCACAGCGAGATCGAAGAAATGACCATCACCACAGAAAGCCGGGTCGAGGACGACCAACTGTCGGAGCTGTACCGCGACTTCGAGACGCAGCACCTCAACCCGCTATGGACTCAGCTCGACTCACTCATGCCGACGACACCGTCGCCGCGGGCAGTGCCGTTCGTCTGGAAGTGGTCCACGCTCTACCCGCTGGCCCAGCGCGCCGGAGACCTGGTGCCTGTCGGGCGCGGCGGTGAGCGTCGCGCCATCGCGCTGGCGAACCCCGGACTCGGCGGACTCCCCTACGTGACCCCGACGCTGTGGGCCGCGATCCAATACCTCGGGCCGAAAGAAACCGCGCCCGAACATCGGCACAGCCAGAACGCCTTCCGCTTCGTCGTCGAGGGTGAGGGTGTCTGGACTGTCGTCAACGGAGATCCCGTCGCGATGCGCCGCGGCGACTTCCTGCTGACCCCGGGTTGGAACTTTCACGGCCACCACAACGAAACCGACCAGCCGATGGCCTGGATCGACGGCCTGGACATCCCCTTTGTGCACTACACCGACACCGGATTCTTCGAGTTCGGTTCGGAGGGCGTCACCGACGAGTCGACCCCTGGCGTGTCCCGCTCCGAACGGCTTTGGGCGCATCCCGGACTGCGACCGCTTGTCGGGCTCGATGCGAAGATCAACTCCCCGATCGCGGCGTACCGCTGGGAGCACACCGACGCCGCCCTGCGTGAGCAGTTGGCCCTGGAGGACGAGGGTTTCGCTGCCACCACCGAACCCGGCCACGCGGCGGTCCGCTACACCAACCCCACCACCGGCGGCGACGTGATGCCCACCATCCGGGCCGAGTTTCACCGGTTTCGGGACGGGACCCACACCCGCACCCGCCGCGATGTCGGATCGAGCGTCTACCAAGTATTCGACGGCCGCGGGGTGTTCCGGCTGGGCCAAACGTCACACGCCGTCGGCAAGGGCGACCTGATCGTCGTGCCGTCCTGGGTGGACTGGTCGATCGAGGCCGAGACCCAATTCGATCTGTTCATGTTCTCCGATGCCCCCATCGTCGAACGCCTGCACTTCAACCGCACACTCATTTCCGAAGGAGCCTGAAAGACAATGAAACTCGCAACTCTGCGCCTCGATGGCGGCACCGCCGCCGTACGTGTCGACGGTGACACCGCCACCGTGATCGACGGCTATGCCGACCTGTCCGCACTACTCGCAGAACAGGATTGGGCATCAATCGCCAAGAAGGCGTCCGGCACGACGGTCAGCCTCGACGGGGCCGACTACGCGCCCGTGGTACCAAATCCCGGGAAGATCATCTGCGTCGGACTCAACTACGCGACACACATCAAGGAGATGGGTCGCGACCTGCCCGAGTACCCGACCCTGTTCGCCAAATTCAAGGAAGCCCTGACCGGGCCCTACGACGATGTTGTGGTTCCCGAATACGCGGCAGCCGAACTGGACTGGGAGGCCGAGCTGGCGTTTGTGATCGGCAAGCGGGCCTACCAGGTGTCGAAGGCGCAGGCCGCCGACTATATCGCCGGCTACTCGGTGATCAATGACTACACGATGCGCGACTACCAGTACCGCACGCTGCAGTGGGACCAGGGCAAGACGTTCGAGAAGACCAGCGGCTTCGGCCCGTTCCTGGTGACCGACTACACCCTGGGCACCAGGATCGAGACCCGACTCAAGGGTGAGGTCATGCAGAGCGCGACCACCGACGACCTGGTCTTCACTCCGGCCAGGCTGGTCGAATACATCTCGCACATCGTGACACTGCAACCCGGCGACGTGATCATCACCGGCACCACCGGCGGCGTCGGCCATGCCCGCAAGCCGGCCCGCTACATCCAGAACGGGCAGACGGTCGAGGTCAGCATCGAGGGCCTCGGTTCGGTGAAGAACGCGACGATCGTCAAGTAGGGAGGCCCCATGCGCTTTCACGATCTGGAGCTTTCCGAACGCCTGCTGATCGCCCGCCGGGGTACCGCGTTCTTCGCACAGCGGCTCGCCGAGTTGACCGACGACGAGCTCGACGGAGACACCTTGCTGGATGGCTGGACGCGAAAGCACCTGTTGGCCCACGTGGGATACAACGCCGCGGCGCTGTGCCGCCTGCTGGACTGGGCGGCCACCGGTGTCGAAACGCCGATGTACGAGTCGACCGAACAGCGCAACCAGGAAATCAGGGAGGGCGCCACGCTGAGCCCTGCTGCACTGCGAAACCTGTTCGACCACACCGTGGCTCGACTGGATGAGAAATGGCGGCACCTGCCCGAATCAGCGTGGGACGCCGAGGTGCGCACCGCTCAGGGACGCAGCGTGCCCGCATCGGAGACCGTGTGGATGCGCACCCGCGAGGTATGGATCCACGCCGTCGACCTCGCCAACGGGGCACGCTTCACATCTTTCCCCGACATCGTGCTGGAGTCCCTGCTCACCGACATCGCCGGAACGTGGCAGCGGAAGGGAGTCGGCGGCGATCTGGTGATCGAGATGACAGGAGCAGAACCGGTGACCATCGGGAGCGAGGGGTCCGACAGCCGCCGGGTCGTACGGGGACCACTCGCCGGTGTGGTCCACTGGGCAGCCGGCCGCGGCGCCATCGGGGTGTCGTCCAACGGGCGCGTACCCCTACCGCCGCCCTGGCTCTGACCGTTTCGCTCAACTCACCTGCTGCACAGCCGGCGGAGTCCACGATCCGTCGGTGATCGCCACCTCCGGCCAGTACGCCCGCAGATAGAGCGAGAAGTCCTTGCCGGCCGGTGCCGGCAGCCAGTTTGTCCGTTGATCGGGCTCGTCGGCCTGAACATGGATTGTCAGTGAACCATCCGGGTTCTGCTGCAGGTCTTTGCTTTTCGTGCCAAGCGAGTACCGGTTGATGGTGTTGGACGCGAAGAAGTGATGCTCGTTGTAGAGCGTCAGCGACCAGAATCCGTGCACCGGCGGCGTCTGCCCCTCGGCGAACGTGACGGTGTAACGCTGTGCGCCGTTGAGCCTCGCGCCGTCGGCGTCGAGGTCCTGATAGAAGTACTTGGTCTCGTTCGGCGAGTTGACGAAGATGTTCGACCTGGCCACCGCGGTCCGGGTGAAATAGTCTGTCCCGAAGGCGGACTCGTTGGAGATCGTGCTCCAGTGGTGCGGCAGCTGTTGGCCGTAGTTGCGGAACTGCAGCAGCGGCTTGACGATGAGTTCGTCCGATTCCTTGGCACCGTCGACCATCGCCTGCTTGATCGCCTCGTCGCCGGTCGCCGCGTCGAGCACCGCCAGAACCTGCGCATAGCGCGCCTCTTCGCCGGGCAGCGGCGGCGCATCGGCCAGGATCGCGGCGAGCTCGTCGAAGATCTTCTCGGGCACAACCCATTTCACCTCCTCGTCGCCGGTGGCGGGATTCGGTAACCGCGGGATCGTGCTCCAGTCGATGCGCTTCATCGGGCCGTCGTAT
This sequence comes from Mycobacterium sp., assembly GCA_040511335.1. GTDB lineage: Bacteria > Actinomycetota > Actinomycetes > Mycobacteriales > Mycobacteriaceae > Mycobacterium. The sequence goes on along the minus strand of JBEVHG010000069.1, from coordinate 7,027 downwards.
TCGGCCAACGGGTACATCAGGATGGACTGCAGCACACCTTGGATGGCCCGCCGATCCTCGTCGGTGTCATCCATGAAGATCCGCGGCGCGACGAGTCCGGTGTTGGTGGGCGAGCGAAACACCGCCGCGATGCCCGCGGGCACCTCACCCTGCCAGTTCGGCCCGACGAGCAGGTAAAAGCCCGGCGTCGTCGCGTACATCTTTCCGAGTTGGACGAAGCTGTCCGTGCGGGTATCGGTGACCTGATACACCCAGAAGCGGTTCCCGAAATCGGGGACCTGCATGACGACCGCGCACCGCTCGAGCGCCATGGACCCGCCGCCGTACACGACGTCCTGGTTAGGGCAGGCGACCAAACGCTCCTCGGGGGCGACGTAATCGGTCAGCATCGCCAGCCGATTGAGCGGTGCCGCGGGAAGCGGTCCGGTGTAGGCGATCTCGGTGTTAGCCGCGGCGCCCAGGCGACGGTTGTAAACACCGGCCAACGGCCACGCCCAGAAGTACGCGTCCCGGCCGACAAGCTTCGCGTACTCCTCGGTGATCTTCACGCGCACGTCCGGGCCGGGCGGCAGCGCCCGCTGCCAGAGCGGAGACAATCCGATCGGTTCGAAGCTCATGAGCTGACTTTCTCGATATCCGCCAGTCGCCAGGACTTGTCGAACAGCGCCTTCTGCGGACCGTAGAAGCGCGCCAGGACCTCGAAGCGTCCTTCTGGATCGGTCGGAACCCAGTTCGACTCCTGCCCGGAAGGTGCGCTGCGGCCGAAGAAGATGTCCGCCGAGCCGTCGGAGTTCACTTGCAGGCCCGGCGTCTGCGACGAGCGGCCGACCCGGTCGGCGTTGAGGATGAACGTATGGGTGGCGCGGTTGTAGACCGTCACCGACCAGTACTGCGTGACCGGCACATTCGCCGGGACCCGCAGACGATATGAGGCGTTGCCGTCCAGCGGCTGCCCGGTGGCGTCGTTGATCGTCAACAGGTAGTACTGCGCTTCCCCGAGGTGCTTGGCGCTGAAGAAGGCGAAAGTGTAGGTGAGGCCTCGGTTGTCGATCGGGTAGGAATCGGGGGTGCGCCAGAAGCTCAGGATGTTCTGGTGCAGCTCTTCGGTGGCGGGGAAGAACCAGCGTCCACCGTCGTAGAAGGGCGGCAGCACGCCGTAGCCGGCCTCGAACAGCGCCTTGGCCTCCAGGATTGCGCCACTGAGGATCTGCTGCGTCGCGGCGTCCGGGTTGAAGGGCTTGCCCCGTTCGATGCCGATCGTTTTGAGCGGGTCGATCATCGCCCGGTCGCGTTCCAGCCACGGTTCGGCCTGCACCATCTCGTTGAGCGACTCGAAGAAGCGCACGTCGTACTGGATCGTCGAGTCGAAAAGGACGTCGCTGGCGTCGACGAATGTCGTCGGCGGCGGATCGTCGGCGTCGGCGAGCGGATAAACCTGGATGCGCTTGGAATACTCAACGGCCTTCGCGACGTCGGCGTCGCTGCCGCTCTTCAGAACCGAGCGCAGCAGCGCGTAGCCCTGGAAGGTATCCGACGGCATCGGGATGTACCCGGCGGGCAGGGTGGCGGTGTCGTAGCCCGGCGGCAGGATCACGTACTTGCCGCCTTTGCCCTTGTCCACCCCGCCCGGCCCGACGTCTTCGATGGCGGCCTGCCAGCAGTTCATGACGCTGCCGTTGAACACGCCGTCATCGGCCGGGGGTATCTCCAGCACCACCGGACCGACGTCCTTGGTGTTGAAGAACGGCATCAGGTAGATCACGTCGGGGTTCGGCGTCAGCGTCTGGTTCTTCCAATCGAGCAGGCGTGACCAATAGAGGACCTGGTTGAATCCACCGTTGACCTTGCGAACCATCTCGGCGTACATCAGCTGGTAGTTGACCGCGGGCATGCCCCAGATGACGGTTTCGGTGGCGCGACGCTCGACGGCGCGTCGCATCAGCTCTTCGGCCGAAAGTTGCTGATACGACATAGCAAGAGACTATGTCTTCCTCAAGGTTGAAAGTCAGTTTTCGTCGCGGGCCGGGACGCCGTTGGCGCCCTCGGTCGACTGCGCATATGTGCCGACCGCGAACGCGACCGCGGGTCCCATGACCGACAGCGCATGCCGGTCGACGTTGTCGATCCTGTCGCGGTCGGTGTGGTAGTTCGGGTTGAAGGCGACACCGGCCCGTCCGCCCCAAAGCCGCGCCTGCACCTCGGTTTTCTTCTGCGCCGCACCAGTGGTCGCGCCGCCGATCGGCACCCCCGCGGCCAGAAACGCGCTGTAGTCGGTGGTGCGGGCAAGCGGCATGTCGGCGGGACGTATCCCGGCCAGGTTGAGGTAGCCGGCCAGGGTCCGCTCGATGCCGGCCGACCCGGCGGGCACCTCGCTGGGCGGGATACTGGGGTTGGGCTGCCCGGACTGGTCGCCGTCGTAGGTGAAGAAGCCGGCGTTGGGCGAGCCGAGCATGTCGAAGTTGAGGTAGAGCGCGATGTCGTTGAGCTGGTCGCGGTCCAGCCCCCGTACATAATTCGTCGACCCTTCCAGACTCACCTCTTCGGATCCCCAGAAGGCGAACCGCACGGCGTTGGTGGTCTGCGGCTGCGATCCCAACGCGATCGCGGCTTCCAGCACCGCCGCCACGCCCGAGCCGTTGTCATTGATACCGGGGCTCTTGGCCGCACTGTCCAGGTGCGCGCCCACCACGACGACGTTGCGGCTATCCCCAGTCTTTGTCTGCGCCAAGATGTTTCGTGACTTGACCAGGATGGCCTTGCTATCCAGGGTCATCCGTACCGGCGCATCGGTGCGGCGCAGTGCGGCGTTGGCGTCGTTTCCGATCACCCTACCGGAACCTTGAGCTGCCGGTAGTAGCCGGGGCTGAACAGGCCCGGAGGGCTGCCGTTGCTGCCCGGCGTGCTCACCACGAGCAGCCCGACGGCTCCCTTGGCAACGGCGGTGTCCTGCTTGTCAACGATGGAGCAGCCGGAGTCGTCGACGACGGCGATCGCACCGGTCATCACCAAGTTGCCGTAGTCCGCGGCGTCGCATCCGCCAGGCTTCTGCGGGCGCAGGGTGATGGCCCTCAACCCGCCGGGCGGGGTGGTGAGCAGCAGCGAGGCCTGGTCGACCGGGTAACCGCGACCGGCAACTGTCAGTGTCGGGTTGCCGCCCCGCGTCGTGCCGAGCCGCTCGAACTCCGGCGTCTGGACGTCGAAGCCGTTGTCCCGCAACGTCTCAGCGACATAGTCCACGCTCGCGTCGAATCCGGGCGTGCCCTCGGCGCGGGTGTGTCTGTTGGCGTCGGCGATCTCGGCCAATTTGCGCAGGTGGGTGTAGATGGCGTCGACGTCGAGGGTGGCCGCCAGTTCGCGGCCCAGGTCGGCCGGCGGCGCGGTCGGTGACCCGGACGACGAGCAGGACGCCAGCACCGCCGCGGCGATCAACGTCGCAGCCACCCTGAGCTTTCGGGTGATCATGAAGTCGTGATCAGGTGCCGGGTACGGTCATCGCGGATCGGTAAACCGTTGCGCCCGCCCTGATCCTGTGCATAGAGCCCGACCGCGTACGCCACGCCGCCGCCATTGATCTCCATCGCCGTTCGATCGATATGCTCCAGTGTGTCGGATTTCTTGTGGTAGTTCGGATCGAACGGCTGACCGGCCTCACCGCCCCACCGCTTGGCCTGCTCGTCGGACATCTTGGACTCGGCCCCGGAGAAGATGCCGCCTGCGGGGACGCCGGCCTGGGTGAAGCCGTCGTAGTCGGACCGGCCGTCGAAATTCATGTCCTCCGGTGGTTTCCCGGCGCTGTTGAGGTAGGCCACCAGGGTGCGTTCGATACCCGCGGAGCCCTCGGGAACCCGCGGAACCCCGTTGCGGGGGTCGGGTTTGGTCGACTGGTCGCCGTCGTAGGTGAAGTATCCCGGGTTCGGCGAGCCCACCATGTCGAAATTGAGGTAGAGCGCGATGTCCTTGAGCCCATCGACGTCGAGTGACTTGAGGTAATTGTTGGACCCCAGCAGGCCGAGTTCCTCGGCGCCCCAGAAGCCGAACCGCACTGCGTTGTTCACCTCGGGCGTGCTGCCCAGCTGCAGTGCGGTTTCCAGCACCGCCGCGACACCGGAGCCGTTGTCGTTCATACCCGGCCCCTCGGCCACGCTGTCGAGGTGCGCGCCAACCATCACCACGTCGTTGGTGGACCCGGTCTTGGTCTGTGCGATGACGTTGCGGGTGCGTTCGGTGCGGACGCCCGCGTTGAGCTTGATGGTGGTCTCGCCCGGCTCGGCACGCAGCCGCTCACCGGATTCCTTGGTGACACTGACGACCGGGATCTTCACGTCGGTCTTCGAACCGAGGGTGCCGCCCATCTCGTCGCCGTCGTCGCTGTTGGCCACGACCAGGGCCACCGCGCCCCGCTCGGCCGCCGCGGCCTGCTTCACGGAGAACTGGCATTGGCCGCGGTTCACCAGCACCACCGCCCCGGCCGCGGGCAGGCCGTCGTAGTCCGATGCCGTGCAGCCCGGGGAGTCGTCGTCGACACGGGCGGCGACCAGCGGGCCGGTCACGCCCTGTGGCGGGGTGCCGATGGTGAACTCCAGTGGCTTGGCCTCAACCGATCCGCCGCCGACGGTGACCACCGGCTTCTCTGCAAACGGCAGGCGGACATCGAACTCCGGTGTCTGAACGTCAAAACCCTTGTCCCGCAGCGAACCAGCGACATAATCCACGCTGGCGTCGAAGCCCGGCGTGCCGAGGGCGCGGTTGCCGTCACTGGCATCGGCGATTTGCTGCAGCTTGACCAGGTGCGCCATCATCGCATCGGCCGTCACCCGTTGCCGCAGCAGCGCCGCGAAATCGGCCGCGGCCGTCGACACCCCGGTGGGTGCCGGTGGCGGGGCCGGCTGCGGTCGCGGCTCACGGCCGCAACCGCCCAGGGCCGCGGTGACGACCGCCACCGTCAGCACGGCCGATACCGTCAGCGATTTGCGCCCCATCGCCCCCACGTTAGCCGGATCACGCATCGCGGCGGTTCACCACCATGATGGCCGCGACGAACACCACCGCGATAACCGCGGCGAAGTAGACCAACGACCCGAACTCGCCCCACGGCATGGCGTAGCCCGGGTACAGCCACGGCACCCGGATGAATCCGAACGCATTCCCGAACGGCAGGTAGGGACCGACCTCGGTGCCGACGCTGGGCAGATTCGCGATCATCGGTTCGGCCACCAACGGCCACAGCAGCAGCACCGCGACCGCGCCGGCCGCGACCCGCAGCAGCGCACCGACACCGACTCCGAGCACCGCGGCCAGCGCCGCATAGCAGGTGATCGCGCCGACCGCGCGCCAGCTGGCCGGCTCGGTCAACGACAGCTGCGAGCCGACCAGCGGCTTGGCGACCAGCCGTGCCACCGCGATCGACCCGATCACCATCACCGCCGCGTAAACGCCCGAAAAGACCGCTGCTACAATGGCTTTCGCAATCAGCACCAGGGTCCGGTTCGGGGTCGCCATGAATGTTGTACGGATCATTTCGCTGCGGTATTCGCCGGTCACCGTCATCGACGCGAGGATCATCAGCACCGGCACCCCGAACACCGCCACCCCGAGCGCGGCCTTCTCTGGAGGCAGCGGGCTGAAGTCGTAGGCGGTCCAGCCCTGCACCGCGGCCAGGCCGAGGCTGAGGACCGCGACCGCGACCGCCGACCACAGCGGCGAGCGGGCGGTGGACAGTTTGATCCGTTCGGCGTCCAGCACCGCGAGTGCGCTCACTGACTCACCGCCCGGTATTCGACTGCCTCGTCGGTGAATTTCATGTACGCCTCCTCCAGCGAAGGCTGCCGTCCGCTCAACTCGTGCAGGGTGATCGCGTTGCGGGCGGCGAGGTCACCGACGACCTCGATGGCCGCTCCCTCGACCAGCAAAGCGGCTCCGTCGGACTCGGGGTGCGCCTGGATGCCGGCGTCGGCGAGCACCCGCCGCAGGGTGTCGAGCTGGGGGCTGCGGACCCGGATGGTGTCGGCGCCGGAGCGGGCGACGAAGTCGCTGACCGTGGTCGACGCGATCAGCCTGCCGCGCCCGATGACGACGAGCGCATCGGCGGTGTTGGCCATCTCGGCCAGCAGATGGCTGGAGACGAAGACGGTGCGGCCGTCGGAGGCCAGCGTGCGCATGAGCGTGCGCACCCAGCGGATGCCTTCGGGGTCCAGGCCGTTGACCGGTTCGTCGAACAGCAGCACCGGCGGGTCACCGAGCAGCGCTGCAGCGATGCCGAGTCGCTGACTCATGCCCAGTGACAGCGTGCCGGCGTTGCGGCCGGCGACCGAGGTGAGACCGACCATGTCGAGCACCTCGTCGACCCGCTTGCCGGGAATCCGGTGGGTCGCGGCGATCCAGCGCAGATGGTTACGCGCCGAGCGGTTCGGGTGTACCTGGTTGGCGTCCAGCAACGCCCCCACCGTGCGCAGCGGGTCTCGCAGCTCCCGGTAGGTTCTGCCGTCGATGGTGGCGGAGCCCGACGTCGGATGGTCCAGCCCGAGGATCAGCCGCATGGTGGTGGTCTTGCCGGCACCGTTGGGACCCAGGAATCCGGTGACCACTCCGGGTTCGATCGAGCAGGTCAGATCGTCGACGGCCCGGTTTCGCCCGAATGTCTTGGTCAGGCCCGCCAGCTCGATCATCGGACCCATGATGTCAGGTCAATCGTCCTCTCCCGACATCGGCGGAAGGGTGTTCGCATCGCGCACCAAGAGCCATTTGCCGTTCTCCTTTCGGAGGACCGTCGTGCCACCGGGAGGGGTTACGTCGACGGGTGAGTGCGGTCCACATGAAGGCCCCGCCCCGAGAACCTTGACCTCGTGGATCTCGCTTCTGCCGTCGAACTGTGGCGCATCTCCGTCCGCCTGAGCCTTGGCTGCGGCCTCAAAGTCGGCCTTCCTCATGACCGGCTGACCCGCTGCGAGAAACACCGCGTCGTCTGACATCAACGACATCACCGTCTCGACATCACCGTCCCGCGTTGCGGCCATCCAAGTGTCGACAA
>JBEVHG010000068.1:0-5460 GCA_040511335.1 Mycobacterium sp. | reverse complement strand
TCCTGGTCCTGGCGGCCAAAGCGCCGGCGCCGGTATGGAAGGTGAAGCGGTCCGCGGCGGGCCAGATCGGTGATGCCGTGCGCGCCACCGGGTTCGGATTCGATGGCTTCCTGCACATCGCGGATGGGTGTGCGGCGGGCGCGGGGCATCCACACCGGGGCGGCGAACTGCGTTTGGCCGCCGGGCCGCCGCAGGTACAGCACCAGCCAGCGGGCCACGGTCTGCGCGACGTCGGTGCCGTAGTCGTCCTCCACCAGCGACAGCGCCAGATCGATGCCGGCGGTGACACCGGCCGCCGTCCAGACCGTCGACGAGCTTCGCATGAAGATCGGTTCGGGATCAACTGCCACCGAAGGGAATTCGCGTGCAAGCCGGTCCGCGAACGCCCAGTGCGTGGTGGCCGGGCAGCCGTCCAGCAGGCCCGCCTCCGCGGCCAGGAACGCGCCGGTGCAGACGCTGACGACGCGGCGGGCGTGGCCGGCGACGGCTTTGATCCAGTCGATGACGTCGGGGTTCTGCCGCGCCGCATCCACCCCGACACCGCCGGGCAGCACGACGGTGTCGACGGGCGCGCGGGTCGGGCAGCGGTTGGGCGACCAGCGCCAGTCCGGTGCCGGTGCTGGCCGGCTTGCCGTCCACGGAAGCCACGGTGACCCGGTAGCCCTCGTCGCCGCGGTTTTGACCGGCCAGGAACAGCGTCGCGCCGATGAACACCTCGAACGGGCCGACCAGGTCGAGTGCCTGGACGCCGGGATAGCCGAAGACGACCACCGATCGCGTCACAAATCCAGTGTTGGCCATACACCCCAGTGGCGTCTATGCCATGGACCCCACAAATTAGGACATCGAGGACTCGGTCTGCGCTAGCTGCGAAAAGACCAACACAACGCAGAATAGTCATTAACATAGTGCGATACGCACTGGACTGCGAAAGATCCTGAGCTATCAGATGACGATCGCCGAGTGGATCGGGACCGCCCTCATTCTCGGCATCCCCTACCTTGTGATCGGTGTGATCTGGTCGCTCACCCACACCGACCACCTCAGCGGGCTACAGGGCACCGACCTTGTCGTATCGCTTCTCGGCTCGATCGTGTCCTGGCCGGTGCTGATGTTCTCCGACGTCTGCATGACATGAACGACAGCAGAATCCGCATCACCCGGCGCACCGCCCGTTGGGATGCCGGCGACGTCACCGTCGCCGACGCGATGGACTTCTGGGCATTCGCCGCGGGCGCGGCCAACGTGATCATGCAGATGTCCTGGCCCGAGGTCGGCCACGGCGTCGTCGAGAGCAAGGTGGACTCCGGCAACCTGATGAAGCATCCGTGGAAGCGGGCCCGTACGACGTTCCAGTACCTGGCCGTGGCGATTCTCGGGTCGGTGCGGGACCGCGCCGCGATCCGCGAGGCGGTCGACGGTGCACACCGGTACGTCAAGTCCACGCCGCAAAGCCCGTTGCAGTACAACGCATTTGACCGTGAGCTGCAGATGTGGGTGGCCGCCTGCCTTTTCGTCGGCCTGGACGACACCTACCAGTTGCTGCGCGGCGAAATGACCGCCGGGCAGGCCGAGCAGTTCTACCGGTCGGCGTGGACGTTGGGAACCACCCTGCAGGTCACCGAAGACCAATGGCCGTCCACCCGAGCAGAATTCGACGCCTTCTGGACCGCCGCCTGCCGGCGTGTGGCCATTGATGAAACCGTGCGGGGCGTTATCTGCTCGACCTGGTGAACCTTCGAATGATCAACCCCGAGCTGCGGCTGCCGTTTCGGCCGCTGTTGAAGTTTCTGACTGTCGGGTTCCTCGCTCCGGTGTCCGCGACGCGTTGGGCGTGCAGTGGAGTGACGCCAAGCAGCGCCGCTTCGAAAGCCTTTTCCTGCTGGTCGCTTTCGTGAACCGGTTTCTGCCCGGGTTCATTCGGCAGGGCGGCAGCTATCTGCTGTTGGCCGATGTGCGGAGCCGGGTTCGTGCCCACCGGGCGTTGGTCTGAACGATTGTGACGTGGCTGCGCCGGGTGCTGAGCACCAAGGTCAGCGTCGAAGCGATGATCGAGGTCGCGATGTGGCTGGCGATTCCCTACATCATCATCGGCATGGCGTGGACGTTCACCCACCCCGATCGTGTGCAGCAGCGGCAGGAGCAATTGCAGACCCGGCTACCGGCCGGATCCGATCTGGTGGCGTTCGGGGAGATCACGATGTTGTGGCCGGTGCTGATGCTCGCCCCGGACGTCTGTCCGGCTCAGGACATCAGCGGATAGCACGCCGTGACGCGTTCGATCCACCACTGCCGGCGCTCGGGCGCGGCGGCCAGCGCCTGAAGTCGCGCCGGGTCCGGGGTCACGGGCGCGACGGGCAGGAACCCGTCGACCGGCGTCAGCGGCTCGGCTACGTCGTCGACGAACAACCCGCCGGTCCCCAGCCCGCAGGCGTGCCGCAACTCCGGCAGCGCCGCGGCCGCCAGCAGTCCCCGCCCGATGCCGACGGCCGAGTCCAGCGCGCTGGACACCACGACCGGCACGTCGATTGCAGCGGCGATGTCCAGCAGTTTGTCCACCCCGCCCAGCGGCGCGACCTTGAGCACCGCGATATCGGCGGCCCCGGAGCGCACCACGTGCAGTGGGTCGGCGGCCTTGCGGATGCTCTCGTCGGCGGCGATCGGCACGTCGACGCGTCGGCGCAGCTCGGCCAGCTCGGGCACCGTCGCGCACGGCTGTTCGAGATACTCCAGCGGGCCGTCGGCGGTCAGGGCGCTGGCGGCCTCGACGGCCCGCTCGACGCTCCAGCCGCCGTTGGCGTCGACGCGCACCGTCGGCACCAGCGCGCGGACAGCGTTGACGCGGGCCACGTCGTCGGCCAGCGTCTGGCCCGGCTCGGCAACCTTGACCTTGGCGGTTCGGGCGCCGGGAAAGCGGGCCAGAACGTCGGGCACCTGGGCGGCGGAGACGGCCGGCACGGTGGCGTTGATCGGGATGCGGTCGCGGCGGGTCGGCGGCGGGTCCCGATACGCCGCTTCGATCGCCGAGGCCAGCCACGCCGCCGCCTCCGCGGACCCGTATTCAACGAAGGCACTGAACTCGCCCCAGCCGGCCGGGCCGTCGATCAAAGCGACCTCGCGGACCGTGATGCCGCGGAAGCGCACGCGCATCGGCAGCGCGACGACGTGCAGGCGATCCAGCAGGTCGTCCAGCGACGGGCTCACGTTGCCCGCCTTCGAGCGACAACTACTGTCGCTCGTAGGTGGGCAGAAGCGATACACCGCTGAGCTGACCCCGCGCGCGACTGCACGAAAGTCAATGATTCACGACGCCTAGACCGTGGACCGGTCGCGGCCCTCCCAGTGCGGCTTGCGCAGATCCTTCTTCAGGATCTTGCCGGTGGAGTTGCGCGGCAACGCATCCATGATGTCGATGGTCTTGGGGCATTTGTAGCCGGCCAGCCGCTCACGACACCACGCGATCAGCTCCTCTTCGGAGGCATCGCCCTCCAGCGCGACGACCGCCTTGACCGCTTCGCCCCACTTCTCGTCGGGCACGCCGATGACGGCGACCTCGGTCACCGCCGGATGTTCGCCCAGTACCCGCTCGACCTCGATCGAGTAGATGTTCTCCCCGCCCGAGATGATCATGTCCTTGAGCCGATCCTCCACGAAGATGAAGCCGTCCTCGTCGACGCGGCCCACGTCGCCGGTGCGGAACCAGCCGTCCTCGGTGATCACCTCGGCCGTCGCGTCGGGCTTGTTGAGATAGCCCTTCATCACCTGCGGCGTGCGAAACCACAGCTCGCCTTGCTCCCCGACCGGCATGTCGGTGAGGCGATCCGGGTCAACGACGCGGACCTCGGCGCCGGGGACGAGTTGTCCGGCGCTCACCAGTCGCTCTTGATGATCGGGGTCGCGGTGCGCCTCGGGCATCAGACGACTGACCACGCCGCACACCTCGGTGAGGCCGTACGCCTGGATGAACTCGGTGTCCGGCCACGCCTTCAGCGCGGCGCGCAGCAACGGCAGCGGCATCGGGGACGCACCATAGGCGTATGTCTTGAGTTGACTGAACATCTTGACCGCGTCCTCACCGGACTCCAGCACCTTCGCAAGCACCGCGGGCACCAGGAAGGTCCGGTTGGCGCCCTGCAGGATCGCATCGGCCAGCGAGGCACCGTCGGCGTCCCGGGTCATCACACTGGGCACGCCGTAGTGCAGCCCGAACTGGACGTAGGACGAGCCGCCCACGTGGAACAGCGGCATCGCCACCATGTTCTTGTCGCCGTCCTCGGCGCTCCATCCGTCGAACCCGTTGATCGTGTGTGCGATGAGGTTGGCCTGCGTCAGCGCCACCCCCTTGGGCCGCCCCGTGGTGCCGCTCGAGTACATCACCATGCACACGTCGTCGGGCTCGACATCGGCGGCGCGGCCGGTGGGCGTCGCTGCGGCCAACAGGGCCTCGTACTCGTCGCCGTCGGCGCCGTCCGGGGTGACCTCGATGACGCGCTGGACGTTGGGCAGTTTGTCACGGATCTTGTCGATCAGCGGCCGCAGCTCCGACCCGACGATAAGCACCTTGGCGCCGGAATCGTTGAGCACATAGTCGAGTTCGTCGGCGGACAGCCGGCAGTTGATGATCGCGTTGGCCGCGCCCAGCGATGCGGCGGCGAGGGTCGACTCGACGCAGGCCGGATGGTTCTTGTCCAGGAACGCGACCACGTCGCCGCGCCCGACGCCCAGTTCGGCCAGTGCGCCGGCCAGTCGGCGGACCCGGTCGTTCCACTGCGCCCAGGTCCAGGTGCGGCCCAGGTAGGTCATCGCGTCGTCATCGGACTTCGTCTTCGCCCAGTGCGCCGGCCGATCGTCGAGGAACTGCGGATTGGGCAGGTCGGCGGCTTGCTGTGTCATCGCCATCCTCCTTGGTTCGTGTCGAGCGTGCCATGTCTGACCTGCGATTTCTGCAAGCTGAAAATTCCTCTCAAGAAATTCGGGCGTCGTGTCGATTTCGGGGGGTGCCGTTCGACGTGTCAACGAGGGCACGATGGACGGGCCCCTTCCACACACCAGAAGGAGACACAACAAATGACGCGCTACATGCTGATCATGCGGTCCACCCCCGAGGCCGAGGAAGCCGCGAAGGACATCGATTTCAACGAGATCATCGCCGCGATGGGCCGCTACAACGAGGAGCTGATCAAGGCCGGTGTGCTGCTGGCCGGCGAGGGCCTGACCGGCCCCGAAGAGGGCTTCGTCGTCGATTTCAACTCCGATCCGCCGGTCGTCACCGACGGCCCGTACACCGAGGCCAAGGAGCTGTTCAACGGCTTCTGGATTCTCGACGTGTCGTCGAAGGACGAGGCCAAGCAGTGGGCGCAGAAGTGCCCGCTGGGCACGGGCGTCAAGCTCGAGGTGCGCCGGGTGTCCGAGACCGAGGAGTTCGACCTGGACAACGAATGGGTCCAGAAGGAACTCAAG
>JBEVHG010000067.1:0-12356 GCA_040511335.1 Mycobacterium sp. | reverse complement strand
CCGTTGGTCCCCGCGCCGTTGGTCCCCGCGCCGGCTTGCGAAGGCGCGAACACATCGACGAAGGACCTCGCCGCGTTCTGGCCGAACAAGCCGCCCACACTAGTGATCGACGTGCTGTCCCCCGACTGCGCGACCAAGGCCATCACGTCGCCCGCAGCCGCAGGTTCATCCGGAGGCGCCAATGCTGTGCCAAGCCCGGTGAGAACCACCCCTAAAGGCCCACCACCCTGGAACGCCAAGAGAGCGGCTCCCAACGGAGTGTCCTCCCCGAGCTCTGCGGCAACCCCGGCGAGGACCGCATTCACCGGCCCACCCTCCTGGAACGCCAAGAGAGCGGCCGAGATAGCCTCTGCCGAGAGAGCGAGTTTGACTTGAGCCGTCGACAACGCACTCTGGGCGTCCTCGGCGACCTGTGCGTCCCGAGCTGTAAGAGGCGGCGCTATCGCCGGTACGGCGACGAGGATGCCAGTAGTAGCAAGTGCTATGCCGGTCGCGACAAGCGGGCGGGCACGCCGCGCCTGTAGAGACATCGCCTCTTGTTTCGCCATTACGTTTCCTGTCCTGAGGCCGACCCGCCGCGCGTCGACATGATTGCCAGTTGCCGGGGAACAATCCCGATCCGCGAAAAGTATCGTAACTCACCGTGCCGCGCACAGCGAAACACGCAAACGTCAATAATTTGGATGACTCCGTTCACCGACCCGCACCACTGGCGTAGAGCAAACAGTAACACCCGCCACATGAGCCACATCAGTCACTGTTATGTTGTCCAACGGCTATGACAGCCATGCGAAACTAGCTGAGCTCTGCATTACATCGGTCAGCGCGTCCACGGCCGATCAGTTAACGTCTGCACCGGGATCTGTTGGTGGTGACGTCTGTCCCACGGCGCACCGCATCCCCGCCACCCGCGAAGTGCCACACGCCCTGCCTCGAATCGCGAGCACGGCCCTAGGCATCGTTTGCTGAAGGTATGTCAGCATGCTTATTGCGTTCAGAGTTCGCCGGAAGCTTAACGGGCGCTGGTGAGCCGATCCGCGCACTAGCCGGATCCTGCGAGCCGCCGTCCGTGTCGGCGTCGCCGTTATCTGGCGCCGTCCGCTTGGTGAGTCGGTCCAGGCTCGCCTTGATCGCCGTGCTGATCGGACCGGAGCCTCGGCCGGACGACGCCCTTTCGCCGCGCGTTTTCGGCGTGAAGTTGAGGCTGTCCTTGACGACGCTGATCGGTGGCTTCCGCTTGATGGTCGGCGCCGGGTCCGGAGTCTCGTTGGTCCCGACGGTGGCCGCGCCCGAGGTCCGCGACTCCGACAAGCCGGGTGTCGCCGGCGCATCGTCGTTGACTGTCTCCAGCCCCTCCCGCACACCGTCGGTGAACCGCTTGACGAATGTCGCGGTCTCCCCCGGACGCGGAAGCACGCGCGCAGGTATGTATTCGTCGGGAGCGGCCAACGGGTCGTTGTAGGGATACCCATAGTCGACGACGGCTCGGGCCGCCGGTTCAACGGCGTCGGCGATCATGTCGCCCGGCTCACCGAGAAGCCGAAGCGGTTCCACCAACGGCAGGCGATTCGACTCGTAGCTCACGTACGTGGTGTCGTCGACGACCAAGACCCGGGCGTATTCAGGTTCCCCCTCGTCGTCCACACCCACCTGGACCCTGCACGGAGTTCCTTCGCAAGACCCAGCGGGCAGCGGCTTCCCGTCGGCGTCGAGCGGGTTGCCTTCATCGTCCACAGGTAGATACAGCTCGTCCTGGTTCAGTCGGCGATCGAAATACGCCATGAGCGAGTTCGCATATGCCGGACCGGTCCACAGGTACGCGGGGATGATGGAATTGATGTCGTACTCGTACACGACATTCACCACCGGAACGCCCGGGTCGGTCGGCGTGGGTATCGGGTTAACTCCGAGCAGCACGAACGCCGGAAGCCGGGTCCCGTAGCCACCGTTCGGGGTCGCCACGTTGTTGTCGAGGACATACAACTTCGGGTTGGTCAGGACGGGGTCGTTGGAGCCGGTCGCGTTCAGGTACGTCAGCAACAAGCTGATGTTGGCGGCGCCCCAGCCGGAGGACAACACCACGGTATCGTCATCGGCGATGTTCTGCTCTATGCCCTGATAGATACCGGGCGGGCCGGTCCAGAAGTTGACCGTGGTGACTTGGCCGTCCGCCGGTTCGAACTTGCCGCCGTAAAACTCTCGGATGCCGTCGCCGGTGGGATTGGTGGAGCTACCCACCACGATGAGCGCCGCCAGTTCCACGGGCGTCGAGGCCACGGACTGCGGTTGTGTGGCCGCCACGCTTCCGACCGCAGCCGCAGTTGCCAGTGCCGCGCCACTCACCAGCGACGGTGCAAGTGCGCGTTTTAGCCCGCCCGTCAATGCCTTTCTGCGACTAGAGCGCGCGGACACTGTCCGATGCATCGCGATGCTTCCCCATTCGCTAGCGCCACCCGACCCTCAGCAAACATACTGCACGGGATCGATCGAGGTCGGGAGTCCGGGTATTTCGAAATCACCTGGCCGGCGGTTAGCTGACCGGGCCTACCGCCGTCGGCGTCGCGACCGCAAATAGTCGCCGACGACAGCAGCGCCCAATCCGTCCAGATCGGGCACCACCACCCTGCCCTCCACCCGCCGGGCCACCTGGTCGATGAACCGCGCCAGCCCGGGGTCGCTACCCAAGCGGAAGATCGTCACCTGCGCGCCGAGGCGCGCGACATCGTCGAAGCCACGCACGGTGTGCGCGATCGTGCGGGGATGCGGCGGGTAATCAAAGAACACCGCGGACCCGTCGCCGTCGAGGTCCTCCAGATGCGCGGTGGGTTCGCCGTCGGTGACGACGAGCACCACCGGCTGGGCGTTGGGGTGGCGGCGCAGATGGCGGCAGGCCAGAGCCAGCGCGTGGTGCAGGTTGGTGCCCTGCTCGTAGACGCCCTCCAGCCCGGTCAGTTCCGCGGCCGTGACGGTCCGTGCGTAGCGGCCGAACGCGATGATCTGCAACGCATCCGAGCGGAACCGCGTGCTGACCAGATGGTTGAGCGCCAACGCGGTGCGCTTCATCGGCAGCCAGCGGTTCTCCATCACCATCGAAAACGAGGTGTCCACCAGCAGCGCCACCGCGGCCTGCGACCGGGTCTCGGTTTCGGAGATCTCAACATCGTCGACGGTGATGCGAATCGGCGCGTGGGGGCCGTCGGCCCCGGCCTGGCGCAACACGGCATTGGTCAGCGTGCGGGTGACGCTCCACGGCTCGGTGTCGCCGAACTGCCACGGCCGCGTCGCGCCGGTCAACTCGCCGGCCGCGCCGGCTCGCCGGGTGTCGCGTTCACCGTGGCGACCCGACAACTGTTCTGCCACATCGCGTAACGCCGCCTGCCCCAGCCGCCGCATCGCCTTGGGCGACAGCCGCCACTGACCGTCGGAGCCGCGATCCAGGAAGCCCTGATTGACCAGCGCCCGTTCGAGTTCGGCCAGCGTGCGCGCGTCGACCGCCGCTTCCTCCCCGAGCTGGCGGGCCAGCGCGTCGAGGTCGACGTCGTCCATCGTGGCCCCGGCATAGCTCTGCGACAGCGCCTCGGCGAGCTGCTCGAGCTCGCCGATGTCGGCCAGCGCCTGGGCGCCCTCGCCCATGCCCAACGGGTTGTCACCGGAGAACCGCGACGAGCCGGTCCAGTCCTCGCCCGGCCGGGCCGCCTGCAGGTGCGCATCGAGCCGGTTCAGCGCGTTCATCAACGCCGGCGAGCCGAATGCCTGCTGCGCCAACGCATCCAGCTCGGCGCGCTGTTCGGCGGACAGGCTGTTGCGGAAGCGCTGCGCCGCGGCGGCCCGCTGCGCGAGCGAGTCCAGCAGCTCCTCGACGTTATACGGGTTCTCCGGAAAGAACTCGCCGTGCTTGGCCATGAAGTCGTCGAAATCGGCCTGCGTGTCCTCGCCACGAGAATGCTTGTCCAGCAAGTCATTCAGATCGTCGAGCATCTCGTTGACGCGCTGGCGGTCCTCGTCGGTGGCGCCTTCCAGGGCCTGCTTCATGCCCGCGAAGCGCTGGTCGAGCATCTCGCGGCCGAGCAGATCCTTGATCTGGTCGTACTTTTCGCGTGCCTCTGGGCTGCGCCAGTCGTAGTCGGACAGTTCCTGCACGGCCTTGGCCGGTGACGGCGACAGCGAGTCGAGCTGCAATTCGCCGAACCTCGCGTCGTCATCCAATGCCCGGGCAAGTTCCTTGCGCTCGGCCAGTACCGCCTCGTCGAGTAGTTTCTTGATCTCCTGAAGGGTGCCGTCAAGGTTGTTGCGCGTCAACAGTTCCCGCCGACGCCGATTCGCCTCGGCGGCCAGCCTATCGGCGCCGGCCATGTTCTTGGTGCCGCGCCGCAGCAGCTCGGACAGCGCCCGGCGCGGCGACGTGCCCTCCATGACGTCCTGGCCGATCTGCTCCAACGCCTCACGCAGATCGACCGGCGGGGCCAGCGGGTCGGGTCCCCCGGTGTAGGCGGAGTAGCGCGACGAGCGCGCATGACGGTGTTTACCCATAGACCGTTTCGCCCTCGCCGGACACCTTGTCGATCCGCTTGGCCAGATAAAGCGCCTCCAGCGCCAATTCGACCGCGGCCGCCCGTTGGCCGTCGGACTTGGCGCCCAGCCGCTCCTGGACCTTGGCAATCGCGGGCACTTCGGGCACCGCGGCCAGCACTTCCCTCGCCGACACCCGCTCGCCGGTCGTGACCGCTGAACCGTTCTCGATCGCGAGCACCAATGGCCCCACGTCGATGCCGCCGAGCAGCCGCTGCGCGGTGTCCGCGGTGGCCCGCCGCAGCAGGTGCTCCAGCACCGCCTGCTCGCGGCCTTCCTCACCGGATTCGAACTCCAGCTTGCCGCGCAGCACGTCGATGATCGTGGAGAGGTCGATCACCCGGGCCACCGGGTCGCCCTCGCCGAGCACGGCCGAGCGGTGCCGCGCGGCGGCGGCGACGGTCTCCGCGGCGGCGATCGCGAACCGCGCCGAAACGCCGGACCGCTGGTCGACCGAATTCGACTCACGCAGATTCCGGGCGAACCGCGCGAGCACAGCCAGCAGATACTCGGGCACCTCCGCCGACAGGTGCGCCTCCTGTTTGATGACGCCGACCTCCGCCTCGAGTTCCAGCGGGTAGTGGGTGCGGATCTCGGCGCCGAAGCGGTCCTTCAGCGGGGTGATGATGCGGCCGCGGTTGGTGTAGTCCTCGGGGTTGGCGCTGGCGGCGACGAGCACGTCCAGCGGTAGCCGCAGCGTGTAGCCGCGCACCTGGATGTCGCGCTCCTCCATCACGTTGAGCATCGACACCTGGATGCGCTCGGCGAGGTCGGGCAGCTCGTTGACGGCGACGATGCCGCGGTGCGCCCGCGGAATAAGGCCGTAGGCGATGGTCTCCGGGTCCCCCAGGCTGCGGCCCTCGGCCACCTTGATCGGATCGATGTCACCCACCAGGTCGGCAACGCTGGTGTCCGGGGTGGCCAGCTTCTCGGTGTAGCGCTCGCTGCGGTGCCGCCACGCGACCGGCAGGTCGTCGCCCATCTCGGCGGCGCGTCGGATAGAGCCCGGCGTAATCGGCGTGTACGGATGCTCGTTGAGTTCGGCGCCGGCGATCACCGGGGTCCAGTCGTCGAGCAGCCCGGTCAGCGCGCGCAGCAGCCGCGTCTTGCCCTGGCCGCGTTCACCGAGCAGCACGACGTCGTGCCCGGCGATCAGCGCCCGCTCGAGCTGCGGGATCACGGTGTCCTCGAAGCCCAGGATGCCCGGCCACACGTCTCGGCCCTCGGCCAGCGCGGCCAGCAAGTTTTCCCGGATTTCCTGTTTGACGCCCCGCTCGCGATGACCGCAAGCTTTCAGCTCGCCGACGGTCCGGGGCAGATCATGAGGTTGGGTCACCACTCCACGCTACGACGGCCGTCGAGTAGTGGCAGTCCTACCTCCGCGCGAGCGCTGGAAATCGTCAGTGCGCGAAGTGACGGGCTCCGGTGAGGTACAGCGTGACAGAAGCTGCCTCGGCGGCTGCGGTTACCAGGTCGTCGCGCATCGACCCGCCGGGGTGCACGATCGCCTTCACCCCGGCGTCGGTCAACGTCTCCAGCCCGTCGGGGAACGGAAAGAACGCGTCGGAGGCCGCCACCGCGCCACGCACCCGGTCACCGGCGCGCTGCACGGCCAGCTGGGCGGCGTCGACGCGGTTCACCTGGCCCATGCCGACACCGACGGTGGCGCCGTCCGCGGCGATGACGATCGCATTGGACTTCACCGCACGGCAGGCGCGCCACGCGAACGTCAGGTCCGCCAGGGTCGCGGGGTCGGCGGGCGAGCCGGTGGCCAGCGTCCAATTGGCGGGATTGTCGCCGGGGGCGTCGATGGCGTCACGTTGCTGCAGCAGCAGGCCCCCGCTGACCTGGCGCAGTTCGGTGCCGCCCGGCAGCGGCTCGGCGGCCACCAGCACGCGGGTGTTCTTCTTGCGCGCAAGGACTTCCACCGCGCCGTGTTCGTAGGCCGGGGCGACGATCACTTCGGTGAAGATGTCGGCGACCGTCTCGGCCATCTCGACGCTGACCTCGGTGTTGGCGGCGATGATGCCTCCGAATGCGGACAGCGGATCGCACTCGTGGGCCTTGCGGTGCGCATCGGCGACCGAAACTGACGAGATGGCGATGCCGCACGGATTGGCGTGCTTGATGATGGCCACACAGGTTTCTTCATGGTCAAACGCGGCGCGCCACGCGGCGTCGGCGTCGGTGAAGTTGTTGTAGGACATCTCTTTACCGTGCAACTGCTCGGCCTGCGCCAGACCCGGCCATGACGCGTCGTTGCGGTACAGTGCGGCCTTCTGGTGCGGGTTCTCCCCGTACCGCAGCACCGCGGCCCGCCGCCACGTCGCGCCGACCCAGGCCGGCAACAGCTGATGCTCTGGCGCGAGCACCGACCCCATCCACGATGCCACCGCGACGTCGTACTCGGCGGTATGCCGAAATGCCAACGACGCCAGCTTCTTCCGTTCCTCCAGCGTGAACCCACCGGCCCGTACTGCGGCCAGCACGCCGTCATAACCGAGTGGGTCGACGACCACCGCTACGCTGGGATGGTTCTTCGCGGCGGCCCGCACCATCGACGGTCCGCCGATGTCGATCTGCTCGACGCATTCGTCGAGGCCCGCGCCGGAGTCGACCGTCTCGGTGAACGGATACAGATTCACCACCGCGAGTTCGAACGCGGCGATGCCGAGTTCGGACAGCGCCGAAACATGTTCGGGTTTGCGCAGATCGGCCAGCAGCCCGGCGTGCACATGCGGATGCAGGGTCTTGACCCGGCCGTCGAGCACCTCCGGAAAGCCGGTGACGTCCTCTACCGGTGTGACCGGAACACCCACGCCGGCAATGGTTTTGGCTGTCGACCCGGTGGAGACGATGTCCACACCGGCCTCGTGCAGGCCGCGGGCCAGCTCGGCCAGGCCGGTCTTGTCGTACACGCTGATCAACGCCCGCCGGATCGGCCGCTTGTCGCTCATCCTATGGTTGCCTTTCGTCCGGTCCAGGTCACGCCCCGGGTCGCCACCGCGGCCAGAACATCCACCAGCAGCCGCCGTTCGACGACCTTTATGCGCTCATGCAAGGTCTGTTCATCGTCGTCATCGAGCACCTCGACGGCGTGCTGCGCCAGGATCGGCCCGGTGTCGGTGCCCGCGTCGACCAGGTGCACGGTGCAGCCGGTCACCTTGACGCCGTAATCCAGTGACGCGGGCACCGCGTGTGCGCCGGGGAATGCCGGCAGCAACGCCGGGTGGGTGTTGACCACCCGGCCGATGAACCGTAAAAGAAATTGCGGCCCAAGGAGTTTCATGAATCCGGCCGACACCACCAGGTCCGGTTGGTGGGCGACGGTGGCTTCGGTGATGGCCGCGTCCCAGGCCGCACGGTCGGGGTAGTCGCCCAGCCGCACGGTGTAGGTCGGCACCGATGCGGCCGCCGCGATGTCGAGGGCCTTGCAGTCACGGTCCGCGCCGACGGCCACCACCCGGCCCGGGTAGTCGTCGACCGCGGCGTCAAGCAGCGATGCGAGCAACGAACCGGTGCCAGAAGCCAGCACCACCAGCCGTGCCGGTGCGCTCGGGGGCACACGGAGCGGTTGCTGCACTCGATGAGCCTAATCGGCGGCGCCGCGGCTATCGTCGCCGGTCGCGTCGGGCGTGCCGTCCGTGTCGGTGACGAAGTGTTCCTCCGGGTCGAGCTCGGGATCCGCCGGTGCTCCGGCATCCTCGGCGGCCCCCACGTCCTCGTCGAGTTCGACCGCGGCCTCGTCCTCGTCGGCCGGTGCTTCGGCTTCGTCCGCGGGCTCCGGTTCGGGTTCGGGTTCGGCTTCCGGCTCGGGTTCGGCTTCCGGCTCGGGTTCGGGCTCCGGCGCGGGTACCGGCTTGGGTCGCCGGGCAATCCCGCCCGCCATCGCCACGGTCAGCGCGCCGATCCCGACAAACCAGAGGAAAACGGCTGGCCCGAAGATGGCGTGGTCGACACCCACGTCGCCGAAATTGCCCAGCCGGCCCCCGCCTGCGTAGCCCAGCAGCGCCATGGTCGCCGCGGCGGCCGCGGCGGCGACCACCAGTTTGCCCAGGGCGGGCAGCAACGGCAGCGGCCGCCGCGCGCATTGCTGGCCGACCGCGACACCGGAGGCCGCCGCGACGATCAGCAGCGCCACCCACACCGGGCCGAGCGGTGGCGTCGGCACCGCCGCCAGCACCGGCAACGCGGGGATGTCGCCGCCGAACACGGTGAACGAACTGAACGTGGCCAACCCCACATGCGCGCTGGAGCCGACCGCCACCGCGGCCGTTCCGACGATCACGTTGGGCGCATACAACACCGACAACACGGTGAGGCTGAACTGCCCGAAAACCGAGTCGGTGACCGCATACAGGTCGTGCATCGTCGACCAATGCACCACCATCGATCCGACCGCGACCACGCCGGAGAGTCCCACCAGCGCCAGCACCCCGGCCACCGCGGCGCGCAACGCGTCGGGCAGCCAGTCCGGCAGCGCCGACCCGGCCAGCGCGCGGCGGCCCACCCGCGAGCCGACCCCGATCGCGGCGCCGATGGCATGCACGGCCAGCACACTGCAGAACGCGCGCAGTGCATTCGGAGTCTGCAGTTCGGTCAGCACCGATGCGGCGTCGTGGACGACGGCCAGCGATATCGCGGCGATCAGCAGCGGCCCTCCCAGCGCCGAGGCGACAACCCAGCGGATGACGAACCACGACGCCCCCGGCGAGGTGGCCGTCGCTGTGGTGCGCGCCGTGCCCCACACCATCAACAGCACCGGCAGCAGCGGCATCACGCCGAGCTCACTGCCACCGATGGAGATCGGCACCAGATGGACACCCAGCCACATGCTGGCGATGGCGCCCAGCGCGCCGGTCATATCGCTGTTGGCGATGAGCAACTGCAGCAGTGTCACCGCGGCGATGATGACCAGCGCCACGACCGAGGGGCCGAACGCGACCCTCAGCAGCTCACGCGCCTGGCGTGTACCGACCGGCCGGTTGTCCACTCCCGTTAGTGTTCCGCGCAAACGGCTACGCGCGCGCGGCTCGCATTACGACGGCGTCGGACCGGACTGTTGCCCGTGCGGACGCTCGGCGGAGCCGCCGGCAGTGGAGGACGACTGCTGCGGTTGCGCCGGAACCTGGGTGGTGGGAGCCGAGCTGGGTTGCGGCTGGCCGTAGGCCGGGAAACCGGTGGGCGGCGTCGGGGGCCCGCTCTGCGGGAGCGCCGAGTACCCGCCGGTGGACGGCCCGCCGGGATGGCCGCCGTACTGGCTCGGATATCCCGGACGCTGCTGATGCTGCGGCGGACCGCCGTGATGCGCGGCGTGCTGGCCGGGCTGTCCGTAGTAGCCTCCCGGGCCGCCGTACTGCCCGTACTGCTGTTGCTGGTCATACTTCTGCCGCGGCGCCGGCGGGGCGATGACCCCGGCGTCGACCAACAACGCGACGACCGCGACGATCGCCTGAAGTGCCGTGAACGCGATGATGAGGTACAGCCCCCAGTCGATCGACACCCCTTCCGGCGCGGTGATGACAAGCCCCATCACCAGCAGGAAGCCCAGCACGGCAAGCACCGCCACCACGGCATGGCCGGCGGGCTGCTTGGGCACCAGGCTGACGGCCGCGAGCAGAC
This sequence comes from Mycobacterium sp., assembly GCA_040511335.1. GTDB lineage: Bacteria > Actinomycetota > Actinomycetes > Mycobacteriales > Mycobacteriaceae > Mycobacterium. Next base: position 2,165 of record JBEVHG010000067.1, on the reverse strand, counting down.
CGGCCAATATCGCCACCACAATGCCGATGTACAGCGGGATCGGGGCGAACAACTCGGCCCCGATCGTCCCGGTGAAATACGGGCCGAAGCTTGCGAGATATACCGCCAGACCCAGCACCGCGACGGCGGCGGTCAGGTACACCGGCAGCTTGCCCGGGCCGTCGTCGACCTTGCCGAACTGCTGGGTTGGCGCAGCGTACTGGCCAGTCGGCTGTCCGGGCGGATATCCGGGGCTACCGGGCGAGTCGGTCATGACCTCTCCTGTGCTGGTTGGGCGTCGGATCACCGTTCACGTACTGATGAACACCGACCGCCTTAGCGATTCGACCACCCACGCTAGCGCACGCTCGCGTTGAGGCGTCACTCATCCGCGTGTCAAACCGAGGCGAGCCCGGCTCGTCGGCCGAATCCTTTTCAGCGTCCTCGATTTCGCGCACCAACGCGCACGCGGCCGATCGTCGTGGGTAACGCTCGCGCTGAAGGAAGTCAGCGCCTCGACACCACGACCGGCGTCTCTGTGATGCCGTTGAAGCGCGAGGACGTCACCGCGGTGTAGGCGCCCATCAGCGGGCTGACGACGATATCGCCGACGGCCAGCGGCGGCATCGGATAGTCACGGGCGATTACGTCGACGCTGTCGCACGTCGGTCCGGCGAGCGTGACGGGGGCCAATGGGCGTGGCGGGCCAGCGTCAAGCTCGCAGAGCGCCAGGATCGGCGGGTGCACATCCTCGGTGAGGATGTTCGAGTAGCTGCCGTACAGGCCGTCGTCCAGGTAGTGCCAAACCCGGTCCGCCCGCGTCGCGGTGCCGACGACACCGGTGAGCAGCGTCATGCAGGGGGCGGCCAGGATCCGGCCCGGTTCGGCCAGCACGGTGAAGCCGTGATCGGGGCCGAGAACGTCGTCGATGATCGCGCCGATCACGCTTATCGGCGGCATCTCCTCCCGGTAAGACACCGGGAACCCGCCGCCGATGTCGATCGTCGCCGCTGACACGCCCAGGCTGTGCCGCACCTGGCGGGCCAGCTCGACCGTCGTACGCAGGGCGGCGCGGTAGGGCTGCACCGAGGAGCCCTGACTGCCTACGTGGAAGCTGAATCCGACGAACCGCGGGCCGGCGGCCAGGACCTGCTTGACGACGAGCTCCGCGTCGGCGGGGTCGGCACCGAACTTCGCCGACAAGTCCGACTTGGCCGATGGATTGTGGAAAGCCAGCCGAACCAGGATCTCGATATCGCCGGGCAGACCGGTGAACTTCTGCGCCTCGAGCGGATTGTCGACGACGAACGTGCGGATCCCGGCGCGGTAGGCGTGCTCGATGTCGGCGGCCTTCTTGATCGGATGGCTGTAAATGCAGCGGTCCGTCGAAATCCCCAGCGATCGCACCAGGTTCACTTCGGTGTTCGCGGCGACGTCGAAGCCGCCGCCACACGCCTCGATGGCCGTCAGCACCGCCGGATGTGGCAACGCCTTGACCGCATAGTGCAGACCGACGCCGCGCAGGTGAGTGGTCAGCAGCCGGTACTGCTCGACGACCCGCCCGGGGTCGAGGACGAGCAACGGCGTGCCGTATTCGGCGATCAGCGCGCGCCAATCCTGCGCGGCGGCCTCGACCCGCAGGCGCTCACGCAGCAGCGACCGTCGCGTCGAGTTCATCGTCCTTCGCCCGTTCACGTTGCGGCCGCGCCAACAAACCGGTGAACCGTTCGTAGGAGAAGATCGCCATGACGTAGAAGGCGATATCGGCCACCAAACTTCCGACGACCCAGCCCACCGCCACGTTGCCGAGGATGTACGGCCCGGCGTAGAGCGCAACCGGCCGGATGATGATGCTGTCGATCACCTCGGCCGGACCGAATTCGACGGCGATACTGCGCAACGACAGGGCATTGGCGATTCGGCCACGACCGGCTCTGCTGGGCCCGATACGACCAGCGCACACCGTTAACGTAGGCCGTGGCGTAGTAACCAACGGAGGCGCCGATCGTCCCGACGACCACGGCAGCGGCGAACGACCCGGTCAGCCAGTACATGGCGGCCGCGGAGCCGAGCTCACCGACCCACCCGGCGATCTCCAAGGGTAGGTAGCGCCGCACCCACTCCACGACCTTGCGGCGGCGTCGAGTCTCCATGGCCATGACTCTGGTCGGCGGGCCGGGCCGCGT
>JBEVHG010000066.1:0-10814 GCA_040511335.1 Mycobacterium sp. | reverse complement strand
AAAGTAGTTCGGGATCGAACCCGTAGCCGCCCTCGGCGACCGGGTTTGTCAGCAGCGTCCACGCAAACTCGATGGCTTCTCGTTTGAAGTAGTCGCCAAACGAGAAGTTCCCCGCCATCTGGAATAACGTGTTGTGCCGGGTGGTGATGCCGACTTCGTCAATATCCGGTGTGCGGATGCATTTCTGGATGCTGGTGGCCGTCGAGTACGGCGGGGTGCGCTGGCCGAGGAAGTACGGCACGAACTGCACCATGCCCGCGTTGACGAACAGCAGGTTGGGGTCGTCAAGGATCACCGAGGCGCTGGGCACCTCGGTGTGGCCCGCCTTCACGAAGTGATCGAGGAAACGCTTCCTGATCTCGTGTGTCTGCACGTCCCTCTTCCTCGTGGTTCTTCTATCTCGACCGCACTACAGTACCGGTCTTGGAAGCCACACTAGAAAGACAACGAACGGGCGCGGCTGATGGTGCCAGGGTTACGCGCAGTTAGGATGTCGCCGCTTCTGCGGCTCCGGCGATAAAGCTGAGCCGCACCGAACGCCGCGGATTGTCGCGGTTGAGGTCGACCAGCACGACACTCTGCCAGGTTCCCAGCAGCGGCTCGCCACCCTGTACGGGCACCGTCACCGACGGTGCCACCAGCGCCGGCATGATGTGGTCCGCGCCGTGGCCGGGTGAACCGTGTGCGTGGCGGTAGCGATCGTCGCGCGGCAGCAGCCGTTCCAGTGTGTCCACGAGGTCCTCATCGGACCCCGCGCCCGTCTCGATGATCGCGACCCCGGCGGTGGCGTGCGGCACGAAAACGTTGCACAGGCCGTCCTGGTGGCCGCCGCAGAATGAGCGCACGGCGCCGGTGAGATCGACGATGCGGCGCCGGGCGGTGTCGACGTCGAGTACCTCGGTGTCCACGTTCCCGAGCCTACGGATCGTTTTTCCCCGGCGCATTCAGGGTATTCCGGCTGCAACCCGGTCTCCGTAGGAGGAACTATGACTATCACCGGCATCCTCAGCGCGATTCTGATCGGCATCGTGGTCGGCGTGATTGGCCGACTCTTGGTTCCCGGTAGGCAGCCGATCGGGATGCTCTTGACGATCCTGGTCGGCATCGTCTCGGCGTTCATCGGCACGGCGCTTGCCCGCGCCATGGGCATCCCGATCGTCACGAACGGCATCGACTGGCTCGAACTTCTGGTCCAGGTCATCGTCGCCGCCCTCGGCGTGGCCCTGGTCTCGGCGCTCATGGGCCGCAGGCGTACCAGCCTGTTCGGCGGCAGGCGTTCCGGACTACTCCGGTAGCGCGTCAGCGCGGGATCAGCGGCCGATCCGCACGCGCCTTGATCTGCTGGACCACCCAACCGTTGCCGTCGGGGTCCGCGAAGCCGAACAGCGTGCCGCCGTCGCGCTCATCCATGACGTCGATCTCGCCGACGGCGACGCCCCGCTCGTCCAGTTGTTCACGGGCCCGATGGGCGTCCGCGACCACGAGCTGCAGGCCCTTGAGCGAGCCCGGCGCCATGGCCTGCTCGCCACCGAGCACGATGGAGCAGCCCGACCCGGGCGGTGTGAGCTGCGCGAACCGCATCTCCCCGGCCCGGGTGTCGTGGTCGAGGTGAAATCCCAGTTGGTCGCGGTAGAAGGCGATGGCCCGGTCAACATCGCTGACCGGGACAACCACCACCTCAAGCGTCCAATCCATCAGAAGTTCTTCAGGAGCTCGTCAAGGCGCTCGTAGCCCTCGGTCATGCCGCCCTCCATGCCCGAGGACAGCAGCGCGTCGCGGGCCTCGGTGTTGGGGCAGATGGACCGGCCGCGCAGCCGGGTGCGACCACCGCCGAGGTCCTCGAACCACATGTACTCGATGTTCACCATGTCCGGTGCGCCCTCGAATTCGAAGGTCTGGATGATGAATTCGTTGTCGCGCACCTTGTGGAAGGTGCCGTTGAACCGGTACTCGCCGTTGTCGTCGGAGTGCACGTAGCGGTAGCCACCGTGGGTGCGAAAGTCCCAATGCTCGATGTCCATCTCGAGGCCTCGCGGCCCCAGCCACTGCTTGACCAGATCCGGCTCGGCGTGGGCGCGAAACACCGCCTGCACCGGCGCGTCGAACTCCCGGGTGAACTCCATGGCCAGGGTGTCGACCGGGGCCACCAGGTTCAGTGCGTTCGTCATTTTTCTCTTCCTTCCTTGGTTGTGTCGGTTATCGCTGCCAGCAGTGCGTCCAGCCGGCGGTAACTGCGTTCGGCGTCCAGGCGGTAGTGGTCGATCCACGCGGTCAGCCGCTCCAGCGCGGCCGCGTCGAGATGGACCGGCCGGCGCTGCGCGTCGCGGGTCCGGGTGACCAGCCCCGCATGCTCGAGCACCTGAATGTGCTTGGACACAGCCTGTTTCGTGATGTCGAACGGCGCGGCCAGTTCGTTGACCGTGGCCGGTCCGCGGGACAGACGCGCCACGATGGCCCGCCGTACCGGGTCGGCCAGCGCCATGAAGGCACGGTCCAGCCGAGTGTCTTCATCTCCATCACTACCCAATTGTCAACCTTACATTTGATCAACCAATCGATTGACTACAAAGTTAGATGCGGGTGCGTGGGGTGTCAAGGGGTGCTTTTCGCCCAAACCAACGTTTGGGCGGATAAGTGCGAGTAGCGGCCGCCAAAACGTCGATTTCGGCGAGTGTCGTCAGCGCTTCTTGCGAATGATCGCGCGCAGCCGGTCCAGCCGGGTGGCGATCTCGCGCTCTGCACCGTGGCTCGTTGGCCGGTAGTAGTCGACGCCGACCAGTTCATCGGGTGGATACTGTTGCGGCACAACCCCATCCGGGTCATCGTGCGAGTACACGTAGCCCATCGCGTTGCCCAGCTTGGTGGCCCCCGAGTAATGGCCGTCGCGCAGATGGGTCGGCACCAGGCCGGCCTTGCCGTCCCGGATATCGCTCATCGCCGCCCCGAGCGCCGTGGTCACCGCGTTGGACTTCGGCGCGGTGGCCAGGTGGACGGTGGCGTGCGCCAGCGTGAGCTGGGCCTCGGGCATGCCGATCAACTGCACCGTCTGCGCGGCGGCGACCGCGGTTTGCAACGCGGTCGGATCGGCCATCCCGATGTCCTCGCTGGCCAGGATCATCAACCGACGGGCGACGAACCGCGGATCCTCGCCGGCGACCAGCATCCGGGCCAGGTAGTGCAGGGCGGCGTCGACGTCGGAGCCGCGGATGGACTTGATGAACGCGCTGATGACGTCGTAGTGCTGATCGCCGTCACGGTCGTAGCGCACCGCGGCCTTGTCCAGTGACTGCTCGATCGCCTCCACCGTCACCTCGGATCCGGCCTCGGCCGCCACCTCGAGTGCGGTCAGCGCTCGTCGAGCATCTCCGGCCGAGAGCGCCACCAGCAGGTCGACGGCGTCGTGGGCCACCTCGACCTGCCCGCCGAGACCGCGCGGGTCCTCGATGGCGCGGCGCACCACGGTGCGGATGTCGTCGGCGGTCAGCGGCTGCAACTGCAGGATCAGCGACCGCGACAACAGCGGCGCCACCACGGAGAATGACGGGTTCTCGGTGGTGGCCGCCACCAGCAGCACCACCCGGTTTTCGACGGCCGACAGCAGCGCGTCCTGCTGGGTCTTGGAGAACCGGTGCACCTCGTCGATGAACAGCACGGTCTGCTCGCCGTGCGCGGCGGCACGCCTCGCGACATCGATCACGGCGCGGACCTCCTTGACGCCGGCCGACAGCGCCGACAGCGCCTCGAACCGCCGTCCGGTGGCTCCGGAGATCAGCGCCGCCAGCGTCGTCTTACCGGTGCCCGGCGGGCCGTAGAGGATGACCGACGCCGCGCCCGAGCCCTCCACCAGCCTGCGCAGCGGCGAGCCCGGCTGCAGCAGATGGTCCTGCCCGACCACCTCGTCGAGGGTCGCCGGGCGCATCCTTACCGCCAGCGGCGCAGACGCTCCTACGTCCCAGCCGCTGTTGCTCGGGTTCGACGCGCCGGGTAGGTCGAACAGACCGTCGGACACGCTTCAGGCTTACCACGTGACCCCGTCGTCACGCCCCGGGCTGGGTCACGAAGTCGATGAGCTCCTCGACCCGGCCGATTAGCGCCGGTTCGAGGTCGTTCCAGTCACGGACGCTGGTGCGGATCCGCCGCCAGGCCCGGGCGATATCGGCCTGCGTCGCGTGCGGCCAGCCCATGGCCTGGCACACACCACGCTTCCAGCCCACGCCGCGCGGCACGACCGGCCAGGCCCGCAGTCCGAGGCGGCCGGGCTTGACGGCCTCCCAGACGTCGACGTAGGGGTGCCCGACGACCAGCGTGTGCGAGCCACCCGGTCCGCGGCGGACGGCCTGCGCGATGCGGGCCTCCTTCGAGCCGGCCACCAGGTGGTCGACGAGCACGCCGAGCCGGCGCCCGGGGCCGGGCCGGAACTGGTCGACGATGCCGACCAGATCGTCGACGCCGCCTAGGTGCTCGACCACCACTCCCTCGACGCGCAGGTCGTCGCCCCACACCTGTTCGACAAGCTCGGCGTCGTGGCGACCCTCGACGTAGATCCGGCCGGCGAGCGCCACCCGGGCGCGCGCTCCGGGAACCGCCACCGAGCCCGATGCGGTCCGCGCCGCGGCCGCGGGTGCCCGGACCTCGCGGCGCGACGAGGATGACCGGCCGACCGTCAACGAGGTATCCGGGGCCGATCGGGAAGGGTCGCCTGCGGCCGTGGCGGTCCTCGAGCTCCATCCGCCCGAACTCGATCCGCACCACCGCGCCCACGTAGCCGGTCTCGACATCCTCGACGACCATGCCGTGTTCCAGCGGTTGCTCGGTGGAACGGGTCTTGCGCGAGTTGTGAGGGTCGTTGGCGAGGACATCGGTGCCATAGCGATCAGCCACCGGGTGATCGTAGGGACGACGGCGGCCGTCTCGGCATAACATCGGCCGCGTGTTGCTGAACCGCGCCACCGCCGAGGGCATCGCGAACGGCAGCATCACGTTGGTCTTGCGGCGATGGGACATCGCGCGGGCAAAGCCGGGCGGAACCCAGCGGACGGTGGCCGGCACCATCTGCATCGACGACGTCACCGAGTACCCGGGGCGCTACCGGGTGACCGCCGCGCAGGCCCGCGCGGCGGGGTATCCGGACGCCAAGACCGCGCAGGCCGAGCTGGATCGCCGGCCGGCCCGGCACACCTACGCGATCGCGGTGTCGTTTCTGGCGCCCGACGAGCGCCCGGAGCTCGCCGCCGACGATCGCCTCACCGACGCCGACATCCGGGCGATCTCGGCCCGCCTGGCCCGCTGGGACGCGGCGAGCTCGCCGTGGACCCGGCAGTACCTGGAGATGATCGGCACCAATGAGGCCATCCGCGCGCCCGACCTGGCCGCCAGGGTCGGACTGGACGTGCCTCGCTTCAAGCGCCGGGTGCGCCAGCTCAAGGGTCTGGGCCTGACCATCAGCCTCGACGTCGGCTACCGGCTCTCGCCGCGCGGGCGGGCGTACCTGCGGCTCACCTCGTAGCGCGAGCGCTCAGGTCTGGGACTGCTGCTGGCCGGCGCCGCTGACGTCGGCCAACCTGGCCCGGTCCGACGTGATCTCGTCGATGATGGTGTGGACGAACCGCATCTTCTCCAGCACTGCCGGCGGCAGCACGAACGGGTAGAGGTCTTCCTTGCCCATCGAGCGATTCACCATGTTCAGCGCCCACGCCAACGGAAGCCACATGTCGATGATGGTGTCAAATCCGCTGGGGCCCAACATCCGTCGCTCGAAAGTCGCTGCCGCCGGAGCGACGCCGAACGCCGCCGCGGTGTCCAGCGTGTCGCGGATGTGCAGGTAGTGCGCGAAGGTTTCAGCCCAGTCTTCGGCCGGATGCATAGTGGCGTAGGAGGAAACGTAAATGTCATCCCAGCCCGGCGGCGCGCCTTCGTTGTAGTGGCGATCCAGCGCCGCCTGGTAGTCGGCGTCGGGGTCGCCGAACAGCTCGCGGAACCGCTGCGAGTACGCCTGCGACGGGTCGACCACACGGTAGTAGTAGTAATGGCCGATCTCGTGGCGGAAGTGGCCGAGCAGCGTGCGGTACGGCTCGTCCATCTCCGTACGCAGTTGCTCGCGATGTACATCATCGCCCTCCGCGAGATCCAGTGTGATGACACCGTTTTCGTGGCCGGTGAACACCTGCTCGAACTCACTGGAGAGCAGGTCGAACGCCAGGCCGTACTGGGGATCCTCGTCTCGTCCCACGATCGGTAGTTTCAGTTCGTACAGTTCGGCGATGAGCCGCCGCTTGGCCCTTTCGGCCTCGGCGAACACCGCTAGCGCCTTGGTGTCGGAGTCGTTCGGGCGGGTCCGGGTCAGCGCACACGACGGACACTGCCGAGGGACCGGCGCCACCTCGACCAACCAATTGCATTCGGCCAGATGCAGATTCGCACACAACTGGTATCGGCTGGCGTCGACGGCGCCGCCGTGGTCGCTGTCCTCGCCGGAGGCGATGACCAGCAGCGCCATCTCGTTGAGCGAGAACCCGAGTGCGCTGCCACAGGACAAGCACACCGAGTTCTCAAACGCCAGGTGCTGGCCGCAGTTGGGACACGTGAAGTCACGCATGCAGTACTCCCCCCTCGAACGGCGCCACATCGACGGCGACGTCGATCACGCTGCTCTCCGAATCCGTGTAGATGATGCCCCGCAGCGGCGGTACGTCGGCGTAGTCGCGGCCGAATCCGACGACGATGTAGCGCTCGTCGACCATTTGGTCGTTGGTCGGATCCAAACCCAGCCACTGATTCTGCGGCGTCCACACCGATACCCAGGCGTGGGTCGCGTCGATGCCGAACATGCGCTCCTTCCCGGGGGGCGGGTCGGTGACCAGATACCCCGAAACGTAACTGGCGGCCAGCCCGTTGGCACGCAAGCAGGCGATCGCGAGCCGCGCGAAGTCCTGACATACCCCTTCCCCCGCCGCCAAAACCTCGCTGACCCCAGTGGACACCGTCGTCGACCCGGACCGGTAGGTGAATTCGGAGTAGATGCGGAAATTGAGGTCTGCAAGCACCTCGATCAGCGGGCGGCCCGGCACGAAACTCGGTGCGGCGTAGGCGCGCACCTCGTCGGTGATCTCCGGGGGTTGTAGGTCCAGGACGAACTCCGTCGCAAGCGCACCGTCGAGCCCGACCGGCCGGGCGATCTCCCAGGGCGCCAGCGCCGACCCACTGCCGTACAGCTCCGGCGGTACCGGGTCCACCTCAACCACGGAATTGCTGGTGATCGTCAGCGTCTGGTGGCGCTCGGTGACATGGAAGTACGAGCTGAGGTTGCCGTAGGCGTCACGGCTGGTGGAACTGTCGGCGGCCCCCGGTTCGATCACCAGCTCATGGGACAGGCAGCGTTGACGCACCGAGTCACGCGGGGTGAGAAAGCCACGGCCGTACGAGCTCGTGACGACATCGGAGTAGCGGTACACCGTGCGGTGCGTGATCTGGTAGCACCGGCCGGCCGCGGTGCCGGTGGGCCCGTGGGTCACGGCACCACCCGGCGCTCGTCGGGACCCCACAGCGGTTGCATGCCACCCGGCAGCGACAGATGGGTCGTGGTGATGACGCCCGACAGGTCGCGCAGGTCGCTGTGCATGCCGTCGAGCAGGTCGGCGAGCTCCGCACGTCGTCCGTCGGGGGTGACAGCTTCCAGGTCGGCCGGATCGAGCCGGCGCAGCCGGGTGGCGATCTCGTCGACCAGCCGCTCCGGCCGCGACGAACCGGACGATCCGGGCAGCGCCTTGAGGTCGGCGCGCAGCCGCTCGAGTTGGTAGACCAGCGACCGCGGGTTCTCGGCGTCGAACAACACCAGGTCGGCCACGGCAGCCACACTAACCTTGCCCAGCGTGCGCCGTCGGTAGATGACCGAAGACTCACACGCCACCAGCGTGGACTCGGTGATGGTTTGCTCAGCACTGGGGTTTCGGACCGTCGTCAGCGTCGCACGCAGCAGTGCAGTCAACGCCAGCCCCCGTTCGATGCGTTTGCCGATGTCCATCATCGTCCAGCCGACATCCTGGACCATCGATTCGGCGGCCACCCCGGACAGCGCCAGCATCCCGGCCAGTGTCAGGTTGTTCGTCGACGACAGGAACGCGTCGCCCTCGGTTCGCGATTCGGGCGGTGAATCCGGTGCGTGCAGCAGCGCGCGTTCCACCGCCGCCAGCACCATCCAGGTGTCGTTGGACATCTGGTCGCGCACTGCACGCGCGGCCAGCCCGAGGCGCTCGACCGATTGCGCCAGCGACCCGGGGCGGAGCCGATCGGCGGTCAACGACCACAGGGTGGACTGTGCCGTCGCGATCGTTTCGGCGTCGTCACCGTCGGCTGCGGTATCGGTTCCGGTGATCTGTCCCAGCGCGGCCAGCAGCACCGGCACACACTCGCTGCCCTCCATGTACTGGCGGTAGCGGAATTCGTGGTAGCGCTCGCGCGCGACGGTGAGTAGCCGGGCCATGTTCTCCGCGCGTTCGGCGTAACGGCCCATCCAGAACAGGTCCGACAGTACGCGTGGCGAGCTGACCGCCCGAGTGGGGCTGGGCGTCATCACGGGCAGTTCCACCGGCGCGGCCGGAATCCGCTCGGCCTTGGCCCGCGCCGGCGTGCGCACCCAAATATCCTTGGCTGCAACGGTATTCAACTTGAAGGCGGGATGGCCCGGCGCCAGCAGGTAACCGAGCCCGCCGATCATCGGCGCGTAGCCGCCGCGCTGGGACACGGTGAACAGCCGCATGCCGACGCTGGCCGACGACAGCCCGCCCGGGTAGTAGTCGGTGGGCGCCGACGAGAACTGCGGCAACTCCTGGCCCACCCACTGCCACGGGGTGGCCTCGATGCGCGCCGCAAGCGCCTCTCGCTCGCGCACCGCCAGAGCGGGTCCGACGATCGCCTCGCCCCCGGTCACCGGCTTGATCAGCAGCGACGACAAGTGGGTCAGTAGGTGCGAGCGTTCCAGGTTGATGCCGCCCCAGTACACCGGCGCCGTCTCCAGCAGCGGCGTCTCACCCAGTAACCGCTCGGCCAGCTCGGGCAGAAAGCGAAGCAGCCCAGGGCTTTCCAGGATGCCGCTGCCCAGCGTGTTGACCACGGTCAGCGCGCCGCGGCGCAGCACCTCGACGAGCCCGACCACGCCGAGCCGCGAGTCGGCGCGCAGGTCCAGCGGGTCGGCGTAATCGGCGTCCACCCGGCGCAACACCACGTCGACGCGTTTCAGCGTGCCCATCGACCGCATCCACAGCTTGCCGTCGCGCACCACCAGGTCGGCGCTTTCCACCAGCGGGAAACCCAGCACCGACGCCAGATACGCCTGGTCGAACGCGGTCTCGGAGTGGATGCCCGGGCTGAGCACCACCACCACGGGTTCCTCGGCCGCTTCGGGGGCGGCGTCGATCAGCGCCAGCCGCAGCGCCTGCGCCCACGGCGAGGCGGGCCGCGGGCCGATCCGCTCGTACAGGTCCGGGATCGCGTGCGCGACAACGCGACGGTCGGCCAGCGCGTAGCCCGCGCCCGACGGCGCCTGCGTCCAGTCGGCGTTGACCAGGAAGGTCCCGGATCCGCTTCGGCTGATATCGCAGCCGTGCAGGAACAGCTGATGCCGCCCGGGCACTTCGATGCCGCGGGCGGCCCGCACATAGCCGGGGTGGGCGAACAGCAGCTGGGCGGGCAGCACACCGCCGGTCACCGAACGGCGTGGCCCATACAGGTCGGTGAGCACGGCGTCCAGCAGCCGGGAGCGTTGGACCAGACCGGACTCCAGTGTCTCCCAGTCCGACGGCGAGATCAGCAGCGGCAACGCGTCGAGGTGCCACTGCCCCGGCACCGCGGTCCCGTCGCCGTTGGTCACCTCGTCGCCGTGCCGATCCACCTCGATGTAGGTGATGCCGTCGTTGTCGACCAGACCGCGCACCACCGCGCGCAACCGGTCCAGGCCGCCGCGGCCACGCTCGCCGACGCATTCGGCCAGCTCCTGCCAGGCCGGCCGGATATTGCCTGCGGCGTCGACGAATTCGTCGTAACCGGTGCCCGCACCGCCGCGCACGTCGAACAGCGCCTCCTGGGCCCGGGCGGTGCGATACCCGGCCAGCAGGTTGTCGAGGTCGTAGTTGCCGGAGTCGCCTTCGGCAGGGACCGGCTCTGGTGAGCCGCTTGCGCGAAGGACCATTACCGCACCGGGCCTTCGGGCGGCCCCGGGCAGACAACCGGGTGCACAGCCGAGAAGAGTCTGCGGCCGGAGTCGAAGCGCTCGGCTTCAGTCGTCGGAGAAGTCACTACTGCAGAACGGTACGCACTCGACGCAGATCGAGAATGCCGGGCGCGCCGACGTCGGTTGACAGGCGCGCCTGCTTCTCGCGGATGTCGGACATGTCGACCCGGCCCGGTGTAAAACCGGTCGCCTCGAAGCGGCGGCCCCGTCGCGATTCGGCCTCCACGGCGTTGACGGGCGGGTTGTCGTAGGAGCGGCCGCCCGGATGGGATACGTGATAGGTGCAGCCGCCGCGCGACATGGCCGTCGCGCTGTCGACGAGTTCGAAGCGCAGCGGCCCGTCGACCGTGATGGTGGGGTGCAGCGCGCTGGGCGGTTGCCAGGCCCGGAACCGCACACCGCCGACCTGCACGTCGGGGATGTCGGTGGCCAGTAGCGGCACCGGATACCCGTTGCAGGTGACGACGTACCGGTGCCGGTCGGCGCCGATGAGCCGCACCTGGATGCGTTCCACCGAAGAGTCGACGTAACGCGCGGTGCCACCGGCGGTGGCCTCCTCACCGAGGGTGTTCCACGGTTCGATGGCGCC
>JBEVHG010000065.1:0-11446 GCA_040511335.1 Mycobacterium sp. | reverse complement strand
ATCGCGACGAACACCCCGGTGACCGCCAGGGTCGACTCGTCGCCGGTGACCGAGTTGCGCAGCCGCACGCCGGTGACCTTGGGGTCGCCCTCGATCGCGGTCACCTGGGTGTTGGTCAGGAACGTGATCTTGTCGTTGGCGCGCGCCCGTTCGAGCATGATCTTCGAGGCCCGGAACTCGTCGCGACGATGAATGACCGTGACGGTGCGCGCGAACCGGGTCAGAAACGTGGCTTCTTCCATCGCCGAGTCCCCGCCGCCGACAACCGCGATGTCCTGATCGCGGAAGAAGAACCCGTCGCAGGTGGCGCAGGTGCTCACGCCCATGCCGATCAGCGCCTCCTCGCCGGGCACCCCGAGATGGCGGGCCGCGGCGCCCATCGCGAGGATGACGGCACGCGCCCGGTAGGTTTCGTCACCCACGGTGACGGATTTGACCGGTCCGTCAAGCGACACCGCGTCGACGTCCTCCATGCGCAGGTCGCCACCGAACCGCAGGGCCTGCTCGCGCATCTCGTCCATCAGTTCCGGGCCGGTGATGCCGTTTCGGAAGCCTGGGTAGTTCTCCACCTCGGTGGTGGTCATCAGCGCGCCGCCGAACTGGGTGCCCTCGAAAACCAGCGGCGCCAGTTGCGCGCGGGCGGCATAGATCGCCGCGGTATATCCGGCCGGACCGGAGCCGATGACGATCACGTCATGGACGGTGGATGTGGAGGTCATGGGGCCCCTTTCTGGCGTAACTCGTCGGCACGGGTACAAACATCAGCCTAGGCCCGGGTGTTCCCCGCCTGCTCGAGGCATCGATTACGGGCGCGTGACCACCGTGCTCGCTAGTAATTCGGTGCCGGCAGCGCTGCAGTTGGGTGCGACCACCAAGGCGACCACCGTCTTGGCCGTGTCGCTGGGCAGCACCAGCAACACACCGGGGCGGCCGTGGATGTCCACGGACTGGGCACCGAGCACCTTGGTGGTCGCCGTGTAGCCCAGGCCGTCGAGGCAGGACGCTCGGCGTTGCGGGTCGGTGAGCGGCCCGTAGTCGGGCCTGTCGGTAAGCAGCCCGACGATCTGCGGGTCAGACAGCGGTATACCGTGCGGCGGGGGCGAGACGGTGAGGTGCTCGGCGGTCGGCCCGCTGGACGGGGCGGGTGACGGCGGGCGAACCAGCATCACCGCGCCGAGGCCGACCGCGACGACGGCGGCGAACAGACCCGCGAGCGCACCGAGGCGCCGCAGACGGCGGGACCGCGGCCGCGAACCTCGAGCGGCATGTGCGGCCTTGCGGCCGGAGGCGCCGAGAACGCGATGACCCGACGAGGGTGGAGGTACCGCCCGCTTGCGTGGGACGGCCTGCAGCGCGGCGCCCACCCGCGCCGTCACCGTGGCGGGCACGTCGGCGGCCGAGGCCTCGTCGGCGCCCAGTTCGGCCAGCTCGCGGCGGACCCGGTCCAGGGCCGTCAGCTGCCGGGCGGCATCGGGATCGGTGCGGGCCCGCCGGCGCAGCCGCGCCGCGGTGGCGTCATCGAGCAGGCCGGCCTGCAGGTCGGCGAGCATCTCGGGGGTGATCGGCACATCGGCCGGCCCGCCGCTGTGGCTCGCGCCGCCGTCCATCGCTGCCCCCGCCGGTCACCTCTCGCCCCGGCCTTCGCCACGGGGCTCCTGTGGTTCCATCCTGGCTCATCGTGCGCCCTCGCGGGGATCCGACGCGGTGGTGGCGCCGGCATCGAAGTAGTCAAGCGCCTCGGCCAGCTTGGCCCTGGCCCGAGAACAGCGGCTCTTGACCGTGCCCTCCGCGATGCCCAGCATGCGTGCCGTCTCGGCCACCGAATAGCCCTGCATGTCCACGGCGACGACCGCCGCGCGCTGCTCGACCGGCAGCCGCATCAGAGCACGCTCCACCAGGATCGCAGTGTCCACGCGCGGCGCCGGATCGCCGACCTGGCAGATATCCTCCTGCAGCGCGGTGGTGGGGTGGGTCTTGCTGCGACGCAACCGGTCCAGGCAGGCGTTGACCACGATGCGGTACAGCCAGCTGCTCACAGCCGCGTCGTGGCGGAAAGCGGGCGCGCTGCGGTGCGCCGAGAGCATCGCGTCCTGTAGGGCGTCCGCGGCGTCTTCGGGGTTGTGGCTGGTGATCCGGGCAAGCCGGTAGAGCTGGCGGTGGTGGCGGTAGAACAGTTCCTCGAAGGCGTAGCGATCGCCGGCGACGTGTGCGGCCAGCAACTCCGCGTCGGACCGGCCCGCGCCGGCGGGAGGTACCCCCACCCCTTTGCTCCCCACAGCCGAACACTAAATGCCGCCGGGGGTCGCCTCTGACACATGTTTGCAGGCGGCACGTCGACGCACCGCGCTGAGCTGCGGTGTCGCCGGAATCCCGCGGTGGCTTCGCCCCTGGGGACAACGCCGTCAGTTACGGCGAGACGAGCTCTCCTGCGGTTAGGACGCGGCCTTCAGGGTGATCTCGGCGACGTCGGAGCGGCTCTCGCCGTTGACGGTGCCCAGCGTGGAGATCCACACCAGCACATTCGACGTCGGTTCCGCGTCGTTGACGGTGATGGTGTTGGACCCGGGCTTCAACGGTGTCGGCGGGGTCAACTCGGTGGTGTCCTCAAGCGACGACGGCGTCGGCGACTCCGCCGACCGGATCTGCACCGCGGTGCCGGTGCTGTTCACTTTGATCGTCACCTCGCCCAGCTTGGCGGGCTCCGACAAGTCCAGCATCAGCCCGACGCCGTTCTTGAACCCGGGGAACGGCACGGCGTCCGAGTAGGTGTCGGTGGGCCAGACGGTGGCCGGATTGCCGTCGATCGCCAGGCCGGCCGCATCCGGCGCGTCGGCCCCACCCTCTGGCGAAAACACGGTTGCCCGAACGGGTTTCACGGTGCTGCCGTCGGTGGTGGCGCCGTCCTCGGATTCCGCCGACGTCGTGGGGGCGTTGAGGCCGAGCTCGTCCTTGTCCAGGGACCCGCCCACGTCGCCGAAGATCCGGCTCAGGATCGAGGCCAGCACGAGCAGCGCGACGAGGATGATCGCACCGCCCACGGCCAACCCGACCATCAGCCCCTTTCGGCGGCGGGCCGCGGCTTCTGGGTCGGCGGCCGCGCGGAAACTCGGCGGCGGCGCCGGCACCTCGGGTTGGTCGACCGGGGAAATCAGCTGGGTCCGGTCGGCGATCGCAGTGGCCTGCTGCAGCAGATTCAGCAGGGTCGGGGCGGTTCGGATGCCGCCACCGTCCTGGACGGCACGGGCCGCGGCCGCCGAAATCTGGAACGGGATATCGCGGTTGACCGCCCGGGGCTCGATGGGCTGGCCGGCGGCGTCGAGGTCGGCGGGTGCCAGCCCGCTGCGCACACCGGACTCCGGCAGCGGCCACCGGTCGATCAGCAGCGCGTACAGCGCCGCCCCGATCCCGCGGATGTCGTCCTCCGGGGTGGCGTCGGGCAGCGTCGCGGGGAAGGCGAGCGCCACGTCGCCCTCGATACTGACCCGCACCCGGCTGGGGTGGTCGATCGACAGCGCGACACCGGAGCGGTGGGCGGCCTCGGCTGCCGCGGCCAGTGACTGGATGGCGCGGGCACCGCCAATCGGCGACGGTGAGGTGTCAGCCACCTCCGCCAGCGAGCCGCCCCGGATCCACTCCGACACCACCAGACCGCCTGATCCGGTGTTGGCGACGTCGAGCACCCGGGCGATGCCCGGCATGTCGATACGGCTCAGTTTCAGCGTTCGGGACAGAATCTCCTGCACGGCGGCATCGGGCAGCGTGGTGTCCGGGTCGACGAACGTCAGCGCAACCTGGCGGTCCAGCGCGGTGTCCAGTGCCTGCCAGAACTGCAGGTTCGGCGGTCCGCCGTGGAAGACCAGCAGCCGGTAGCGGCCCCCGGCGATGGTGGCACCGGGGATCAGGCGGACGTCTTCGTCGGAGGTGGCGGCCTCGATCGGCGGCTCGCGCGGCGGGTCGAAGGCAATGGGTTCCCGGGTGGGATCGCCGCCGTAGTCGGCGGGCGGGCGGCCCGACACCGACGCGCTGACGGTGCTGACCGCAGCGGTCTCCGGGTCGGGCTCGTCCCCGCGAACATCGTGCGGTACGTCTGGCTGGAAATCGTCGGCGGCCGGTCGCGGCAACCTCGTCGTGGCCCCGGTGTCGGGGCCGGGCGCGGAACTGCCCGCGGGTTCGTCGGTCACCGCTGGTCCTTTCCGCATCCCAACTCCGGCGACCGGTACCGGAGGCCCGCTCCGGACGGCCGGCGGAGCCTGATGCCGCTGTGACGGATAAGAATTCCTCTGATCAGAGTACGTGAGGGGCCCGCCCGGGCGTGGTCGGTCGGGCGTTGCGCGTGGCCGCGCGGCTACCGCTCGGCGGGCAGAAAGGCGGCGTCGGACGGCGGCCAGTGCGGCCTCGGCGTCGGGGACCCGGGCGGCGAGCATGACCGCGGCGATGATCGGAAGCATGATCAAGCCCAGCACCAGCAGCCGCAGCAGCGAGCCCGCTCCGCCCGCGTTGCGCGTCAACGCCTCCAATCCGACCAGCTGGTCGACGATGTGGGCGATCAGCCCGGCGCTCAGCGCCGCCGTCGTCGTCACCAGAATCGTCCGAACCACCTGCAGGCTGACGAGTCGTCCGCCCGGCGGGTTGAGGTTGGCCCGCAACAGGATGTAGCCGACGACGGCGCCGGCCAGGAAACCGACACCGTTGGCCAGACCGAGATAGCCCGCGACCATCTCGGGGTCGTCGGTCAAATGCGGCGCGGCCAGCGAACCGGCGATCTTGACCGCCGTGATCACGACGATCACCGCGATCGGCGTCCACGGCTGCTCACGGGCGTAGAACACCCGTAGCTGCAGCAGCACCAGCGCGTACGGAATCAGGGTGAACGCCGAGAGCGAGATCGCCATGCCCAGATACCCGGCGTCGACCGCGCCGAAGTTCCCGTAGGCGAACAGCGCGCTGCCGATCGCCGGCCCGCCGACGGTCATCAACGCGACCACCGGAATCAGGGTGACCATCGTCAGGCGGGTGGCCAGCGACAGGTCGGCCAGCACGGCGGGAATGTCGTCGGCCGCGGCGTTGCGGCTCAGCCGCGGCATCACGACCGTCAGCACCGTGACGCCGATCATGCCGAACGGCAGCATCAACACCAGCCACGTGTAGTTGTAGATCGCGGGGCCGGAAGCCGCTGCGCCACTGGCAATTCGGTTGCCCACGATCAAGCCGATCTGGCTGATGAGCACGTACAGCACCATCGCTGCGGCCATCGCGCCGAACCGCTTCAGCCGGTCGTCGACGCCCCACAGTGGGCGCAGACTTATCCGCTCGCGGCGGATGGCGACCAGCAGGACGGCGACCTGCGTCGCCACGCCCAGGGTCATGCCGATTCCCAGCACCAGCAGTTTGGGATTGCCCATCCGCACGGGATCGACCGAAAGTTCGCCCGGCACAACCATATACAGGCCCAGCGTGGCGATAGCGACTACGTTGTTGCAGACCGGCGCCCACGCCGGCGGCCCAAACACGTTGCGGGTGTTGAGGATTGCCATGAACACCGACGACAACCCGTAGAACAGCACCTGGGGGAGAAGCAAGTAGGCGAAGGCGGTCGTCAGCGCCCGGTTGACCTGCGGATCGCTGCCCAGCATGAGCTGGACCAGCAGCGGGGCGGACGCCACCGACAGTACGGTGACGACCAACAACAGCGTGGTGGTCAGTGTGACCAGGCGCCGCACGAACGCGGTGCCGCCGTCGGGGTCGTCGCGCTCGGCGCGTGCCAGCACCGGCACGAAGATCGCGGTGAACGTCGCCTCCAGCACCAGCGCGGCGATGAGGTTGGGCAACTGAAAGGCCACCGAGAACGCGCTGGACAGCGCCGCACCCAGGATCGTGGCGAGCAGCACGATGCGGAAGAAGCCGGTGATCCGGCTGACCAGGGTGGCGAACGCCATCCCCCACGACCGCGACACCACCGCGGCGTCGGTCAGTTCCGGCCGTCCGGCCGGCCGGCGCGCCGCCGGCCTCCGCGGACCGCGTTGCCGCGGCGGCGGTGGCGGTGTCCGGCGCGGCGGGGGAGGTCCCTGCACGGCGGGCACGCCCGGGGCGCGTTGGCCAGGCCCAAGTCCGCGCCGGCCGGTGGTACTCATTTTCTTTCGCCGGAGCGACGCGGCGTCAGATGCTTGTCGCCCGAGCGGCTCATGGCCGGGGTGTCGTGCTCGTCGTCCGGGAACCGCAGCGCTACCTCGAGCGGATCCGGGCGGTCCAGATCGGCACGGTCGGGCTGGCCGCGGAACCGGTGCCACAGCCGTCGCCCGGTGAGTAGCGCCAGCACCGCGCCGGCGCCGAGCGTGATGAAGAACAGCACCCGACCGTAGGCGTTGGAATGCACCGACAGCCGCACCGGCTCACCCAGCGGCAGCCCGTCCGCGGTGCGCAGCGTCACGTCCACCGCGACCCGCTGGGTGAAGTGCACCTCGATGGGCACCCGCAGCGGCAGGTAGCCCGGCGGCAGTTCGATCTCACCCATGTCGGTCACCGACATCCCGGGCGGGGCGTCGACCGCAAGTCGCACCCGAATCGGCACCGCCAGGTCGTTGCGCAGCGCCAGCGGCAGCGGGCTGCGCTCGGTCGCCAACGTGTAGGCGCCGCCGGGGTTGACGATGCTCACCGCGGCGAACAGGGCGTCAACCGTCTCGCCGACCGTCGTGAGCCGCTGCTGCGCCAGCCCGTTGCGGGCATCGGGCGGCACCGACTGGCTGAGTGCGCGCAGCATGTCCTCGCGCAGCGGCGCGGTGTACTGGGTGCCGGTGAGCCCGGTGCGCGCATCGGTTGTCATCGCCCTGGTCAGTCCCGCCAACCGGTCGATGACCGACGCGATGCCGGCCGTGACGGAGTCGTCGAAACGGCTGCGCGGGTTGCCCATCTCGGCGTCGGGCAGCGGCTGCAGATTCTCGGGCGGAACCGCACCGCCCTCAGCGATCACCGCGGTCAGCGGCCGCGGCACCGCCAGCCCGGCGTGGATCGTGGTGGCCACCGCGGTGAGTATCGCCTGCGCGTCGTCGGGCCGCAGGCTCCACACCAGCGGCGGCATCAGGATCTGGGTCCGCGGCTCGGTGTCGGGTTGCAGCCCGCGCCACAGCACGGAACCGACCGCGTCCTGGCGACGGGCCACCTGAGAGTCCAGCTTGACCGGAATGTCCAGCGTGGAGTCCAGGTATGACGGCGACGACGGCTCGGTGCCGGCCCCGGCGAGCGCGGCGCCGACCGTCGGATCGAACGGGGCGGCGACCACCTGCGGGGTGTAGCGCAGCGGAGTCAGATCGGCGGTGGCCGGCTCGCCGGTGGCCGAGTCCTGGGCGCTGACGTTCGCGGCGGCGATCGCAACGGTCGGGCCCTGCGCCGAAAGCATCTGCACGGCCGGCCCGGTCAGCGCTCCGTCGCCGACCAGCGTGGTGCCGCGGGTCGATCTGATGCCGAGAATCTGGTCGACGATGTCGCCGGCACCGTTGGTGGCGATCGCGCTCAGACCCGGTTCGCCGACGCGCTGCAACGCGTCGAGGTCGGCCTGCGCGAAGGTGGTCGGCGCCACACACATCCGCTGCGCCAACGCCCGCAGGCGGTTCAGCCAGCCCACCGCGGCATCCTGACCGGTGCCGGGATGGGTCGGTGTGCCGGGGCCGGCGTCGGGCGCGTCGTTGACCACATAGCCGGCCGTCATCGCGTTGACGGTGACAAGCAGATCGGGGTCTACCGCCAGGCACAACGCGCTGCCCACCTGCCCGGCCGGGTCGACCGTCGGGCCGGTCGCGAAATCGACCGCGGACAGCAGCGTGTCCAGCCGGCCACCCGGGGCAAGTGACACCATAAGTTCGTCGTCGATCAACCGCACCGGAGCGGTGCCGCCGGGAGCCCCGGCCGCCAGCCGCGGCCGGTCGGCCAGCGGCCACAGCATGGTGAGCCGGACCGGCTTGGACGTGTCGGGCGGCACCACCTCGCTCAGCGTCTCCGCCGACCATTCGGCGGCCGGGTCGGGCGGTACCCCGAGCACCGGCAGCAGGAAGCGGTCGTCGTCGAGGCGGGCCGGTGCGCCGTAGTCGGGGGTGCCGTTGACATTGACCAACACCGGGTACACGCCGGGTTCTTCGATGCTCAGCGACGGCAGGTCGGCGGACCGCAGCGGATAGGTCAGGGTGAACGGAACGGTCTGGCCGCGCAGCAGTTCCGGGGCGAGCGTGATGAAATCCGCGACGGGCTCGAACTGATCGACGCCGCCGCCGAGGCTGGTGCGCAGGCCCGCCGAGGATGCGACGGCCGCCGCGTCCTCCAGGCGCACCATCACATCGCGTACCAGACGGTCGCCGACGTTCAGCACGCTTCCGGTGACGGTGACGACGGGATCGCTGGTGGTGGTGACCACTTCGGGGGTGACGCGGTCGATGCGCACCTGCAGGAACGGCGTCGACCCAGGCTCGCCGGCGGCGGCCCGGGGACCCACGGCGGGAGCGGCGATCAGCGTCAGCAGCACGATGGCGGCGAGCAGACGCGGCAGCACCGCGGCCGCAAGCATTCGCGGCACCGCCGCGGTGTTGATCACGGCCCTGGTCCGCAGCCGTTCGTCCGCCGGCCGGGTTGGGGTTGCGCGGATTCGTCGGGACGACGGTTGCGGGTGTGCGAGTGCGTCTGGGCCCGCCGCCGCGGCGAGGTCGGCGGCAGCGGCGGTAGCGCGGCCGGGCCGTCGGCGTGCAGCCGGTCGATCAGATCTCCGGCGACCTCGGCCAGGCGTCGTTCGTCGGCGTAGGCCAGCCGCGACGGCAGCTCGCCCAGCGGCACCCAGGCCACCTCGCTGACCTCGACGTCGTCGTCGGACAGTTCGCCACCGAGGAAACGCATCAGATAGTGGTGCACGGTCTTGTGCACGCGGCGGCCTTCGGTGACGAACCAGTAGTCGATGCTGCCGAGCGCGGCGAGCACGCTGCCCTGGATGCCGGTCTCCTCGGCGACCTCCCGGATCGCGGTCTGCTCGGCGGTTTCGCCCAGCTCGATGTGACCCTTGGGCAGCGACCACAACATCCGGCCGCGGCGGTCGATGCGCCCGATCAGCGCGGCCACCTGAGAGTCCTTGGGGCCGTCGATGCCGTCGATGACCAGGCCGCCGGCCGAGGTTTCGTGCACGGTGCGCAGCCGGTCGGGGGAGCGCCGCGCCGGGCGCGCCTTATGCGTAGTGGGCGGGGCCGGCTTGTCGGCGTTGGCGGGCACGACGGTGTTGTTGTGTCCCGCGCTATTGGTTTCGGCTGGACCGGCCGCGCGTCGGCCACGGCGCCGCCCCCGGCGCCGTCGTGGTTTGGCCTGCTCGCCGTCCGACACCCAAACGATAGTAGCTGCCACCCGGTTTACGCCCCGGCGCACACCCCGGTAGGCGGTTCGCGGCTGCGCCATAGGCTCATCGAACGTGCCCGATCCCAGCCCAAAAAGCACCGCTGATGCCGAACTGCTCGCCGCAGCCGCGGTGGCGTTGAACCGGCATTCCGATCTGCTGCGCGAGCTGGGTGCGGTGTTCGCTGACGCGGGCCACGAGCTGTATCTCGTCGGTGGCAGCGTGCGTGACGCATTGCTCGGTCGGCTGGGCAATGACCTGGACTTCACCACCGACGCCCGGCCCGAGCAGCTGCAGTCGATGCTGCGCGGATGGGCCGATGCACTGTGGGACACCGGGATCGAGTTCGGCACGGTGGGCCTCGGCAAGGACGGCCACCGCATGGAGATCACCACCTTCCGCGCCGAGCGCTACGACCAGGTGTCCCGTAATCCTCAGGTGCGGTTCGGCGAGCGCCTCGACGACGATCTGGTGCGCCGCGACTTCACCGTCAACGCGATGGCGGTGCGCGTCACCGCCGAGGGTCCTGCCGAATTCCATGATCCCCTAGGCGGATTGGCGGCCCTGCGGGCCAGGGTGCTGGACACCCCGTCGGCGCCGGAAGTGTCGTTCGGCGACGACCCGCTGCGCATGCTGCGCGCGGCGAGGTTCGTTTCGCAACTCGGGTTCACGGTCGCGTCGCGGGTGGTTGCGGCGCTGGAGGAGATGGCCGACCAGTTGGGCCGCATCACCGCCGAGCGGGTGGCGGCCGAACTGGACAAGCTGATGCTGGGCGCGGATCCGGTGGCCGGTATCGACCTGATGGTGCAGTCCGGGCTTGGCGAGGTGGTGCTGCCCGAGGTGGGCGCCATGCGGATGGCCATCGACGAACACCACCAGCACAAGGACGTCTACCAGCATTCGCTGACGGTGCTGCGGCAGGCGATCGCCCTCGAGGAGTCCGGCGGGCAGGACCTGGTGTTGCGGTGGGCGGCCCTGCTGCATGACATCGGCAAGCCCGCCACCCGCCGCCACGAACCCGACAACGGTGTGAGCTTCCACCACCACGAGGTGGTGGGCGCCAAGCTGACCCGCAAGCGGATGCGGGCGCTGAAGTACTCCAAGCAGATGGTCGACGACGTGTCGCAGCTGGTGTACCTGCATCTGCGCTTCCACGGCTACGGCGGGACGGATGGGGCTGGCAAGTGGACCGATTCCGCGGTGCGCCGTTACGTCACCGACGCCGGCCCGCTCTTGCCCAAGCTGCACAAGCTGGTCCGGGCCGACTGCACCACCCGCAACAAGCGGCGCGCGGCGCGGCTGCAGGCCAACTACGACGACCTGGAGGCGCGCATCGCCGAGCTGGCCGCGAAGGAGGATCTGCAACGGGTGCGCCCGGACCTGGACGGCAACGAGATCATGGAGATCCTCGGCATCCCGGCCGGACCGCAGGTCGGCGAGGCGTGGCGCTATCTCAAGGAGCTGCGGCTGGACCGCGGACCGCTGAGCCGCGAGGAGGCCACGGCCGAGCTGCTGAAGTGGTGGAACGACAAGCAGTAGGACGCCGTCTGACCTGATATGGACTACTGCCTTGGCGCGGGCGACGGTTCGGCGAGCATGTGGAGCGCGGACCCAGACACCGATCTGGACGGCGACGGCCGGCTGGATGCGGTGGGGCTGGATTTCGACGGTGACGGCCGCCTCGATGACGCGATGGCCGACCTTGACGGCGACGGGCTTGCCGATCACGCGGTGCTGGATCTCGACGACGACGACCGCGCGGAAAGCTACTTCACCGACGACGGGTCGGGCACCTGGGCGGTGAGCGTCGACCGGGCCGGGCAGGTGCGGTGGTTCGGTCTCGACGGGGTCGAGCAGGTCGGCCCGGGCCTCGTCGATTTCGACGGTGACGGGCAGGTCGACGACCGAGTACTCGACGCCGACGGCAATGGCCTGGCCGACCGCGCACTGTGCGGAGAGTTGGCCTACGTGGACACCGACGCCGACGGGCACTGGGACCTGAAGCTGGCCGACACCGACGGCGACGGCACCGCCGACACCGCCAACGAGCTGTAACTCCTCCCGCGAGCGCCCGTGTCTGTACGCCGA
>JBEVHG010000064.1:0-8949 GCA_040511335.1 Mycobacterium sp. | reverse complement strand
GGGGGGGGGGGGGGGGGGGGGGGGGGGGGGGGGGGGGGGGGGGGGGGGGGGGGGGGGGGGGGGGGGGGGGGGGGGGGGGGGGGGGGGGGGGGGGGGGGGGGGGGGGGGGGGGGGGGGGGGGGGGGGCGGGGGGCCGGGGGGGGGCGGGGGCTCCTGCGGATACGGGCGGGGCTGCGGCGCCGGCACCTGGGCCGGTGGCGGTGCGGGTGCGGCCGGCGGGGTCACCCCGCCCGGCGGCGCAGGTTCGGCCGGCGGCGCGCCGGGCGGCGCGCCCGGGGGCGTCTGGGCGCGCGACTGGCCGGCCTGCGGCGGAGTGGCGGGCCGGGCCGGCATCGCATGGACCACCGGCCGGATGTACAGCCGCGCGGTCTGCCCCAGGTTGCGCGCCTCGCTGCCGTCGTTGCCGGGCACCGTGATCACCAGGTTGTCGCCGTCAACGACGACCTCCGAACCCGACACCCCAAGCCCGTTGACACGGTCGCTGATGATCTGCTGAGCCTGGTTCAACGCTTCCCGGGTGGGCGCGGACCCATCCGGGGTGCGCGCGGTGAGCGTGACGCGGGTGCCGCCCTGCAAGTCGATGCCGAGCTTGGGCTTGGCCTGCCTGTCCCCCGTGAGGAATACCAGCAGGTAGACGCCGACGAGCAGCACCAAAAAGAGCGACAGATAGCGGGCAGGGTGCACCAGCGGCGAAGACGATGCCACGGTTCTTGGGTCTCCTCAGATGTTCGTCAGCACCGCAAAGGGTACGTGCTTGCGCTGAGTCCTCAGTCCTCAGTCCTTGGTCAGCCGGTTGGGGTCCGCCGGCGCGTCCGGGGGGAGCGGGCTCTCGGCGATCTCGGTCGCCGACGACGGGGCCTCGAAGGCGTCGTCGCCGTCGTCATCGATGTCGGTGTCCCGCTCGATGACGTCGCGGATGGCCATCTTGATCCAGGTGGTGACCACGCCGGGCGCGACCTCCAGGTCGACGGTGTCGTCGGTGATGCCCGCGATCGTGGCCTCCAGGCCAGAGGTGGTGTGCACCCGGTCCCCGGTCTTCAGCGAGTTGTGCAGGTCGATGGTGGCTTGCATCGCTTTTTTCTGGCGCCGAGAGGCGAAGAACATGAACGCGCCCATGATGATGAGCAGGGGTAGGAAGACGACCAGGTCCATGGCAGCCACTGTCCTTCGTGTCGATCTTGCGTTAGGGCATCCAGACCGGCAGGTCAGCACGCCCTCGTAGTTGACCAGTGTGCCATTGCGGTGGCTGGTGGCCGAGTGGCCCCTGCGCTGGCGTCGGCGAGGCGCACCGACGACCGCGCCTCGGCCACCGAAACCGCGGGAAAAGGTGGCACTTGGCCATGCAATCCATGCCGAACAGGGGTTGCGGCTGGAGTTTCCGGACGCGCACACGGCATCCGCGACTAGGCTCGACACTCGACGCGGCACCCCGTATTTCGCACCCGTGCCAGAGGAGACAGACGTGAGCACCCTCGAGCAGAGCCGCTACCTCGCCACCGCCATCCCGGGTCCGCAGTCGCTGGCCCTGATCGACCGCAAGGCCGCCGCGGTGTCGCGCGGCATCGGCAACACGATGCCGGTCTACGCGGCCCGCGCCGGCGGCGGCATCGTCGAAGATGTCGACGGCAACCGGCTCATCGACCTCGGTTCGGGCATCGCCGTCACCACCATCGGCAACGCCTCGCCCCGCGTCGTCGACGCGGTGTGCGCGCAGGTCGCCGACTTCACCCACACCTGCTTCATGATCACGCCGTACGAGGAGTACATCGCCGTCGCCGAAGCGCTCAACCGGCTCACCCCGGGCAGCGGCGAAAAGCGCTCGGCGCTGTTCAATTCCGGTTCGGAGGCCGTGGAGAACTCGATCAAGATCGCCCGGTCGTACACCCGCAAGCAGGCGGTGGTGTCGTTCGACCACGCCTACCACGGCCGCACCAACCTGACCATGGCGCTGACCGCGAAGTCGATGCCGTACAAGCACGGCTTCGGCCCGTTCGCGCCGGAGATCTACCGCGCGCCGCTGTCCTACCCGTTCCGCGATGCCGAGTTCGGCAAGGAACTGGCCACCGACGGCGAGCTGGCCGCCAAGCGCGCGATCGACGTCATCGACAAGCAGGTGGGCGCCGACAACCTGGCCGCGGTCATCATCGAACCGATCCAGGGCGAGGGCGGCTTCATCGTCCCGGCCGACGGCTTCCTGCCGGCACTGCTGGACTGGTGCCGCAAGAACAACGTGGTGTTCATCGCCGACGAGGTGCAGACCGGCTTCGCGCGCACCGGCGCGATGTTCGCCTGCGAACACGAGGGCATCGAACCCGACCTGATCTGCACCGCCAAGGGCATCGCCGACGGGCTGCCGCTCTCTGCGGTGACCGGCCGTGCCGAGATCATGGACGCACCGCACGTCAGCGGGCTCGGCGGCACCTACGGCGGCAACCCGGTGGCGTGCGCGGCGGCGCTGGCCACCATCGAGACGATCGAAGCCGACGGCCTGGTGGAGCGGGCGCGTCAGATCGAGCTGGTGATGAAGGACCGGCTTGGGCGGCTGCAGGCCGAGGACGACCGCATCGGCGACGTGCGCGGCCGCGGCGCGATGATCGCCATGGAACTGGTCCGCTCCGGAACCACCGAGCCCAACGCCGACCTCACCAAGGCGCTGTGCGCGGGCGCGCACTCCGCCGGCGTCATCGTCTTGTCCTGCGGCACCTACGGCAACGTGCTGCGCTTCCTGCCCCCATTGACCATCAGCGACGACCTTCTGCTGGAGGGTCTCGACGTCCTCGCCCTGACCCTCGCCGACCTCTAACGAGGAGCTCATTGACATGACCGCGGTAAGAATTTCAGCGGCGGCGAGCTGGTCGATTCGGTAAGCGGAGACACGATGCCGCTGGTCGACCCGGCCACCGGTGAGGAGTTCGGACCGCGCCGCTCTCCGGCGAAAAGGACATCGACAACGCCTACGCGGCCGCGGCCGCCGAAGGGATCGCGACGGCGGGCTATTTCAACGCCGGCCAGGGACCGCACGGCGGCGACGCGCGTGCTGGCGCGCGCCTCCCCGCCGAAACCACGTACGGCAGACCCGCCGACGACGAGGACGCCTGGTTCCGCCGGTGAACAACGTCAACCAGACGGAGCGGGTGCTCAGTTTCTTTGAAAATATGCCCTCGCACGCCAAGGTCGCGGTCGGCGCACAACGCCAGGGCGACAAGGGGTTCTACGTCCAACCGACGGTGATAATCGGACTGAAACAGGACGACCGGTTGATCCAGAACGAGATCTTCGGTCCGGTCATCACGGTGCAGTCGTTCTCCGCCGAGTAGGAGGCGCTCCGCTGGCAAACGGAGTCGAGTTCGGGTTGGCGTCATCGGTGTGGACCAAGGACGTGTCGCGGGCACTGCGGACGTCGGCGGCGCTGGACTTCGGCTGCGTGTGGATCAACACCCACATCCCGCTGGTCGCAGAGATGCCGCACCGCGGCTTCAAGTCCTCCGGTCACGGGAAAGACCTGTCGATGTACGTCCTGGAGGACTATACCCGGATCAAGCACGTAATGGCCTACACGGGTTAGCTTTTCGTTATCCCCGCACCTGCTGGACGACGTCGACGATTGCGTCGGCGACCAGCCGCGGCTGGTACAGCATGATGTTGTGACCGCTGTCGGTCTGGGTGTTGTTGGTGGTACCGAGCGCTGTCGCGAGCATGCTGTTGGCCTGTTGGATCTGCGCCAGCGTGTAGTTGTCGGGTTTGAGGACTTCCGGCGGCGGGAACTTGTCGGAGCTGAGCACAATCGCGGGCACCGACGGCAGCGGCGGTGCGGCCTGGATGCGGGTGAAGGCGTCGTTCGGCAGGAAGCCCTCACTTCCCGGCTCGGCCGGCGCCTGCGCGTCGGTCTCGAATGCGGCGTTCTGCTCGGGGGTGCCCAGGCTCGGCAGGAATTCCGACGCCGGATCCACCATCACCAGACCGCTGACCAACTCCGGATGCTTCCGCGCCAACAGGTCTGCCACCAACCCGCCATAGGAGTGCGCAACCACCACGAACGGGCCCTGCAGGTTCGCCGCGGCCATCAGCTTGACCAGATCGTCCACGTCCTGCTGCACGGTGTGGGGTTGCGCGACCGGAGTGGACTGATCGACGCCGTCCGGGCGGGTGTTCGGACGGTCGTAGGCGCAGACCGTGGTGGTCTTCGCCACTGTCGGCTGGACCGCGTCGGGGCTTGGTGCGAGCTTGGCCTGGGTGATCATGTCGTACGGCGACGACCGGATCGGGTCGTCGGGGGGCACCGCGACGTTCCACACTTCGGCGTAGCTGCCCTTGCCGGGAATGATGAACACCGTCGGCGACCCAACGCCCTGACAGTCGAGGAAAAGCGTTCGGCCGTCGCCGATCTCGACCATCCCGGTGAACGCGTTCGGTTCCGCTTGGCTCTGGGCGCACCCCGCGGCCAGCATAACGGCAAGCGTCATGATCAGCGGGGCGAAGCGGCGCGGCTTCATGCCGACATGTTCCAGAACTCGGTCAGGTGCTTTTCGACGGCCTCCGCGTCGAGCAGCAGCGGTGAAATATGGCCGGTCCCGGCGACCTCCTCGACCCGGCAGTCCGGAATCGCGGCACAGGTCGTCCTGGCCTCGTGGGGGCGCCAACCCATCACGTCATCGCGGACCGACATCACCAGGGTGGGAACCGCGATTTCGGCGAGCAGGTCTTCGACACCCGCGCGGTGCAACATCATCGACCGCATCGCGTGGAACATGCCGACGCGGTCCGCAGAGCGAAACGAGTCCATCACCGCAGCGGCCTGATCGGGTTGTGCGGCAACCGCTTCCGCCCCCAACAGCGAATCGCAAAGTGTCTTCGTGATGAATCCGGCGGGACCGATAAGGCGATACAGCTGCACAAGTGGCCAGCCCTTCGTCCACTTCTCCCGCAGCGTGAATGCCTGGATCGGGGTACCCGATGGTGGTCAGGGTTCGCAGCCGCTTCCGCTCGGCGGTCGCCAGCCGGATACCGACATGTCCGCCCCATGCGTTGCCCACCCAGTCGACCGGGTCGGTCAGCCCCAGCCCGTCCAGAGCCTGCTCTGCGACGGCCACACATTCGGCGAATGTGAAATCACGCCGCACCGCTTCGCTCCTGCCGTGCGACGGTCCGTCGATCGCGTACACGGTGCGCTGCCGGCCCAGGTTCCCGATCAGCGGGTCCCAGGACCGGGAGTCGACGAACAGGCTGTGCCACAACACAACCGGCGGTCCGGCGCCGGTGCGGCGAACGTGCAGCCGCCCGAGGTCCGTGCTGACGAAGTGCGGGGCCGGGGTGATCATGGCAATGCTTCCAATTACTTCGGATTCCGAAACTTCGGTAGCCGTAGGATCCTCGGTTGCCATGGCGACGTCAAGGCCGCTGCCGCCGGACCGCCTGGCTATCGGCCAGGTGCTCGTCCGGCTGCTTCTCGAGTTCCGCGCCGACCTCGCCGGGCCGCGAGCTAAGCGCGGATACAGTGACGTGCGCGACCCGCATCTTCTGCGAAGGCGAGGTCCGGCTGCCCGAACTCGCGGCCCGTGCACAGTTGAGCTTGGCCGCAACCTCGGAACTGGTCAACGATCTGGTGGCACTGGGCTATCTCACCCGGCGCCCCGACCCGGCCGACGGCCGCGCCAAGCTAGGCCGTCGTCTGCTCGCCGATGCCGGCGATATCGAAGACCGGTGGGCGACTCTGGTCGGCGGGAAGGACTTCGCCCAGATGTGCCGCACCGTGCAACGTCTGCTCGACCAGCTCGACCCGCAGGAAGCCCGACGCTAACTCATCAATGGGCGTGCTTATGACGGCGGCCGAAGAGGCCGTCCCACGGCCGGTGCCGCTTCGGCGCAGCAGGCTGCTCCACCGTCGTTGCTTCGGTTATCGGTTCCGGCTGCCGATCCACCACGGCCACCGGACGCTGCGCATAGGCGATGTCTCGCTTACTGCGAACCGACAGGCGTCCCAGCGCAATCGCTCCCAGGAACACGATCAGCGCCCCGAGGCCGGAGAAGTACGCCAGCTCCAGCGCCGCCCGCTTGGCATCGGTCACCGCCACCGCGGTACCGACGTCGCCGATCGCCAACACACCCGCGAACGCCCGGCCGACCACAAACCATGCGCCGGCGAGGACCGCAAGCCATCCGCCGAGCATCGCGGTCGCGCGGTTGCGGGAGAAGAGCAGCAGCAGACCACCAATCACGGTGGCGACACCGGGGAGTACCTCGAGCCAGGCCCGAGCAGTCGTCCACGTCCATGCCTGGTCCGGGGTGAAGGCGAAGTCGAAGGATGGTCCGACGAACGGTATCAACGCACCCCAGGCGCCCAAGAGAATCAGCAGAAATCCGCTGGCCGCGCCGCGGCTGCGGGGTATCCGCATCCTGCCGCCGCGGGGTCGGACTTCGGTGTCGACGTTGGTCATGGTGCCCCCTTTGTCGTGCCATTGGGTACCCAAACGTTGCCGAGGCGTAACGCGCTTAGGCTGGCGACATGCGGCTCGACGAAGCCAGGCTGCCCGCTGCGCTGGCTGACGCCTGGGAGCGGTGGGCCCGCCCGTGTGCGGACCTGTCCGCCGACGAGTGGGCCACTTTGACCCGGTGTCCACGTGGGATGTGGCGGCGCTCGTCGCACATGTCTGCCCCGATCTGGCGATGTTCGACATGCTCGCCGCCGCGACGATCGAGGGGCCGCCCGCGGTCACCGACGCCGCCGAACTGTTGCGGCAATTCAACCGGCCCGATGGCGTCGCCCACACAATGGCCGAAGAGCTTGCCGGGCAAGCTGTTTCCGACGCAGAGCGGCTGACACCTGCGGTCATCGTCGCGCGGTTCACCGAGTGCGCCGGCGTCGTGCGTGGCCGCGCGATGTAGCGCGATACCGTGATCCGGTATCCGGTCGTCGGCACCACCACGCTCGCGGTGCTGGGCGAAGTGGCGCTGATGGAGGCGACCGTTCACCTGCTCGATCTGGCGATCCCGTCGGTGGTGTCGAGCCGTCAACCGAGGCGCTTTGCGCCGCACGTGATCTGCTGATCGCGAAGCCCGAGGCGACGGCTGCGGTCGAGGTGCTCACCGGCCGAGCGGTCCCGGAGGCCGCCGTGCCCGCGATCCGCTGACGAAAGCCGGGCATTCACAGCAGATTGACAGCGTCCGCCGGGCATAAAGTTAGTTTCGCTAACGTAGCAATTATTAGACGCGACGATGCGTCGTCACCTATCCCAGTGATTCTCTCCGAGGTTTGTTGATGTCTCCTGATACCCGTAAAGCACGGCTCGAGCGCCGCGTAGCTGATTTGTACGCCAACGACCAGCAGTTCGCCGACGCTCGGCCCATTGCGGCGATTTCTTCCGCTATAGAGGCGCCCGACCTGCGACTGTCACAGATCGTGCAGACCGTCATGGAGGGCTACGCCGACCGCCCGGCACTCGGCCAACGCGCCGTCCAGTTCGTCAAGGAGCCGCAGACCGGCCGCACCACCGTCGACCTGCTGCCACGCTTCGAGACCATCACCTACCGCGAGTTGTGGAAGCGGGTCGAAGCTGTGGCGAGCGCCCTGGCGAACGACTCCGTGCGGCCCGGTGACCGCGTCTGCATCCTCGGCTTCACCAGCGTCGACTACGCGGTGATCGACATGGCGCTGATCCCGATTGGCGGAGTGTCGGTGCCGCTGCAGACCAGCGCGCCGGTCGCCCAGCTGCGGCCCATCCTCGCCGAGACCGAGCCGAGCGTGATCGCGGCCAGCGTCGACTATCTTGACGATGCCGTCGAACTGGTGCTGACCGGCCACGCGCCCGCGCGGCTGATCGTGTTCGACTACCGCCCCGAGGTGGACGACCATCGTGAGGCGTTCGAGGTCGCCAGCATGCGGCTGGGTGAAGCCGACAGCCCGGTGAGTGTGAAAACGCTGGCCGATGTGCTCGACCGTGGCAGCGTGATGCCGCCGGCGCCGGAGCTCGTCGGCGACGCAGACGACCCGTTGGCGCTACTCATCTACACCTCCGGCAGCACCGGCAGACCTAAAGGCGCGATGTACCCGGAGCACCTGGTCGCCAACATGTGGCGCAAGTCAACGAGGGCGATGTGGGGCCAGGCCGGAGACACGCCGTCGATCACCCTCAACTTCATGCCGATGAGCCACGTGATGGGCCGACACACCTTGGATGCGACGCTCGGTGCCGGCGGTACAGCCTATTTCGCGCCCAAGAGCGATCTTTCGACCTTCCTTGAGGACCTGGCGTTGGTGCGGCCCACCCAATTGAGTTTCGTGCCACGGATCTGGGAAATGCTGTTTCAGGAGTTCCAGAGCGCAGTGGACCGGCGGTCGTCCGACGGCACGGATCGAGCGGCCTTCGAAGCGCAGGTGATGGCCGAGCAACCGGAGACCCTCCTCGGCGGCCGGTTCCTCTCTGCGATGACCGGCTCGGCGCCGATCTCGGCCGAGCTGAAGGCGTTCGTCGAGGCCTACCTCGACCTTCACCTGGTCGATGGCTACGGTTCGACCGAGGCTAGCATCGTCTTTCTCGACGGCCAGGTGCAACGCCCACCGGTGATCGACTACAAGCTCGTTGACGTACCCGACCTGGGCTACTTCCACACCGACCGGCCGCATCCTCGAGGCGAGCTGCTGGTCAAGACGGACAACTTGTTCCCGGGCTACTACAAGCGCCCGGAGGTCACCGCCGAGGTGTTCGACGTCGACGGCTACTACCGGACCGGGGACATCATGGCCGAGGTCGCGCCCGATCAGCTGGTCTATCTCGACCGTCGCAACTTCGTGCTGAAGCTGGCGCAGGGGGAGTTCGTCACCGTGTCGAAACTGGAGGCGGTGTTCGGCACCAGCCCGCTGGTCCGCCAGATCTACGTCTACGGCAACAGCGCACGCGCCTATCTCCTGGCGGTCGTGGTGCCGACCGAGGAGGCGCTGTCGCGCCACGACGC
>JBEVHG010000063.1:0-5515 GCA_040511335.1 Mycobacterium sp. | reverse complement strand
ACCTGCTCACCAAGATTGTCGCGGTCGCGACCATCAACCCGGACGAACCGGTCAGGGTGCTCGGCGGTCTGGTCTACCTGTCGCTGATCCGCAACTCCGGAGCCGCGTTCTCGATGGCCACCGGTTACACCTGGGTGCTGACCCTGATCGCCAGCTGCGTCGTGGTCGGCATCATCTGGATGGGCCGAAGGCTCGTCTCCCCGTGGTGGGCTATCGGGCTCGGCATGATCCTGGGTGGGGCGATGGGCAACCTGGTCGACCGGTTCTTCCGGTCACCGGGGCCACTGCGCGGACACGTCGTCGACTTCCTGTCCATCGGCTGGTGGCCGGTGTTCAACGTCGCCGACCCCTCGGTGGTCGGCGGGGCCATCCTGCTGGTTGTGCTGTCGCTGTTCGGGTTCGATTTCGACACCGTCGGCAGGCGCAAGCCCGGCTACCAGTCGGACGAATCAGACACGGTTGGCCGACCTGAGGTCGAACCCTCCTGATGGATACTCGGTCGATGCCCGTGCCGGAAGGACTGGCGGGTATGCGCGTCGACGCCGGGCTGGCCCGGCTGCTCGGCCTGTCCCGCACCGCCGCCGCAACGCTGGCCGAAGCCGGCGGCGTCGACCTGGACGGAACCCCGGTTGGCAAGTCCGACCGGCTGACGCCGGGTGCGTGGCTCGAGGTGCGGCTGCCCGAAGCGCCTGCGCCGCCGGAGAATACGCCGGTCGAGATCGAAGGCATGACCGTTCTGTACTCCG
This sequence comes from Mycobacterium sp., assembly GCA_040511335.1. Lineage (GTDB taxonomy): Bacteria > Actinomycetota > Actinomycetes > Mycobacteriales > Mycobacteriaceae > Mycobacterium. The sequence goes on along the minus strand of JBEVHG010000063.1, from coordinate 4,769 downwards.
ACGACGACATCGTCGCGGTGGACAAGCCGGCCGGGGTGGCCGCCCACGCCACGGTCGGCTGGCACGGGCCGACGGTGCTCGGCGGGCTGGCGGCCGCCGGCTACCGGATCACCACCTCGGGCATACACGAGCGGCAGGGCATCGTGCACCGCCTCGACGTCGGCACGTCGGGCGTGATGGTGGTGGCGCTCTCCGAACGCGCTTACACCCTGCTCAAGCGGGCCTTCAAACAGCGAACCGTCGACAAGCGCTATCACGCACTGGTGCAAGGACATCCGGACCCGTCCAGTGGAACCATCGATGCGCCGATCGGCAGGCACCGTGGGCACGACTGGAAGTTCGCCGTCATTCGGGGCGGCCGGCACAGCATCACGCACTACGACACGCTTGAGGCCCACCAGGCCGCGAGCCTGCTCGACGTGGAGCTGGAAACCGGCCGCACACACCAGATCCGGGTGCATTTCGCCGCGCTGCACCACCCGTGTGCAGGCGATCTCACCTACGGCGCCGACCCGGTGCTTGCGAAAAAGCTTGGCCTGGAACGGCAATGGCTACACGCATGGTCGTTGGCCTTTGCCCATCCCGCCGACGGCCGTCGCATCGAGGTCACCAGCCCGTATCCGCCCGACCTGCAGCACGCCCTGGACGTCCTGCGCAACCTGGGGGCACCTCCCGCTCGCGGGGGAGAACTGTGAGCGATACCCGCAGGACCGGTCTGCTCTTTGGTATCGGCGCCTACTGCATGTGGGGAATGTTTCCCGCCTTCTTCCCCCTACTGAAACCGGCGGGTGCGTTCGAGATCCTCGCCCACCGGATCGTCTGGAGCTTCGCGCTCATGGTCATCGTGATCGCGGCGGCTCGCCGCCTCGGCGATGTGCGAACACTGTCGGCGCGGACCTGGGTGCAGCTGGTCTGCGCCTCGATCCTGATCGCGGTCAACTGGGTCATCTACATCTACGCCGTCAACAACGGGCACGTGGTGGACGCGGCACTCGGCTACTTCATCAATCCGCTGGTCACCGTGGCACTCGGACTGCTGATCTTCAAGGAGCGGCTCAACCGTGCGCAGATCGTCGCCCTGGCGATAGCGATTGTGGCGGTGGTTGTGCTGACCGTCGAGATCGGATCACCGCCCGTAATCGGGCTCGGGCTGGCCTTCTCGTTCGGGCTATACGGCGCCGTCAAGAAGGTGGTGCCGGTCGACCCGCGTGTCAGTGTGGGGGTGGAGGCCGGGTTGGCGACGCCGTTCGCGTTGGCCTACATCCTGGTGCTGCTGGCCACGGGCCACGGGACATTCGCCGACCACGGCGCCGGTCACGTCGTGCTGATGATCCTCTCCGGTTTTGTGACGGCCTTGCCACTCCTGATGTTCGCCGGCGCCGCGCAGCGGCTGCCGATGGTGACGATGGGCCTGCTGTTCTATCTCACGCCTGCGATGCAGCTGACCTGGGGCGTGGTGGTCGGCCACGAACCGATGCCGCCTGCGCGATGGCTGGGCTTCGCGCTGATCTGGCTGGCGCTGCTGGTGTTCACCGGCGACGCGTTGCGGAGGGCCCGTGTCGATCGGGCCGCGCTGCAATCGTCATACCGGTGACACCACCGACAACTATCGAGGAGGTTCACGTCATGCGGTACTGCCTGTTGATGCACTACCAGGAAGCCGGCGAGATCGGGCTCACCGAGGAGGACATGGCCCCGGCGATGGCCGCGTTCCAGGCCTACGCCGACGACCTGCAGGTCGCCGGGGTGCTCATCGACACCGAGGTGCTCGAGCCGGTCGTCGCCACCACCACCGTGACGGCCCGCAACGGCAAGCCGGAGATCCAGGACGGCCCCTTCGTCGACACCAAGGAACGCCTCGGCGGCATCTTCGTCATCGAGGTGGCCAATCTTGACGAGGCACTGAAGTGGGCGCAAGCCAACCCGGCCAATGACTGGGGTTCCATCGAGATCCGCCCGGTGGCGCGGACATACGCCGCCGCCCGCGGGTGGTACAACCCGTAGCGGCACAACGGCGGGTAGCCGACCTGGTTCGCGATTCCTACGGTCGGCTGCTCGCCGTGCTCGCGGCCCCCACCCGGGATATCGCCGCCGCCGAGGACGCGCTCGCCGATGCGCTGGAACGCGCACTCGACCGGTGGCCTGATGACGGGATCCCAGCCAATCCGGAGGCGTGGCTGCTGACAGTGGCCCGCAACAGGCAGCGCGACATGTGGAAGTCACGCGCCTACCGGATGACCGAGCCGCTCGGCGAAACCGACGACCGCCCAAGCGAACTCAGTGATTTTGGGGACATGTCGGAGATTCCCGACAGGCGCCTCGAGCTGATGCTGGTATGCGCGCACCCCGCCATCGCGGCCAACATCCGTACCCCGCTGATGCTGCAGGTCGTGCTGGGCGTCGAGGCAGCCGCCGTCGCGGAGGCCTTCGCGGTGCCGCAGGCCGCGATGGCCCAGCGGCTGGTGCGCGCGAAGAAGCGCATTCGCGATGCGGGCATCCCGTTCGAGCTGCCCGGACGCGCCGACCTCGACGAGCGGCTGCCTGCTGTGCTCGAAGCGGTCTACGGCGCATATGCGATCGACTGGCAACTCGGCGGCCAGGGCGCACCGATCGAAACGCTGTCCGCCGAGGCGCTGCACCTGGCGCTGGTGCTGGCCGAACTGCTGCCCGACGAGCCAGAGGTACTCGGGCTGGCAGCGCTGGTGTGTCTGTCCGAGGCCCGTCGGCCGGCGCGGCGCACCACTGCGGGTCGGTTCGTGCCGCTTGACGAGCAGGACACCACGAGCTGGGATGCGACGCTGATCGTGCGCGGGGAGGGCCTGCTGCGTCGCGCGCACGGCTTCGGGCGGCCGGGCCGCTTCCAGTATGAGGCGGCGATCCAGTCGGCGCACTGCAGCAGGGCGTCGCGTGGACACGTCGACGTAAAGGCGCTGCGCCCGCTGCACCGGGCGCTGCTGCAGGTGGCACCGTCGCTGGGCGCCGCGGTGGCGCTGGCTGCGGTGGAGGGCCGGATCGACGGGCCCGACGCCGGGTTGCGCCTGTTGGACGGCATCGACGACCCAGCCGCCGAGCGTTTCCAGCCGGCGTGGACCACGCGTGCGCATCTGCTGGCCCAGGCTGGCCGGACCGGGCCAGCCGCGGACGCGTACCGCACCGCCATAGAGCTGACCAGCGATCCCGGGGTCGCCCAGTACCTGCGCGGACAGCTGAGTTCGCTACGGCCTTAAGACACGCATCGCGACACGCCCGTGCTCGTCGGTGGGCGGCCATAGACTGGCGTCCCTATGAACTCCGGTCCGTCTACTCTTCGCGCGAGCGCTCATCGGTCCTCCTTCGTGCACCTCCATAACCACACCGAGTACTCGATGCTGGATGGTGCTGCGAAGATCGCTCCGATGCTGGCCGAGGCCCAGCGGCTGGAGATGTCGGCGATCGGCATGACCGACCACGGAAACATGTTCGGCGCCAGCGAGTTCTACAACTTGGCGACCGAGGCCGGGATCAAGCCGATCATCGGCGTCGAGGCCTACATCGCGCCGGGATCCCGGTTCGACACCCGCCGCATTCTCTGGGGCGATCCCGGCCAGAAGGCCGACGACGTGTCGGGCAGCGGCTCCTACACCCACCTGACGATGGTCGCGGAGAACGCGACGGGTGTGCGCAACCTCTTCAAGCTGTCGTCGCTGGCGTCGTTCGAGGGCCAGCTCGGCAAGTGGTCGAGGATGGACGCCGAGATCGTGGCCGAGAACGCCGCGGGCATCATCGCCACCACCGGCTGCCCGTCCGGCGAGGTCCAGACCCGGCTGCGGCTGGGCCACGACGACGAGGCACTGGAGTCGGCTGCGCGGTGGCGCGAGATCTTCGGGCCGGACAACTACTTCCTCGAGTTGATGGACCACGGCCTGCAGATCGAGCGGCGGGTCCGCGACGGGTTGCTGGAGATCGGCCGCAAGCTCGACATTCCGGCACTGGCCACCAACGACTGCCACTACGTGACCCGCGACGCCGCGCACAACCACGAGGCCCTGCTGTGCGTGCAGACCGGCAAGACGCTGTCGGATCCCAACCGGTTCAAGTTCGACGGCGACGGCTACTACCTGAAGTCCGCCGCCGAAATGCGGTCGCTGTGGGACGACGAGCTGCCCGGGGCGTGCGACTCGACGCTGCTTATCGCCGAGCGTGTTCAGTCCTACGAGGACGTGTGGGCGCCGCGCGACCGCATGCCGGTCTTCCCGGTGCCCGATGGACACGACCAGGCGTCCTGGCTGCGGCACGAGGTGGACGCCGGGCTGGCGCGGCGGTTCCCGGCCGGGGTGCCACCCGAGTACGTCGACCGCGCCGCATTCGAGATTCAGGTCATCTGTGCCAAGGGCTATCCGTCGTACTTCCTGATCGTCGCTGACCTCGTCGGCTACGCACGGTCGGTCGACATCCGGGTCGGACCCGGCCGCGGGTCGGCCGCCGGCTCGCTGGTCGCCTACGCACTGCGCATCACCGACATCGACCCGATCGAGCACGGGCTGCTGTTCGAGCGCTTCCTCAATCCCGAGCGCGCGTCGATGCCCGACATCGACATCGACTTCGACGACCGCCGCCGCGGTGAGATGGTGCGCTACGCCGCCGACAAGTGGGGGCACGACCGGGTCGCGCAGGTGATCACGTTCGGCACCATCAAAACCAAGGCGGCGCTGAAGGATTCGGCCCGGATCCACTACGGTCAGCCCGGATTCGCGATCGCCGACCGGATCACCAAGGCGCTGCCGCCCGCC
>JBEVHG010000062.1:0-13244 GCA_040511335.1 Mycobacterium sp. | reverse complement strand
GGCGGCCACCACCGGCGTGCGGGTCTTCAGCAGCGGTACCCACTTATCGGCCTTCCGGCTGATCCCGCCGCCCGCGATGAACAGGTCGGGCCAGATCGCGTTCTCGATGGCTACCAGCACCTTTGTCACCTCTGGAGCCCACTTCTTGTAGCTCCAGTCGTGCTTCTCCTTGACCGACGAGGCGGCCCGATGCTCGGCCTCCATCCCGCCGACCTCGAGGTGACCGAACTCGGTGTTGGGCAGCAGCACGCCGTTGTGGATGACCGCCGACCCGATCCCCGTGCCGAACGTCAACAGCACGATGACACCGGTGTTGTCCTTGCCGGCGCCGAACTTTTCCTCGGCAAGACCCGCGGCGTCGGCGTCGTTGAGCACGGTCACCGGCTGCCCCCCGAGTTCGGCACCGATCACTTCGCGGGCGTTGACTCCGATCCACGCCTTGTCGACGTTGGCCGCCGTGCGCACGATCCCGTCGGTGACCACACCGGGATAGGTGACGCCGAGCTTCTCGGTCCAGCCGAATTCGCGGACCACCGCGGCGATGGTCTTGGCGACCGCGTCCGGAGTCGCGGGTTGTGGGGTGGCGAGCTTGAACCGCTCACCGATCAGCTGGCCGGTGTCGAGGTCGACAATCGCGCCCTTGACACCGCTTCCGCCCACGTCGACGCCGAATCCGCGGCGTTGCGGGACCCCATTTGTGCTCGGCTGGGCGGCGGGGGAATCGGTGGCGGTCATGAGCGCTCCTCTGCAGAGGCCGGCAAGTACGACGCGCTCCACACATTAGTAGCTCTGGAGTGCTTTGGTGTGGCCGCCGGCCAACCGGCCGGCGACAATTTGTGTTGCGATCAAGAGGTGACGCGGCGTGACACCCCTCCGACAGAACTGCGCTCGGTGGCCGAGCGGCTGGCGACCGAAGCGGCCGACTTCGTCCGGCGGCGACGCGACGAAGTCTTCGGCACCACCACCCGGCTGGAATCCGCCGACGACGCGGTGCGGGCCAAGAGCACGCCGACCGACCCGGTCACCATCGTCGACACCGAAACCGAACGGCTGCTGCGGGGTCGGCTGGCCGAGCTGCGGCCAGGCGACCATGTTGTCGGCGAGGAAGGGGGCGGGCCCATCGGAGGTCGCGACGGGCGGCCGACATGGGTACTCGACCCGATCGACGGCACGGTCAACTTCGTCTACGGGATCGAGGCGTACGCGGTGTCGGTGGGCGTGCAGCGCGACGGCGTGTCGCTGGCCGGGGCCGTTGCCAATGTGCCGGCCGGCGCGCTGTACTCCGCGGCGCTGGGCCACGGCGCGCACATGAGGCGGGCCGGAGTGACCACACCGCTGCGGTGCAGCACCGTGGACGAGCTGTCAATGGCCTTGGTGGGCACCGGGTTCGCTTACTCGCCGCAGCAACGAAAACGACAGGCGGAGATCCTGGCCGAACTGCTGCCGACCGTGCGTGACATGCGCCGGATCGGGTCGTGCGCCCTGGATCTGTGCATGGTCGCCGCAGGCCGACTGGACGCCTACTACGAGGACGGCGTGCACGTGTGGGACTGGGCCGCTGGTGCGCTGGTCGCCGCCGAGGCGGGCGCCGCGCTGCGGCTGCCACCCGCCGACGGGGCGGTCGGCGGAGCGGGCCTGATAGTGGCGGCGGCACCGGGTATCGCCGCTGCGCTCACCGATGCGTTGAGTCGATCCGGCGCGCTATAGGGGCTACAGACAGCGCGGCGCCGGACGAAAACGGCTGCCGCACATCAACATGCGTCGGAGTGGATCTTGGACAACAACGTCGAATCGGCCGGCCCGGTGGCGTCCGGCCGCAGGCTTGCCAGCACCGCTTCGATGTCGTCGCTGTGGCTCAGTTCGGTGAACTCGGTGCCGACAGCCAGGTCGACGGTGTCGTCAGCTCGTTGATCTTGGAACAGTTCGACGCACGGCGCGACCAGCCACACCGCGGCCGCCGCGGCGCGCCCGGCGGGGCCGAACCGGATTTGGCCCTGGCAGGCCAGGCGGTTGTTCGCATACAGCGGATCGTTGGCCGCGGTGGGTTGCGCGAAGCCGAGATCGCGCAGGGCGCCGGCCACCTCTGCGGCCTGGCCGCCCTGCCCACTGGCGTTGAGCACCTGGATCTTGGTGTCGGCCAGCTTCGCGGGGGCCACTTCGGTCATCGTGGCGCGCGACACCTGCTGGCCAAGTTGAGGCTGCGCGGGGTCGGCGGGGGCGACCGGGGAGTTGCACACGGCGGCCTCACGCACGTCGGGCGGTCGGTTGAGCGCCACCACCCAGATCACCATCGCCGCCAAGGCGAGCGCCGCAAACACGCAAATTGCGGGCAAGTAGTTGCGTCGGCGGAACGGGCGACCGTGCTTGTCGAAAGCGGTGCCTTCGGTGATATCAGCGACCACATCTGCACTGTAGAGCCACCATCGCTGCGGGTTGGGCGCGGCCTTCGACTGGGGTGTGATGTAAATCACACTGAAACGTGTGGCAATACGGGCACGAATCGTTTGGGAAATGCGTTCGACGCTGGTACAAAGCTCAGCTGCAAGGTTTACGGAGGGGACATGAGGATGGCTACCGACTACGACGCCCCACGGCGCACCGAGACCGACGATGTTTCCGAGGATTCGCTCGAGGAACTGAAGGCTCGGCGCAACGAAGCGCAGTCCGCCGTAGTTGACGTCGACGAGTCCGAGTCCGCCGAATCGTTCGAACTACCCGGCGCCGATCTGTCCGGTGAGGAACTATCGGTGCGCGTCATTCCGAAGCAGGCCGACGAGTTCACCTGCTCGAGCTGCTTCCTGGTGCATCACCGCAGCCGTCTGGCCAGCGAGAAGAACGGCGTGATGATCTGCACCGACTGCGCGGCTTAGCCGGCTCAGTCGCGCAGCGCGGACAGCACGCGATCCGGGTGACGACAACTCACCAGCCAGTACGGCGTGGGATCGTCGGGATCGTCGAGCACCAGGAGCACCATCGGGCCGACCCACGCGCGGTGCACCACGAAGGCGGCCGGATCCAGCTGACGGCCCAGAGCCGCCGACTTGGCCGACCGCGGCACTTCGGCCGACCGGGAGATCACGCTCACCGGTAGGTGGGCCGCGCCGACCCACAGTTCGGTTTCACCGCCCGGTGCGGCACCAACCACCCGCACTTCGGTCTTGGACAACCACAGCAGAACGGCGGCGGCGACCGGAAGCAGCGCGGCGAACGGCACCCAGTTGGGCAGCGCCGGCACGCCCTGGTTGACTTCGAGCGCGAACAACGCCGCCAGCGCCAGACCCGGCGGCCACCACCACCATGGCACCCGTAACTGCTCGCGGTAGCGCACGGATTGGGTGGTTGCGCGCGTGCCGGACACGCGGCCAAGAGTAGTCTTTGACGTCGTGTCCACCCGTCTGGCGGTCGTGCGCCTAGACCACGAGCTGCCGATGCCCAGCCGAGCCCACGACGGCGATGCCGGCGTCGACCTCTACAGCGCGCAGGACATCGAACTGGCGCCGGGCCACCGTGCCCTGGTGTCGACGGGTGTCGCGGTGGCGATCCCGTTCGGGATGGTCGGGCTGGTGCATCCCCGCTCGGGTTTGGCTGCCCGCGTGGGGCTTTCGATCGTCAACAGTCCGGGGACGATCGATGCCGGTTACCGCGGTGAGATCAAGGTCGCGCTGATCAACCTCGACCCCGAGCGGCCCATCATCGTGCATCGCGGGGACCGGATCGCCCAGCTGTTGGTGCAGCGGGTCGAGCTGCCCGAGCTCGTCGAGGTGACGTCGTTCGACGAGGCCGGTCTGGCCGACACTTCCCGTGGCGACGGTGGCCACGGTTCCTCCGGAGGACATGGAAGTTTGTAAATGGCATTCGGAAAACGCAAGAGCAACGACGACATTGACGAGGTCACCGAGCCGGCGCAGCCGCCGGCGGATGACGGCGAGCCGGACGGCCCGTTCGACATCGAGGACTTCGACGACCCGGCGCAGGCAGCGCTGGCCAGGCTGGATCTGGGTTCAGTGCTGATCCCGATGCCCGAAGCGGGGCAGGTCCAGGTGGAGCTCACCGAGACAGGTGTGCCGAGTGCGGTCTGGGTGGTGACGCCCAACGGTCGCTTCACCATCGCCGCGTACGCCGCGCCAAAGAGCGCGGGGCTGTGGCGGGAAGTGGCGAGCGAACTGGCCGACTCGCTGCGCAAGGACTCCGCGGCGGTGAACATCGAGGACGGCCCGTGGGGGCGCGAGGTCGTCGGACGGGCGTCGGGGGTGGTGCGGTTCATCGGTGTCGACGGCTACCGCTGGATGATCCGCTGCGTCGTCAATGGCGCCGCAGAGACCATCGACGCGCTCACCGTGGAGGCCCGAAACGCGTTGGCCGACACGGTCGTTCGTCGGGGCGACACGCCGTTGCCGGTGCGCACGCCGTTGGCGGTGCAGCTGCCCGAGCCGATGGCCGCCCAACTGCGCGCCGCCGCCGAGCAGGCGGCCGCGGCGGCCGCCCAGCAGGCCGGGGAACGACAGCCACCGCAGCCGGTCGCGCGCCGAAGTGCCCAGGGTTCGGCGATGCAGCAGCTCCGCAGCATCACCGGCGGGTAGAGCTGCGCAGGTATCGACACAGCCGTGGCTAGGCCTCCCACAGCGCGGCCAGACACGCGGCACCCAGCACGGCCGGGTCGGCACCCATCTCGTCCAGCGTGACGGTGCGCAACGCGGCGCGCGGCGCGGCGGCCACCCATTCGAGCCCGACTTCGACGGGATGCACCGGGTCGTCGGTTGCGGCCGCCACACCCATCGGTGCGGTCAGGCCCTCGAGCTCCCCGCAGGTCGGCGCGACGAACCTCGACGCTTCGTCCATGGCGTCGGGCAGCGCCGGCCATTGCCCGACCCAGGACCTGGTCAGCTCGTCGGCCAGCCACGGCGGGCTCGATGCCCGCATCTGCGTGGTTGCCGACGCCAGCCCGTCGCGCCGCAGGAGGTTCGCCGAGTGGCGGGCGGCCAGCGCCGCCGGTGCCGTCTCCGGCGATCCGGTCCACGGAGGCAGTGCGGCGAGCACGGCGACCGCGAGCCCGGGATGCGCCAACGCCCACGCCACGGCCACCGCGGCGCCGATGGACACACCGCCGACCGCGATCGGCTCCTCGCGCGCGGCATTGTCCAGCGCGGCCAGATAGCCCTCGATGAGCCGGTCCGGCTGCGGCGGCGGGGTCGTGACGACCGCGCCCACGCCGTGCAGCGCGTCGGAAAAGACCCGGTAGACGTAGTCGTCGTCGGACCCGGTTCCGGCCAGCAGGACCGCCGTGACGCCGCGCAGATTGGGTGCCATCACACGATCGTGCCCGGTGCGTCAAGTCTTCGGAGGAAACGAGCGCGGCGACCCGAACCCCTTCATGGCATATCGGAACCAACAGGTCTACCGTGGCGTTTGGTTGGGTGGGTCCACGGTGGATCCGCAGAAGGTCAGGTGAGACCATGGCTACGGCCGAAGGGTATCTGCGTCGGCTGACTCGTCGATTGACTGAGGACCCCCAGCAACTCGACGTCGAAGAGCTAAGCGAAGAAGCCGCAAACACCGGTGCGCAGAAGGCGATTGACTGCCGTCGCGGCCAGGAAGTGACGATGGTCGGCACCCTGCGCACTGTCGAGACCAACGCCAAGGGCTGCGCGGGTGGCGTGCGCGCCGAACTGTTCGACGGCACCGACTCTGTGATGCTGGTCTGGCTTGGACAGCGCCGCATTGCGGGCATCGAATCCGGTCGCACCCTGCGCGTGCACGGCCGGGTCGGCAAGCTGGAGAACGGCACCAAGGCGATCTACAACCCGCGCTACGAGATTCAAAAGTGAGCCACCCCGGACCTGAACCGGGGAAGGACACCAACAAGGCCAATGCCGTCCTCGACCAGATGGGCGGCATCAGCGGTCTGATCTACTCCTCGCTGCCCGTCTTGGTGTTCGTGCCCATCTCATCGCTGTTCGGGCTGCTAGCGGCGATTGCCGCGGCACTGGGTGTGGCCGCGCTCATCCTGGTGTGGCGGCTGGCTCGGCGGGAATCGGCCCAGCCGGCGATCTCCGGTTTCATCGGTGTCGGGGTTTGCGCGCTGATCGCCTACGTGATGGGGGAGTCGAAGGGTTACTTCCTGCTGGGCATCTGGTCGTCGTTGTTCTGGGCGACGGTGTTCGCGTTGTCGGTGCTCATCCGGCGGCCGGTGGTCGGCTACATCTGGGGCTGGGTCAACGGTCACGACCGCGGCTGGCGCCGGGTGCGCCGGGCGGTACTTGCCTTCGACATCGCCACCATCACCTGGGTTCTGGTGTTCGGATCGCGGTTCGTCGTGCAACAGCATCTCTACGACGCCGACCAGACCGGCTGGCTGGGCGTCGCGCGCATCGCGATGGGATGGCCGTTGACCGCGGTCGCGGCGCTGGTGACCTACCTGGCCATCCGAGCCGCCCAGCGCGCCCTGCATGCGCACGCGGCGGCTGATACCGCCGCCACACCCGACACTGAGGACGCGGTGCAGGAATCCAGTTGACCGGGCGCGCCTCCAACGGGCCGCTTGTCGCGGTCGCGGTACTGGCCTCATTCGTGGCTTTCCTGGACGGCTCGGTTGTCAATCTGGCGCTGCCCGCGATAAGCCGGGAGTTCGGTGGCGGCCTGGCGCTGCAGCAGTGGCTGGTAGACGGTTACCTGCTCACCCTCAGTGCGCTCATCCTGGTGGCGGGTGCCATTTCGGATCAGTTCGGCCGGTTGTCGGTATTGCGGATGGGACTCGTGGTCTTCGCGCTGTCATCGCTGCTGTGCACCCTGGCGCCCAGCGGCTGGGTGCTGATCGCGGCCCGCTGCCTGCAGGGTGTCGGCGCCGCATTCCTGGTGCCGAGTTCGCTGGCGATGCTCAACGCCCGGTTCACCGGCGCCGCACAGGCTCGCGCCATCGGCACCTGGACCGCGTGGACGGGCACCGCGTTCGTCGTCGGCCCGCTGCTGGGCGGTGTGCTGGTCGACGCACTGAACTGGCGATGGATCTTCGGGGTGAACATCGTCCCGCTGGCCATCACGCTTTACCTGACGACGAAGTTGTCACACGACGAGTTCACCGCCGACCGATCCGCGAAAATCGACGTTACGGGCGCGGTACTGAACGCGGTCGGCCTCACCGGGACGGTCTATGCGCTCATCGAGCAGCAGCGACTCGGTTTCTCCCACCCGTTGGTAGCGGGCAGCCTGGTGGTCGGCGTGGTCTGCCTGATCGCATTCCCGTGGTGGGAGCGACGGACGCCGCACCCGATGATGCCGCTGGACATCTTCGCGTCGCGCAACTTCGCCGTCGGCAACCTTGCCACGGTGTTCATCTACGCGGCGGTGTCGCTCGGCACCCTGATCGTCGCGTTGTTCCTGCAGGAGACCGCGGGGCTGTCGGCAACCATGGCGGGCCTGGCCACGTTGCCGATCCCGGTGCTGTCGTTCTTTCTGGCGCGTCCATTCGGCACGCTGGCCGGCCGGCACGGCCCGCGGCTGTACATGGCGGTCGGTCCGATCGTCGCCGGCCTCGGCTACCTGCTCATGACGATGGCGAGCAGCCCGTTCACTTTCTGGACGCAGATGCTGCCGGGCCTGGTGGTGTTCGGACTCGGGCTGTCGATCACGGTGTCACCGCTGACGGCGGCGATTCTGGCCGCGGTTGACCCGGCGCAGAGCGGCATCGGGTCGGCGATCAACAATGCGGTCTCGCGTATCGCGGGCCTGATCGCTGTCGCATTCACCGGCGTGATCATTGGCGGCACAATCGATTTCGGCGGCTTCCGGCAGGGCGCGCTGGTGGTGGCCGGCCTGTTCGGCATCGCCGGCATCATCTGTGCGATCGGCATCCGCAACGATGAAGGTGACTACCGGCGCGTCTCACCCGACTCGGCGGCACCCTGTCACGACCGGGCCACCCCGCCGCCGGCCTACGCCCCACGCTGATTGATCAATGCGGGTGCAGCAGCACCTCGCGCAGCTCGTCCTCGACCTCCGCGGCCGCCACGAACAGCAGCTCGTCGCCGCCCTCCATTGGCTCGTCGGACTCCGGCACGATCACCCGCGGGCCACGCAGGATGGTGACCAGCGCAACGTCACGCGGCAGCTCGAGCTTGCGCACCGGCTTACCGCCCCAGGGCGTGTCGTCGGGCAGCGTGATCTCCACCAGGTTGGCGTGACCATGGCGGAACTCCATCAGCCGCACCAGATCGCCGACCGCGACGGCCTCCTCGACCAGCGAGGCCAGCATGCGTGGTGTGGACACCGCGACATCGACACCCCATGCCTCGTCGAAAAGCCACTCGTTGCGGGGGTCGTTGACGCGGGCCACCACCCGGGCCACCGCGAACTCCGTCTTGGACAGCAGGCTGACCACCACGTTGACCTTGTCGTCACCGGTCGCGGCGATCACCACGTCGAACTCCTCGAGGTGCACCGACTCCAGCACGCTCAGCTCGCAGGCGTCGCCAAGCCGCCAGTGCGCGGCCGGGATCGCGTCGACGTCGATGTGGTCGGGATTGCGCTCGAGCAACGTCACCTCGTGGTTGTTCCCGAGCAGCTCGCTCGCGATCGAGCGGCCCACCGCGCCGGCGCCGGCGATGGCGACTCTCACCGTTGGTCCTCGATGTCTTCGCGGGGGGGTAGAGCGGCGATGGCCAGCGCCTCGGCGATGTGTCCGGCGACCGCGGCGATGTACACCTGGTCGCCGGCCTGGATGACGGTCTTGGGATCGGGCAGCAGGCCGCTGCCCAAGCGGATCATGAAAGCCACCCGCCCGCCGGTCCCGGCCTCCAGATCGGTGACGCGGTGACCCACCCAGCCTTCGTGCAACACCAGCTCGGCCACGCCCACGTTGCCCGACGGGTCGCGCCACTTGGTGGTCTCGGTTTCCATGGTCAGCACGTTGAGCAAGCGGTCCGTGGTCCAGGGCACGGTGGCCACTGTGGGGATACCGAGCCGCTCGTACACCGCGGCGCGTTTGGCGTCATAGATGCGTGCGACCACGCGCTCGACACCGAACGTCTCGCGGGCCACCCGCGCGGAGATGATGTTGGAGTTGTCCCCGGAGGACACCGCCGCGAACGCGCCGGCCTCTTCGATGCCCGCGCGCAACAGCACGTCGCGGTCGAACCCCATCCCCAGGACCCGCTCGCCGGAGAACTCCGGAGAAAGCCGGTGAAACGCCGTGTTGTCACGGTCGATGACGGCGACATCATGGCCGATCCGGGCCAGGCTGTCCGATAGCGACGCGCCCACCCGGCCGCATCCCATCACCACTACACGCACCTGACGGTCCTTTCCGGCGGCAGCTAGAAAAAGCAGTCTTTCAACCTGCGCACTCGGAACGCTACCGCCATCGGCCACTGGGCTTACTCTTGGCTCTCGTGTCCAAGCTTTCGACCGCCGCACGCCGTTTGGTTCTGGGCCGGCCGTTCCGCAGCGACAGGCTGTCGCACACGCTCTTGCCCAAGCGGATCGCACTGCCGGTTTTTGCGTCCGACGCGCTGTCCTCGGTGGCGTACGCGCCGGAGGAGATCTTCCTGGTGTTGTCGGTGGCCGGCCTGGGCGCCATTTCGATGGCTCCGTGGATCGGCCTTGCCGTCGCGGCGGTGATGCTGATCGTGATAGCGAGCTACCGGCAGAACGTGCATGCCTACCCGTCCGGCGGCGGCGACTACGAGGTGGTCACGACCAACCTTGGACACACCGCCGGCCTGACGGTGGCCAGCGCGCTGCTGGTGGATTACGTGCTGACCGTCGCGGTTTCGATGTCCTCGGCGATGTCCAACATCGGGTCGGCGGTGCCCTTCGTCGCCCAGCACAAGGTTGTGTTCGCCGTCCTGGCGATCCTGATCCTGGCATCCATGAATCTGCGCGGTATCCGGGAGTCGGGCACCGCGTTCGCCATCCCGACATACGCGTTCATGATCGGGATGTACATCATGCTCGCCTGGGGGTTCTTCCAGATCTTCCTGCTCGGCGAGCCGCTGCGCGCCGAGTCGGCCGGCTTCGAATTGCACTCCGAGCATGGGGATGTGCTGGGATTCGCGCTGGTTTTCCTGGTGGCCCGCGCGTTCTCGTCGGGCTCCGCGGCGCTGACCGGGGTGGAAGCCATCAGCAACGGGGTGCCGGCCTTCCGAAAACCCAAGTCCCGCAACGCCGCGACCACGCTGCTGCTGCTGGGCCTCATCGCGGTTTCGCTGTTCATGGGCATCATCATGCTGGCCAAGGAGACGGGCGTGCAGATGGCGGAGCGCCCGCATGAGCAGCTGGTCGGCGCGCCGCCCGACTATCACCAGAAGACGCTCATCGCACAGTTGGCCGACGCCGTCTTCCACGACATCCCGATCGGGCTTTTCCTGATCGCCGGCGTCACCGCGCTGATCCTGGTGCTGGCCGCCAACACCGCTTACAACGGCTTCCCGGTGCTGGGATCCATTCTGGCCCAGGACCGCTACCTGCCGCGCCAGCTGCACACCCGCGGCGACCGGCTGGCGTTTTCCAACGGCATCCTGTTCCTGGCGTTCGCGGCGGTGGCATTCGTCGTCGCGTTCCGGGCCGAGGTCACGGCGCTGATCCAGCTCTACATCGTCGGGGTGTTCGTGTCGTTCACGCTGAGCCAGATCGGGATGGTGCGGCACTGGACCCGGCTGCTGCGGACTGAAACCGACCCGGTCGTACGGCGAACGATGATGCGGTCGCGGGTGATCAACGCGATTGGCCTCACCGCGACCGGGACGGTGCTGGTGATTGTGGTGGTGACTAAATTCCTTGCCGGCGCCTGGATCGCGATCCTGGCGATGGGCGGCCTGTTCGTGCTCATGAAGTTGATCCGGCGACACTACGACGCCGTGGCCCGCGAGCTCGATCAGCAGGCCGCCGAACAAGGCGAGATCGTGTTGCCCAGCCGCAACCACGCCGTTGTGCTGGTCTCCAAACTGCACATGCCGACGCTGCGTGCGCTGTCGTACGCCCGCGCCACGCGGCCCGACACGCTTGAGGCGATCACAGTCGGTGTCGACGACGCCGAGACGCGCGAGCTGGTGCACAAGTGGGAGGACAGCGATATCACCGTGCCGCTCAAGGTGATCGCCTCGCCGTATCGGGAGATCACCCGCCCGGTGCTCGACTACGTCAAGCGGGTCACCAAGGAGTCCCCCCGCACCGTCGTCACGGTGTTCATCCCGGAGTACGTCGTCGGGCATTGGTGGGAACAGGTGCTGCACAACCAGAGCGCGCTGCGGCTGAAGGGCCGGCTGCTGTTTATGCCGAACGTGATGGTGACGTCCGTTCCCTGGCAACTCAGTTCGTCGGAGCGGCTCAAGACGCTGCAACCGCAGTCGGCGCCGGGCGACGCCCGCAGGGGCTTCCTGGATTGACGGACCAACCGACCGCCGACCCGCCTTCGTGGCCGGTCGAGCTCACCGTCACCACCGGGCCACCGGCCAACGGGGGCAGCTGCGTGGCGCGCCACGAGGGCCGGGTGGTGTTCGTGCGCTACGCGCTGCCGGGCGAGCGGGTCAAGGTTCGGGTGGTCGGTGACCATGGATCGTATTGGCACGCCGATGTTGTCGAGGTGATCGAACCGTCCGCCGACCGGGTCGACCCGCTGTGCCCGATCGCGGGCGTGGAAGGCGCGGGCTGCTGCGATCTTGCGTTCGCCGCACCCGATGCCGCCCGCCGGCTCAAGGGCGCGGTCGTCGCCAACCAGTTGGCCCGGCTGGGCGGCTATCAGTGGCGTGATGAGGCCGACGCCACGGCCGAGCCCGTCGGTGCGGTCGGCGCCACCGGGTGGCGCACCCGGGTGCGGCTGGACACCGGGGCCGACGGCCGTGCGGGCTTTCACCGTTATCACAGCTCCGAGCTGATCACCGATCTTGGCTGCGCGCAGCTGCCGGTCGGAATGCTCGACGGCCTTCATGACTGGGTCTGGCCGCCCGGCGCGCAGCTGCACGTGGCGGTCGACGACGACGGTGAACGTCACGTCGTGCAGTCGGGTCCCCGGACCGGGCGCAAGTCGCCGACGCAGGTGGTGGAGGGGCGTTACGAGGCGGTGCAGCGCGTCGGCGAGCGGGTGTGGCGGGTGCCGGTGACGGCGTTCTGGCAGGCCCACCGCGAGGCGGCGACGGTGTACAGCGAGTTGGTGGCCGGCTGGGCGCAACTGAGCCCGGGCATGACGGCGTGGGACCTCTACGGCGGCGCAGGGGTTTTCGCCGCGGTGCTGGGCGAGGCCGTCGGCGACACCGGCCGCGTCGTCACCGTCGACACGTCGCGCGGCGCCTCGCGTTCGGCCCGTGCCGCGCTTGCCGACCTGGGCTGCGTCACGGTCGTCACCGAATCGGTACGGCGGGCACTGTCGGCGCAGACCGGCCGCGCCGATGTCGCTGTGCTGGATCCGCCGCGGTCCGGGGCAGGGCGTGAGGTGATCGACCTGCTGGCCGCCGCGGACGTGTCACGGGTAGTTCACATCGGTTGTGAGGCAGCGTCATTCGCCAGGGATATCGGGCTGTACCTGGGCCACGGGTACACCGTCGAGGAGTTGCGGGTGTTCGACTCGTTCCCGCTGACTCACCACGTCGAGTGCGTCGCGGTGTTGACGCGCTGATGAGCAGGCTCAGACGGCCGATTCGTCGGCGGGCTAGGTCCAGGTTCGCCTAACGTGCGTCTACTGCGAAAATCCGGGGGGCGAAACTTCGCAGTGGGCGCACGTTCGGCGCAACGGGCGCGGGCTTGGAACGTGATGCGGTCGCAGACGCTCATGCTCGCGTCGCCGTGGGACGTCACGCTGCCTTCGTGCTGCCATATGCTCAGCATCGTCGATTCCTCGAGGAACCGTCGTCCCGGTTCGAGGTCGGCGACGCTGAGCCGGTCGTAGTCGAACGGCAACACGCCGAACAGTCGCAACCAGGCACGTCCGATCGGAGTGCCGATCGGCACGGTGTCGACGGTCAACTCCGTTGCGCCGCGCGGCATCGACGGCGAGGTTCCGTCACTGCCGCAAGCAGGAGACGCAAACTGGTCGTATGGGGTGCGCCGGCAAGCGCATCACCGCGGTGGCCGCGTGCCGACGCCCGTTAGCCCAGAACGAAGTAGCGCAGCCAGAGGTAGATCGCGGCCAGCGCGATCGACACCACGGTGACCACTGCGCCCTTCCGGGTGAACTCCCAGAAGGAGATGGGACTGTCCGCGCGGCGGGCGATCCCGAGCATCACGACGTTGGCGCTGGCCCCGACGGCGGTCAGGTT
>JBEVHG010000061.1:0-16776 GCA_040511335.1 Mycobacterium sp. | reverse complement strand
AGGGCGTGGGCAAGTTCGTAGTCGACCACGGCGGTGGCCGGGTCGTCGGGATCGGCGAGCTCGACGCAGGCCGCCAGCGCTGCGGAGACAACATCACGATCAGCGTGTAATCCACAGTCGGGACAGTCATGGGTGCGCTGGGCCAGGGTCTTGGGCACCCGCCGCCCGCACAAGCAGTGTTGGCTCATCGCAGTGGATCTGGTGCCCGCGCGGTAGAACTGGCCACCGCTGGCTTGGCATTCGGCGGCCAGCGCAGCGATCAGCATGCCCGGGCTGAACAGCTGAATGCGCTTACCCCATAACCGCGCCCACGTGGAGATGTTGGTGTCCTCGACGGTGACCGTGTTGCCGTGGGCGGCGACGATGCACGCCGCCACGTCGCGGGCCCTGGCCTGCTTCGCGTGGCCGCGAGCGTGACCATCAGCCGCGTGGTCGGCGCGGGTGCGCTGGTATGTGCCGGAGAGCGTGTCGTGGCGGTAGGCGCGCCGCGGGCTGCCGTGGGCGCGGGCCGCTCGGGCCCGCGGGTGGCGTGCCGATCAGCGCGGGCGTGTTGGCGCACCGACAGCCCGTACTGGTCGGGATTGCTGTTGCGCCGCGAGCGATCCAACGCGCGCTGCCGGGCACGGGCCCGCCGCGCCGCCTTCGCGGCGTCCCGTTGCTGCTCGTCGGCGATGCGCACCTGCTCGATGGAGAGCTCCTCGGGGTGCCGGCCGGGAAAGGACGCGACCGACAGGTTCGACACGTTGGCGTCGATGCCGGCGCGCCGGCCGGAGGGGATCTGGGCGCGGCGCGCCTGAGTCGAGGCGGATTGGTAGCCGGGCTGATGCGTCAGCCGATGCGCGGACCCGACGGAGTTCCGCGAGTACTGGAAGCGCAACTACGGGCCGACCATCGCGGTCTACCGTTTCAACCTGGATCGGCCGGAGCGGGTCGACGACCTGGACCGCGACTTCCTGGGCTTCCTCACAGAATGGAATCAGGCAGCCGAGCCCGGCCGAACCGCCTACCACGCCGAGTACCTACTGGTCACCGCAACTAAGCGCTAGCACGCGCGACGGTGGGTCGTTGGCTCGACTGAGTGCTCAGCCCTGGACCGATGCCGTCCATCTCTCCTCGATGCGGGCGAACCGCCAGACCATGACCGCGACCACCCAGGTGACGACGAACATGCCGACGATGAGGTAGCCGATGACGTTGAGGTTGATGCCGCCGAGCCAGTCCCAGAAACCGCCGCTGAGGCCCAACTGCTCGGCCAGCAGCCCCAGCAGTTGCATGCTGCCGATGATCAGGGCGACCGCGACCGACAGCCCGGTGATCGTGATGTTGTAGTACACCTTGCGCACAGGTTTGGACAGCGCCCATCCGTAGGCGAAGTTCATGAACGAGCCGTCCAGGGTGTCGAGCAGGGTCATGCCCGCGGCGAACAGGATCGGCAGGCACAGGATGGCGTACCAGGGCAGTCCTGCGGCGGCACTGGTGCCGGCCAGCACGAGAAGTGCGATCTCCGTGGCGGTGTCGAACCCGAACCCGAACAACACGCCGAGGGGATACATCTGCCACGACTTGGTGATGGAACGGGTGAAGCGGCCGAAGAACCGGTTGAGCATTCCGCGGTTGTTCAACTGCTGTTCGAGCGCCGCTTCGTTGTAGCCGCCACGGCGCATTTGGGCGAAAACCCGAAGGATGCCGACCAGGACGACGATGTTGATGAGAGCGATCAGATACAGGAAAACGCCGGATACACCGGTGCCGATGATCCCGGTGTAGTGGTGCAGGGCAGACGAGTCGTCCTCGACCGGCCCGGCGATGGCTTTCATCCCGACCGATATCAGCAGCGCCAACCCGAAGACGACGCTGGAATGGCCGAGCGAGAAGAAAAAGCCGACGCCCAAGGGACGCTGTCCGTCGCCCATCAACTTGCGGGTGGTGTTGTCGATGGCCGCGATGTGGTCGGCGTCGAACGCGTGCCGCAACCCGAGGGTGTAGGCGGTCAGGCCCACACCGACACCTAGCACCGTGTCCCCGAGGCTGAAATGCTGCGGTGCGACGAAGGCCACCAGCGTGATCCAGCCGATCAGGTGTAGCGCGGCGATGACGCCGAACATCATTGCCAGCCGCCGCCATTCGCCCGGGCCCAGCGCGCTTTTCACCCTCGACGTCCGGGTGGCGGGCCGTTCGGTGGCGATGCTGGCCATCACGGCTCCCTTCCGCCCAATGATGCGAGCGATTCGCAGGAACCATTATGCAAATCTTTTGCAAGTAGCGTTTGGCAAAGCGCAGAATCCAGCGCCACACTTGTGGGGTGACGTCCAACCCGTCGACCCGGGACCCGGCTGCCGCCGAGCGGATCGGCGAGTTGCTGCGCGCCCACGGGCTGCGGCGGATGCCGTCGCGGATCGCGGTCCTGTCGATCCTGGAACCCGTCGACGGGCATCTCAGCGTCGCCGATATTCACCAGCGACTGGTCGACTCGACGCCGGCAGGTGCGCAGCCGCCCGACCTGGCGACCATCTACCGAACGGTGACCACACTCGTCGAGCAGGGCGTCCTGCACGCGTTGACCATCGAGGGCGGCGTCACCACCTACGGGCTTGCGCAGCATCCGCACCACCACGCCGTGTGCACCGAGTGCGGCGCGATCATCGAAGTGCCCGCCCAGCGGCTCACGTCGGCGCTCGAACATGCGATAGCGGGCAGTTCATTCACGTTGTCCGAGCAGGCCGGCCTCACGCTGCACGGCTTGTGCCCGCGGTGCCAGCAGCGCTGAGCGCACTTCCTGCGCGAGACACGAAACCCTCGACACGCCGCCAATTCGGGCGATTTTGTGTCTGCTCGCGGGTGGACGTCAGTGCCGTCGCGACGGTGGCCAGGGCGGCTCGCCACACAGGGCCAGCAGCGCATTCTCGATGACCTCGGGCAGGGCGGGATGGATCCAGTACTGACCGCGGGCCATGTCCTGGCCGGCCAGGCCGAAGCTCATCGCCTGGATCAGCGGCTGGATCAGCGACGATGCCTGATGGCCCATGATGTGCGCGCCGAGAATCTTGCCGGTCTCGTTTTCCACGATGATCTTCGCGATGCCGGTGGTGTCCTCCATCGCCCAGCCGTACGCGACGTCGCTGTAGTCTTGGACCTTGACCTTCATGTCGAATCCCTTTGCCCGGGCTTGGTTTTCGGTTAATCCCACCATCGCGATCTGCGGATCGGTGAAAACCGCCGACGGCACGTACCGGTGGTCGGAGGGCATCAGCGCGTCGGTGTCGTCCCAGTCCTGGAGCAGGTTGTGGCGAACCACGCGGGCCTCGTGATTGGCCACGTGCTTGAGCTGATAAGGCGCGCAGACGTCGCCAAGCGCGAAAACACCTGGGGCGGTGGTGCGCTGGTATTCGTCGACGGTGACCAGGCCGTCGCGCACCTCGACGCCGGCCAGTTCCGCGTCGAGCAGGTCGCCGTTCG
The DNA here is from genome assembly GCA_040511335.1 of Mycobacterium sp. Classification (GTDB taxonomy): domain Bacteria; phylum Actinomycetota; class Actinomycetes; order Mycobacteriales; family Mycobacteriaceae; genus Mycobacterium. The sequence continues at coordinate 13,320 of JBEVHG010000061.1, read as the reverse complement.
GGAACCGGCCGGTGGCCACCAGCAGCGTGTCGGCCTGCATCTTGGAGCCATCGTCGAGTGTCAAGGTGATGCCCGATGCGTCCTGGCGCGCGTTGATGACCGTGTGGTGGTTGCGGATTTCCCACTTCTTGGCCGCGATATCAGTGAAGCGTTCGCAGATCGAATCATCGCAATGGCGCAGCAGCGTGGCGCCGCGGATCACCAGCGTGACCCGTGCACCCAGCGCGGAGAAGATGTGCGCGAACTCGGCCGCGACGAATCCGCCACCGACGATGACCAGGTGCTCGGGTACGTCGGCGATCCGCATGATGGTGTCGCTGGTGTGGTAGTCGACCCCCGACTCCGCGATGGCGGCCGGCACCATGGCGCGCGAGCCGGCGGCGATCACCACCTGATCGGCGGTGAACTCGTCGCCGCCGTCGGTGCGCAGGGTGTACCGGCCATCGGGGGAAGTCGGGCCGAACCGGGTGTGGGTGTCGAACACCGTGACATTCGGTGATGAACGCCGGTAGTTCTCGCCGCCCAGCGCCAGCGGGTCGATGCGACCGAAGACACGCGAAACGACGTCACCCCATCGGACACCGTCCACGTGCGCGTCGACACCGAATCGCGATGTGTCACGGACGGTTTGGGCCATCTCCCCCGCATAGACGAACATCTTGGTCGGTATGCAGCCGACATTGAGGCAAGTGCCGCCGAAGGTGCCCTGCTCGCAGATCGCCACCCGCTTGTCGGCGTACAGTTCGTCGATAATGGTATTGCCCGAGCCGGTGCCGATGATCGCGATGTCGAAAGGGTCCATGCGTTATCCTCGCTTGGATTGTGCTGCGGCGCCGGTGTTTTCGGAGAGGTACCAATCCAGCCAGCGGCCCAGTTCGCGGTAGGCCGCCTGGCGTGGTTCTGCCAGGGACAGGAACACGTCGTGCTTGGCGTCGAGGATCGGCACGATCGTGGTGCGGTTGCCGATGCAGCCGGCCCATCGGGCAATCTGCTTGACGTCGAGGACCGCGTCTCCGCGTTGAATGGCCTCGGGATCTTTCACCTCGCGCACGCTGCGATCCGACCGCAGGATCAGGTTCGGCACGCCGACATCCAGCCCGCGGTGCAGTGCGGTGTGCCCGCGCCGGATGGCGTGCAGCCAGCCGAAGGTCACCGGGAAGCCGCCGATCGGCTTCCACTTCAGGTCGTAGTCGAAGTCACCGTGGTAGTCGCGGTGCAGTGTCGCGCCGTAACCGCCCTCGGTGGGCGGGCGGGCGACCAGCCGCTTTCGGATCCGCGACACCGCACCGAGTGCGGCGGCGGTGCCCGCGGTGCGCAGGATCGCCGGGCCCTGCAGGTCCAGCCACGGGCTGTTGAGCACCAGGCCGGCGATGCGCTTCTGCGCGGTGAGGCCGCGCCGGCGCAGCCGGTCCAGCCACAGCGACACGATGAGCCCGCCCGCGGAGTGGCCGTACAGCAGGATCTTTCCGGCGTCGATGATGTCGGTTGCGCGCTCCAGATCGGTGTCGTAGCGGGCCAGGCTCGTGGTGAAGTGCGGCGTCTGGCCCTCCCGCCACGAGCGGCCGCACTTGTGCAGGTCCAGCGCGTAAAAAGCGAAACCGCGGCCGGCGAAGTGGTCGGCCAGCTCGGTGTTGAAGAAGTAGTCGGTGAAACCGTGCACGAGCAGCACGGCATGGGCCGGCGCGGGGTGCGCGGGGTCGGGCTCGCCGCGACGCACCAGCGTGGTGACGAGGTCGCCCTCACCGTCGGGATCCGGGCCAAGGCCAACGGTCTGCTGCCAGTAACCGGGCAGCAGGTCGGGCTCCCAGGTCCTCACGACAGCCACCTTATGTGGTCAGCGGGTTAGACCCGGCGGCGTCGGGATAACCTGGGGACCGGTAAAGCCGTGCCAAGCGGACCACGTGACCACGAAGGACTAATGATCTGGTGTCTGATCCCAAGGTAGCCAAGACCGCCAAGACTGACGTCGTGCTGGTGGGCGCGGGCATCATGAGCGCCACCCTGGGTGCGTTGTTGCGGCTGGTGGAGCCGGACTGGTCGATCACCCTGATCGAGCGCCTCGACGGCGCGGCCGCCGAAAGCAGCGATCCGTGGAACAACGCCGGCACCGGTCACTCGGGGCTGTGTGAGCTGAATTACACGCCGGAGCGACCCGACGGCTCGATCGACATCGGCAAAGCAGTGCAGGTCAATGAGCAGTTCCAGGTCACGCGGCAGTTCTGGGCGTACGCGGTGGAGACCGGGATGCTGCCCGATGTGCGCAGCTTCCTCAACCCCATCCCGCACGTCAGCTTCGTGCACGGCGCGGAAAACGTCGACTATATGAGGCGCCGTTACGACACGCTGCTCGGCAATCCACTATTCGCGACGATGGAGTTTATCGACGACCCCGCCGAGTTCGCGCGCCGACTGCCGGTGATGGCCGAGCAGCGTGACTTCTCCGACCCGGTGGCGCTGAGCTGGTCGCAGGACGGCACCGACGTCGACTTCGGCGCGCTGTCGCGGCAGCTGATCGGCTATACCGCGCAGCGCGGCATGACCACAATGTTCGGTCACGAGGTGCGCGACCTGCGCAAGGAGAAAGACGGCAGCTGGACGCTGACGATCGTCAACCGGCGCACCGGGGAGAAACGCCGGCTGAACGCGAAATTCGTATTCGTCGGGGCGGGGGGTGGCGCACTGCCGCTGCTGCAGAAGGCCGGCATCCCGGAGGTCAAGGGCTACGGAGGTTTCCCGATCGGCGGCCGGTTCCTGCGCAGCTCGAACCCGGAGCTGGCCGACGCGCACCGGGCCAAGGTCTACGGGCTGCTGCCGCTGGGCGCGCCCCATCCGGGTGCTTCGCATCTGGACGCGCGCATCATCAACGGCAAATCGTGGCTGCTGTTCGGACCATTCGCCGGTTGGTCGCCGAAGTTCTTGAAGCAGGGCAAGATCACCGATCTGCCGCTGTCGGTCAAGCCGAACAACGTGGCGTCGATGGTCAAGGTCGGGCTCACGCATGTGGGTCTGGTGCGCTACCTGATCGGCCAGTTGCTGCTGTCGGAGGCGGACCGGGTGCAGGCGCTGCGTGAATTCGTCCCCAGCGCAGTCGATTCCGAATGGGAACTCGACGTCGCCGGGCAGCGGGTGCAGGTGATTCGCCCGGCCAAGGGCAAGGGCGGCGTGCTGGAGTTCGGCACCACGGTGCTGTCCGCCGCCGACGGCAGCATCGCGGGCCTGCTCGGCGCGTCGCCTGGAGCCTCGACGGCCGTGCCGGCGATGCTCGACGTGATGGATCGCTGCTTCGGCGACCGCTACCAGTCCTGGTTGCCCGAGCTCAAGGGGATGGTGCCGTCGCTGGGCGCCGAGCTGTCAAGCGAGCCGGCGTTGTTCGAGGAGGTCTGGTCGTGGGGCACCAAGCTGCTCAAGCTGGACCGACCGGCGAATGGTCTGCCCGCCACATCCGAGCCTGTCGAGACCGGCGCCGACACGGCGCACTCCGCGACCGCAGCGTCCGCCTGAGGCGTGACTGACCTATGACGGTCGCACTGCGCCGCAGCTGGGCCAAGGACCTGGACGCCGCGACGCTCTACGAACTGCTCAAGCTGCGGGTCGAGGTGTTCGTCGTCGAGCAGGCCATCCCGTACCCGGAGCTGGACGGTCGCGACCTGCTCGCCGAGACCCGCCATTTCTGGCTGGAAGGCCTCGACGGCAAGGTCGTCTCCACGCTGCGGCTGATGGAAGAGCATGCGGGCGGCGAGAAGGCGTTCCGTATCGGGCGGGTCTGCACCGAGCGCAGCGCCCGCGGCCACGGCCATACCACCCGGCTGCTGCAGGCCGCGCTGGCTGAGGTGAGCCACCACCCGTGCCGGATCAACGCGCAGACCTACCTGGAGGACATGTACGCCCATCACGGGTTTGTCCGTGACGGCGAGGAGTTTCTCGACGACGGGATTCCGCACGTGCCGATGGTGCGGCACGGGTCTGGAGCCGCTCGGCCGGCGACGTCCGGTTCGGGCACCGAGGCCGGGCAGCCGTGACGTACCCGTTCAGCGCGATCGTCGGCCACGAGCAACTGCGGCTGGCGCTGGTGCTGTGTGCGGTGCGCCCCGAGATCGGCGGGGTGCTGATCCGCGGCGAGAAGGGCACCGCGAAGTCCACGGCGGTGCGTGGGCTGGCGCACGTGCTGGCCGCGGTCGATGGTGCCTCGCTGGTCGAACTGCCGATCGGCGCCACCGAGGACCGCGTGGTCGGCTCGCTGGACCTGCAGCGGGTGCTGCGCGACGGCGAGCACGCGTTCAAACCGGGACTGCTGGCCCGCGCCCACGGCGGTGTGCTCTACGTCGACGAGGTCAATCTGCTCCACGACCACCTGGTCGACGTGCTACTCGACGCCGCGGCGATGGGCCGGGTTCACGTCGAGCGCGACGGCGTTTCGCACAGCCACGAGGCCCGTTTCGTGCTGATCGGCACCATGAACCCCGAAGAGGGTGAGCTGCGGCCGCAGCTGCTGGACCGGTTCGGACTCACCGTCGACGTGCACGCATCGCGCGATGTCGAGGTGCGTGCGGACGTCGTTCGAGCGCGGATGGCCTTCGAGGCCGACCCCGAAGCGTTCACCAGCTCCTACGCCGGGGCCGACGCCGAGTTGGCCCGCCGCATCGCCGCGGCCCGGGCATCGGTTGCCGAAGTGGCGTTGCCGGACAACGAGTTACGCCGGATTGCCGCACTGTGCGCCGCGTTCGATGTCGATGGCATGCGGGCGGACCTGGTGGTTGCGCGGACCGCGGTGGCGCACGCTGCCTGGCGCGGGGCGGCCGCCGTCACCGAGGAGGATATCCGGGTGGCCGCCGAACTCGCGTTGCCGCACCGGCGCCGCCGCGACCCATTCGACGACCCGGGCCTGGATCCGGAGCGGCTCGACGAAGCGCTGGCACAGGCTCGCGAGGCCGCCGACGATCCCGACCCCGATCCGCCCGGTGGCGGTGAGGCAGCACCCGGGGAACCGTCGGAATATTCTGGACCGCAACGTAATTCGGAATCGGCTACCCGGCCCAGCGCGGCGCCCTCGGCGGTGTTCCGGACCAGGGCACTGGTGGTTCCGGGTGTCGGGGAGGGTGCTCCCGGCCGGCGCTCGCGCGCCCGCAACCGCACCGGAACGGTCATATCGGCCACCGCGGAACCCGAGGCCGGCCACGGCGTGCACGTGTTCGGCACATTGCTGGCGGCCGCCCGCCGACAGCAGCGGCCGGGCCGTCCGCGCCCCGAACCCGACGACGTGCGGCGCGCGGTACGGGAAGGCCGTGAAGGCAACCTGGTGATCTTTGTCGTCGACGCATCGGGCTCGATGGCCGCCCGCGACCGGATGTCCGCGGTCGGAGGCGCCACGCTGTCGCTGCTGCGCGACGCCTACCAGCGCCGCGACAAGGTCGCCGTGATCACCTTCCGGCAAGAGCAGGCGCGGCTGTTGCTGCCGCCGACATCGTCGGTGCACATCGCGGGCCGCCGGCTCGCCCGCTTCGACACCGGCGGGAAAACGCCACTGGCGCAAGGCTTGTTGAAGGCCCGCGATGTGGTAGTGCGGGAGAGGGCGCGCGACCGGGCGCGGCGCAGCCTGGTGGTGGTGCTCACCGACGGCCGGGCAACCGGCGGACCCGACCCACTGGGTCGCGCCCGCGTCGCGGCCGCCCGCCTGGTCGCCGAGGGTGCGGCCGCGGTGGTGGTGGACTGCGAAACCTCGTATGTGCGTTTGGGTTTGGCGGAGCAGCTGGCGTCCCATCTCGGCGCGCCGGTGGTGCGGCTCGCACAGCTACGGGCCGACGACCTGACCCGGCTGGTCAAGACGCAGGCCAACACCAGCGCCGCGTAGGGGAGGAGTCTGATGCCGCAAGGCCGACCGCTGGCCGTTCCCGACGACGGCCTGACCACCCGAACCCGTCGCAATGCGCCGCTGCTGGCCGTGCACACCGGTGCCGGCAAGGGAAAGTCGACAGCGGCGTTCGGGATGGCATTGCGCGCCTGGAATCAGGGATTCGATATTGCGGTGTTCCAGTTCGTCAAGAGTGCCAAATGGAAAGTGGGTGAGGAGGCCGCATTTCGCGAACTCGGCCGCCTGCACGACGAGCACGGCGTTGGCGGGCATGTCGAGTGGCACAAGATGGGTGCGGGCTGGTCGTGGTCGCGCAAGCAGGGTAGCGACGTCGACCACGCCGCCGCCGCGGCGGACGGGTGGGCCGAGATCTCCCGTCGGCTGGCAGAGCAGCGCCACGACTTCTATGTGCTCGACGAGTTCACCTATCCGCTGAAGTGGGGCTGGGTCGACGTCGACGATGTCGTCGCCACGCTCGCGAGCCGGCCCGGCACCCAGCACGTGGTGATCACCGGACGTGATGCGCCGCAGCGATTGCTCGACGCCGCCGACCTGGTCACCGAGATGACAAAGGTCAAGCACCCGATGGATGTCGGCCGCAAGGGCCAGAAGGGCATCGAGTGGTGAGCAGTCTCGTTGTCTTCGTCCGGCGCGAGCGTCCGCAAAATGACAGCGTTCACGGCGTGTCGGCGTACAAACACGGTCGCTCGCGGGAGATCGGGTGAGTACGCCTGCCATCGTGATCGCCGCGCCTGCGTCGGGCAGCGGAAAGACGACGGTGGCAACGGGTTTGATGGGTGCGCTGCGGCTGGCCGGACGTCGGGTCGCACCGTTCAAGGTCGGCCCGGACTTCATCGATCCTGGCTACCACGCCCTCGCGGCCGGGGCGCCGGGCCGCAATCTCGACCCGGTGCTGGTCGGTGAGCCGCTGATCGGGCCGCTCTACCGACACGGCGGCGCGGCCGCCGACATCGCGGTGGTCGAGGGGGTCATGGGACTCTTCGACGGGCGGATCGAGCAGGAGATGGTCGGTCCCGCCACCGGATCCACCGCTCACGTCGCCGGGCTGCTCGGTGCGCCGGTGGTGTTGGTGATCGACGCCCGCGGACAGAGCCAGAGCATCGCGGCGCTGCTGCACGGCTTTTCGACCTTCGATCGGACCGTCAGGATCGCCGGAGTGATCTTGAACCGGGTTGGATCGCCGCGCCATGAGGCCGTGCTGCGGCAGGCCTGCGAACACGCCGGCGTCGCCGTGTTCGGCGCCATTCCGCGCGCGGACGAACTGTCTGTGCCCTCACGGCATCTCGGCCTGGTCACCGCCGTGGAGCATGGCCGCCACGCCCGCGCCGCCGTCGACGCGATGACCGCACTGGTGGCCCGCCACGTCGACCTGGCCGGCATCGCCGCCGTCGCGGCGAGCGATGTCACCGACGAGCCGTGGGACCCCGGCGTGGTCGACGGCGTCGCCGGTGACGTCACCGTTGCGCTGGCGGCGGGCAGGGCGTTCAGTTTCGGCTACACCGAACACAGCGAATTGCTGCGCGCCACCGGAGCCCACGTCGTCGAGTTCGACCCGTCGACCGAAATGCTGCCGCCCGACACCGCCGCGCTGGTGCTGCCCGGCGGCTTCCCGGAGGAGTTCACCACCGAGCTGTCGGCCAATGACCGTGTGCGCCAGCAGATCAACGCGCTGGCCGCCAGCGGTGCCCCGGTGCACGCCGAATGCGCCGGTCTGACCTACCTGGTCGACGAGCTCGACGGGTACCCGATGTGCGGCGTGCTATCCGGATCCGCCCGGTTCACCGAACGCCTCACCCTGGGGTATCGCGACGCCGTCGCGGTGACCGACTCGCCGCTGCATGCCGTCGGCGAGCGAGTCGTCGGACACGAATTCCACCGCACCACAGTGACATTCGCCGACAGCTACCAGCCCGCCTGGGTGTACCGCGGCGCCGGGGTGGGCCCCGTCAGGGACGGGGCCGTGCATCGCGGTGTGCACGCCGGCTATCTGCACACCCACCCCGCGGCGCACCCGCATGCGGTGGCGCGCTTCGTGGCCGCGGCGGCGACCTCTAGGCTCGCCCGGTGAGCGAGAACGCCTACCTCGTCGGCCTGCGACTGGCCGGCAAGAAGGTCGTCGTCGTCGGTGGGGGCACCGTGGCCCAGCGCCGGCTGCCGCTGTTGATCGCCAACGGAGCGGACGTGCACGTCATTACCCGGTCGGCCACCCCGGCCGTCGAGGTCATGACCGGAATCACCTTGGAATTGCGGGAGTTTCGCGACGGCGACCTCGAGGATGTGTGGTACGTCATCGCGGCCACCGACGACCCGGAGGTCAACGCCGCCGTCGTCGCCGAGGCCGAGCGCCGCCACATCTTCTGTGTGCGCGCCGACGTGGCCCGCGAGGGCACCGCGGTCACCCCGGCGTCCTTCGAGTACGAAGGGCTGTCCGTCGGCGTGCTGGCCGGCGGTGAGCACCGCCGCTCGGCGGCCATCCGGTCGGCCATCCACGAAGCGTTCCTCCGCGGTGCGATCACCGCGGAGACCCCCGGCGTCCGGCCCGAGGGGGTGGCCCTGGTCGGCGGCGGTCCCGGCGACCCCGAACTGATCACCGTCCGCGGCCGCCGGCTGCTGGCCCACGCCGATGTCGTCGTCGCCGACCGGCTGGCCCCGCCTGAACTGCTCGCGGAGCTGGCACCCCACGTCGAGGTCATCGACGCCGCGAAGATCCCATACGGCCGGGCGATGGCCCAGGACGCCATCAACGCGGTGCTGATCGACCGCGCCAAGGCGGGCAAGTTCGTGGTGCGGCTGAAGGGCGGCGACCCGTTTGTGTTCGCGCGCGGCTACGAGGAGGTGCTCGCATGCAGCGACGCGGGCATCCCGGTCACCGTCGTGCCGGGTGTGACAAGTGCCATAGCGGTGCCCGCGCTGGCCGGTGTTCCCGTCACTCATCGGGCCGTGACGCATGAGTTTGTGGTGGTCAGCGGCCATGTTGCGCCCGGCCACCCCGAATCGTTAGTGAATTGGAATGCGTTGGCCGCGATGTCGGGCACGATCGTGCTGCTGATGGCCGTCGAGCGAATCGAACTCTTCACCAAGGCGCTGCTGGAAGGCGGTCGACCTGCGGAAACGCCGGTGCTGGTGGTGCAGCACGGCACCACACCCGCCCAGCGGACGTTGCGCGCGACGCTCGGCGACGCGCCCGAACGCATGCGCGCCGAGGGGGTCCGACCTCCCGCGATCATCGTGATCGGTTCGGTCGCTGCCTTCGGCGGTTAAAGGATTCTTAAGATTACTGTAAGGTAACCGGTTATGACGGCTCTCAATGATGCAGAGCGTGCCGCCATCCGCCGTGACGCCGAGGGCGGGGCAAACCGAGCCCGTCCCATACACGTGGAGCACACCGCGCTAGAGCGAACCGGCAGGTACCCGGCCTGGTTGCCGTCGCGGCGGTTCATCGCCGCGGTCATCGCGATCGGCGGTATGCAGCTGCTGGCGACCATGGACAGCACCGTTGCGATCGTCGCGCTTCCTAAGATCCAGGACGAGCTGAACCTGTCCGACGCCGGCCGCAGCTGGGTCATCACGGCCTATGTGCTGACCTTCGGCGGGCTGATGCTGCTGGGCGGTCGCCTCGGCGACACCATCGGCCGCAAGCGCACCTTCATCGTCGGCGTCGCGCTGTTCACCATTGCGTCCATCCTGTGTGGCATCGCCTGGGACGAGACCACGCTGGTGGTGGCGCGGCTGCTGCAGGGTGTGGGCGCCGCGATCGCGTCGCCGACGGGCCTGGCTCTGGTCGCGACGACGTTCCCGAAGGGTCCGGCCCGCAATGCCGCGACGGCCGTGTTCGCCGCGATGACCGGCGTCGGCTCGGTGATGGGGCTGGTTGTCGGCGGCGCGCTGACCGAGGTGTCGTGGCGGCTGGCCTTTCTGGTGAACGTGCCGATCGGGCTGGTGATGATCTACCTGGCCCGCACCGCGTTGCGGGAAACCCACCGCGAGCGCATGAAGCTCGACGCCGCCGGCGCCATCCTGGCCACCCTCGGCTGCACCGCGGCGGTGTTCGCATTCTCGATGGGACCCGAGCAGGGCTGGCTGTCGACGGTGACCGTCGGCTCCGGCGTCGCCGCGCTGGTGTTCCTCGCCGCGTTCGCATACGTCGAACGCGCCGCGGAGCATCCCGTGATGCCGTTCGAGCTGTTCCGCGACCGCAACAGGGTTGCCACCTTCGCCGCGGTCTTCCTGGCCGGCGGCGTGATGTTCACGCTGACGGTGCTGATCGGCCTGTACGTGCAAGACATCATGGGCTACAGCGCGTTACGCGCCGGGATCGGCTTCATCCCGTTCGTGATCGCGCTCGGCATCGGACTGGGGGTGTCCTCGCACCTGGTGTCGCTGTTCCCGCCTCGGGTGCTGGTGATCGCCGGCGGCATCCTGGTGCTGGCCGCGATGCTCTACGGCTCGACACTCAACGGAGGCATCCCGTACTTCCCGAACCTGGTGCTGCCGATCGCCGTCGGCGGCTTCGGTATCGGCATGATCGTCGTTCCGCTCACCGTCTCGGCGATCGCCGGGGTGGGCTTCGACCAGATTGGCCCGGTGTCGGCGATCGCGTTGATGATGCAGAATCTCGGTGGCCCGGTGGTGCTCGCGGTGATCCAGGCCGTCATCACGTCGCGGACGCTGTACCTGGGCGGCACCACGGGCCCGGTGAAATTCATGGACAGCACCCAGCTGCATGCCCTCGACCAGGGCTACACCTACGGGTTGTTGTGGGTGGCCGCGGTCGCGGTGCTGGTCGGTGGCGCCGCGCTGTTCATCGGCTACACCGCCGAGCAGGTGGCCCACGCGCAGGAAGTCAAGGACGCGATCGATGCGGGAGAGCTGTAGCTCTACCGCATCCGATTTCGGCGTGATCGGTCGCGCTGACCGCTACTGAGCACGCCGAAATCGCCTCTGGGTAGGGTGGCTATCCATGGCTGCCGCGGGTGGGGCTGGGGGGTCGACGGACCGCAGCACCACGCCGCTGTCGTCGAGCGTGCTGGGCATCGCGATCGTCGCGATCACCGGCATGCAGCTGATGTCGACGCTCGACGGCACCATCGTCATCGTCGCGCTGCCGCGCATGCAGGCCGAACTGGGCCTGTCCGACGCCGGCAAGAGCTGGGTCATCACCGCCTACGTGCTGACGTTCGGCGGCCTGCTGCTGCTCGGCGGCCGCGTCGGCGACGCGATCGGGCACAAGCGGGCATTCCTGTCCGGCGTCGGGGTGTTCACCATCGCGTCGCTGGTGTGCGGTGTGGCCACCGATGCCGTCACGCTGATCGTGGCGCGCGCCGTGCAGGGCACCGGCGCAGCGGTCGCCGCACCGACGGGCCTGGCACTGATCGCGACGACCTACGCCGTCGGGCAGGCCCGCAACCGCGCGATGGCGGTGTCGGCGGCCATGCAGGCCACGGGTTCGGTGCTGGGCCTGGTGCTCGGTGGCGCGCTCACCGTCATCTCCTGGCGGCTGGCGTTCCTGATCAACGTTCCGATCGGCATCGTCATCATCGCGATCGCCGTGTACCGGATCGGCGAGACGCATCACGAGCGGCTCAAGCTCGACATCACCGGCGCACTGCTGGCCACGTTGGGCTGCACGTCGGCGGTGCTGGTGTTCACGCAGGGCCCGCCGCGCGGCTGGGTGGACCCATGGGTGATCGGCGCCGCCATCGCCGCGGCGGTCTTCTTCATCGCGTTCCTGCTCGTCGAGCGCACCGCCGACAACCCGCTGGTGCCGTTCTCGGTGTTCGACAACCGCAACCGGGTGATGACCTTCATCTCGCTCTTCCTGGCCGGCGGCGTGCTGCTGACATTGACCGTGATGATCGGCCTTTATGTGCAGGACGTGATGGGCTACTCCGCGTTGCGGGCCGGCATCTGCTTCATCCCATTCGCGGCGTCGCTGGGCCTGGGCAACGTGGTGGCCGCGCGGATAGCGCCACACATCGCGCCGCGGTGGCTGATCATCGGCGGCGGCCTTTTGGTGCTGGGCGCCATGCTGTACGGATCGACCCTGACCCGCACCATCCCGTACTTCCCCAATCTTGTCGTTCCGATTGTGGTGGGCGGCTTCGGGATTGGCCTGATCTCGGTGATCCTGCCGCTGTGCGCGGTCACCGAGGTGGGGCCCCGGGAGATCGGACCGGTCTCGGCGATCACGCTGATGGTCTACAACCTCGGCGGTCCGTTGGTTCTTGTGGTCATCCAGGCGGTGCAGACCTCGCGCACGCTCTATCTGGGTGGCACCACCGGGCCGGTCGGCGACATGACGCCGAGCCAGCTGGACGCCCTGGACCACGGCTACACCTATTCGCTGCTGTGGGTGGCCGCGATCGCGGTGCTGGTCGGCATCGCCGCGTTCTGGATCGGCTTCTCCGCGCGCCAGATCGCCACCGCGCAGCACACCCGCGAGGCGGTGGAGGCCGGTGAGCTGTAGCCCTGGGCCTCGCTAAGGTAAGCGCTGTGATCACCCGCATGTCCGAGCTGTTCCTGCGCACGCTTCGCGACGACCCAGCCGACGCCGAGGTCCCCAGCCACAAGCTGCTCATCCGGGCCGGCTACATCCGCCCAGTCGGGCCCGGGTTGTACAGCTGGCTGCCGCTGGGCCTGCGGGTGCTGCGCAAGGTCGAGCGGGTCGTCCGCGATGAGATGAATGCCATTGGCGGGCAAGAGATCCTGTTGCCGGCGCTGCTGCCGCGCGCGCCCTACGAGACGACGAACCGGTGGACCGAATACGGCGACGGCGTGTTCCGGCTCAAGGACCGCAGGCGCAACGACTATCTGCTCGGGCCGACGCACGAAGAGATATTCACGCTGACGGTCAAGGGGGAGTACAGCTCGTACAAGGATTTCCCGCTGATCCTCTATCAGATCCAGACCAAGTACCGCGACGAGGCCCGACCGCGGGCCGGCATCCTGCGCGGCCGCGAGTTCGTGATGAAGGACTCCTACTCCTTCGACGTCGACGACGACGGGCTCAAGACCGCCTATCACGCGCACCGCGAGGCCTATCGGCGGATCTTCGAGCGGCTGGCGGTGCGCTACGTCATCGTCTCTGCGGTCTCCGGGGCGATGGGCGGCAGCGGATCCGAGGAATTCCTGGCCGAAAGCGAGGTCGGTGAAGACACTTTCGTGCGTTGCCTGGAGTCCGGTTACGCCGCCAACGTCGAGGCGGTGATCACCGCGGTCCCGGAGTCGTTGCCGGTCGACGGTCTGCCCGAAGCCAAGGTGCATGACACCCCGGGCACCCCGACCATCGCCACGTTGGTCGACTGGGCCAATCGCACCCTGGAGGGCCGCGTTACCGCCGCCGACACGATTAAGAACGTGGCGCTCATGGTGCGTCAGCCCGGCGGCGTGTGGGAGCTGCTGGCGGTGGGGGTGCCCGGCGACCGCGAGGTTGACGAAAAGGGGCTCGGCGC
>JBEVHG010000060.1:0-8455 GCA_040511335.1 Mycobacterium sp. | reverse complement strand
TATGCCTTCGAGGCCGCGCTCATCGACCTGCGCGACCTGCACCAGAACACGCGCGACGGCCTGCACATGGCCTCACTCGCCGGGGCATGGACCGCGCTGGTCGCCGGCTTTGGTGGCCTGCGCGACGACGAGGGTGTGCTGTCACTCGACCCGCACCTTCCCGACGGCATCTCGTGCCTGCGGTTCCGCTTGCGCTGGAGGGGGTTTCGGTTGACGGTCGATGTCAACCACGCCGATGTCACCTACACGCTTCGCGACGGGCCGGGCGGTGGACTGTCAATCCGGCATGCCGGCGAGGAGCTTGAGCTCAGCACGAGCGTCCCGGCGACGGTCACCGTCCGGCCCCGCCACGCGTTGCTTCCGCCCCCGCCACAGCCGCCCGGCCGCGAACCGACACACCGGCACGCCGTGGGGCTCAGCCGGCGGAGCTGACGGGCTCAATCGGCAAGTGCCGCAACGCCGCTGGTGCGTCGGCGGGAACGACGGGATGCTCGGGTGCGATCGGTGCCAGCCGCCGATACGGCTCACCCTGCCGCGGCCGCTGATCGTTCTGCCCCTTGTTGGGCCACAACGACGCCGCGCGCTCGGCCTGGGCGGTGATGCTCAGCGACGGGTTGACGCCCAGGTTCGCCGAGATCGCCGCGCCGTCCATCACGTGCAGCGAGGGATAGCCGTACACCCGCTGGTAGGGGTCGATGACGCCGTGCTCCGCGCTGTCGCCGATCGCCGCGCCGCCGAGGAAATGGGCGGTCAGCGGGATGTTGAAGAGTTCGCCCCAGGTGCCACCGGCGACCCCGTCGATCTTCTTGGCGATCCGGCGGGTGACCTCGTTGCCGACCGGTATCCAGGTCGGATTCGGTTCGCCGTGGCCCTGCTTGCTGGTCATCCGACGGATGCCCAGCCGGTTGCGCCTCGTGAAGGTGGTGATCGAGTTGTCCAGGTGCTGCATCACCAGGGCGATCACCGTGCGCTCAGACCAGTGCCTGGGATTGAGCATCCGCAGCATGCCCCGCGGGTCCTCGCCGGCATCCTGCAACAGCTGCTTCCAGCGCGGGACGTCCGTGCCCTGCGGGCCGGCGCCGTCGGTCATTAGGGTCTGCAGCAACCCCATCGCGTTCGATCCCTTGCCGTAGCGCACCGGTTCGATATGCGTATCCGACGTCGGATGGATCGACGATGTGATGGCCACGCCGTGGGTCAGGTCCAGATCGGGCTTGACCTGCAAGCGACCCGCCCCCACGATCGACTCCGAGTTGGTCCGGGTGAGCACGCCGAGCCGGTCGGACAGCTTGGGTAGCTTCCCGTTGTCCCGCATCTTGAACAGCAGCTTCTGGGTGCCCCATGTGCCGGCGGCCAACACCACATGGGTGGCGGTGAACGTTCGCCGCTTCGTGCGCAGCGTGCGGCCGGTACGTGCCGTGCGGACCTCCCACACGCCGTCGGAGCGCTGCTCGAAGCCGGTCACGGTGGTCATCGGATGTACTTGTGCGCCAGCGGATTCCGCCAGACCCAGGTAGTTCTTCACCAGGGTGTTCTTGGCGCCGTAGCGGCAGCCGGTCATGCATTCGCCGCATTCGATGCAGCCGGTGCGGGCGGGTCCTGCGCCGCCGAAGTACGGGTCGGGAACGGTCTTGCCCGGCGTCTGCTGGCCCTCCGGGCCGAAGAACACCCCGACCGGCGTCGGCACGAACGTGTCGCCGACGCCCATCTCTTCGGCGACCTCCTTGACGATGCGATCGGCGTCGGTGAAGGTCGGGTTCTTGACCACGCCGAGCATGCGCTGCGCCTGGTCGTAGTGCGGCATCAATTCGGCGCGCCAGTCGGTGATGTGGGACCACTGCTGATCGGCGAAGAACGGCTCGGGCGGCACGTACAGCGTGTTGGCGTAGTTCAGCGATCCGCCGCCGACGCCGGCGCCGGCCAGGATCATCACGTTGCGCAGCAGGTGGATCCGCTGGATGCCGTACATGCCCAGCTTCGGTGCCCACAGGAATTTGCGAAGATTCCACGAAGTCTTGGCGAAGTCCTCGTCGGCGAACCGCCGACCGGCCTCCAGCACTCCGACGCGATAGCCCTTCTCGGTGAGCCGCAGCGCGGTGACACTGCCGCCGAACCCCGAACCGATGATGAGGACGTCGTAGTCAGGCATCGAATCAGTATGAACTTACCGACGGGTAGCTTCTAGAGAGGTCCGCCTAATTCGCCGAGCGTGCGCCCACTGCGAATCTGCGCGCGATTTTTCGCTGTGAGCGCACGTTCGACGCAGTCAGGAGCCGACCGTCAGGCCGACCTTCTGGAATTCCTTGAGATCGCAGTAGCCGGCCTTGGCCATCGACCGGCGCAGACCCCCGACCAGGTTCAGCGACCCGAACGGGTCGTCGGAAGGGCCGTTGAGCACCTGCTGCAGCGACGGCCGCTCGCCGATCGCCACCTGCAGCAGCGCCCCGCGCGGCAGCGACGGGTGCGCGGCCGCGGCGGGCCAGAACCAGCCGTCGCCCAACGCCTCGGCCGCCGATGCCAGCGGCGTGCCCAGCACCACGGCGTCGGCGCCGCACGCGATCGCCTTGGCCAGGTCGCCGGAGGCGTGGATGTCGCCGTCGGCGAGCACGTGCACGTAGCGGCCGCCGGTCTCGTCGAGATACTCCCGCCGGGCGGCGGCCGCGTCGGCGATCGCGGTGGCCATCGGCACGCTGATGCCGAGCACCTCGTCGCTGGTGGTGACGCCGCGGGTGGAGCCGTAGCCGACGATGACGCCGGCCGCGCCGGTGCGCATCAGGTGCAGCGCGGTGCGGTGGTCGAGCACGCCGCCGGCCACCACCGGCACGTCGAGCTCGGAGATGAAGGTCTTGAGGTTCAGCGGCTCGCCGTCCTGCGCGACGCGCTCGGCCGAAATGATGGTGCCCTGGATGACCAGCAGGTCGATGCCGGCCGCCACCAACGACGGCGTCAACGCCTGCGCGTTCTGCGGGCTCACCCGCACGGCCGTCGTCACCCCGGCGTCGCGGATGCGCGCCACCGCCGCCCCCAGCAGATCCGGATCCAGCGGCGCGGCATGCAGTTGCTGCAGCAGCCGGATCGCAGCCGAGGGCTCCGGCTCCTTCTCCGCGGCCTCGATGACCTGGTCGATCTTGGCCTCGACATCGGCGTGCCGGCCGATCAGGCCCTCGCCGTTGAGCACACCCAGTCCGCCCAGCCGGCCCAACTCGATCGCGAACTCCGGCGACACCAGTGCATCGGTCGGGTGCGCCACCACAGGGATCTCGAACCGGTAGGCATCCATTTGCCAGGTGGTCGATACGTCTTTGGAGGACCGGGTGCGCCGCGCCGGCACGATGTTGATGTCGTCGAGTTCAAAGGTGCGACGGGCGGTGCGACCCATCCCGATCTCGACCATGTCGCGCATGTGTGAGGACTCCGCTCTAGTGGGCGTAGTAGTTCGGCGCTTCGACGGTCATCGTGATGTCGTGCGGGTGGCTCTCTTTCAGACCGGCCGCGGTGATCTGCACGAACTGCGCCTGCTGCAGCGCCTCGATGGTGGGCGAACCGGTGTATCCCATGGCTGCGCGCAGGCCGCCGGTGAGCTGATGGATCACCGTCGACAGCGGACCCCGGAACGGCACCCGGCCCTCGATGCCCTCGGGCACCAGCTTGTCCTCGGAGAGTGCGTCGTCGGCGAAGTAGCGGTCCTTGGAATAACTCTTCTGCGTGCCCCGGCCTTGCATCGCGCTCAGTGAGCCCATGCCGCGGTAGCTCTTGAACTGTTTGCCGTTGACGAAGATCAGCTCGCCCGGCGCCTCGGCGGTGCCGGCCAGTAACGAGCCCAGCATGGTGGTCGACGCGCCCGCGGCCAGCGCCTTGGCGATGTCGCCGGAGTACTGCAGGCCGCCGTCGGCGATCACCGGCACGCCCGCCGGCGCGCATGCGGCGACGGCCTCGAGGATCGCGGTGATCTGCGGCGCGCCGACGCCGGCGACCACCCGGGTGGTGCAGATGGAGCCCGGGCCCACGCCGACCTTCACCGCGTCGGCCCCGGCCTCGACCAGCGCGGCGGCCGCGGCCCGGGTGGCGACGTTTCCGCCGATCACCTCGACGCGGCCGCCCACCACGGCCTTGAGCCTGCTGACCATGTCCAGAACCAGGCGGTTATGGGCGTGCGCGGTGTCCACCACCAACACGTCGACGCCGGCGTCGACCAGCGTCATCGCCCGCGTCCACGCGTCATCGCCGACACCGATCGCCGCGCCGACCAGCAACCGCCCGTCGCTGTCCTTGGTGGCCAGCGGGAACTGCTCGGTCTTGACGAAGTCCTTGACGGTGATCAGCCCGGTCAGCTTGCCGTGGCCGTCGACGATCGGCAGCTTCTCAATCTTGTTGCGGCGCAACAGTCCCAGCGCGGCGTCGGCGGTCACGCCCTCCTGCGCGGTGATCAGCGGCGCCTTGGTCATCACCTCGGATACCGGCTTGTTCTGGTCCACCTCGAACCGCATGTCGCGGTTGGTGATGATGCCGACCAGCGATCCGGTGTCGTCGACGACGGGCAGGCCCGAGATCCGGAACCGCGCGCACATGGCGTCGACCTCGGCCAGCGTGTTGTCCGGGGAACAGGTCACCGGGTCGGTGACCATGCCGGCCTCCGAGCGCTTCACCGTCTCGACCTGCCCGGCCTGCTCGGCCACCGGAAGGTTGCGGTGCAGTACGCCCATGCCGCCGGCGCGGGCCATGGCGATGGCCATCCTCGACTCGGTCACGGTGTCCATCGCCGAGCTGACCAACGGCACCATCAGCCGGATCCTCTTGGTGAGTTGGCTGGAGGTGTCGGCTGTGGCGGGTACCACATCGGAGGCGGCGGGCAGCAGCAGCACATCGTCGAAGGTCAGCCCGAGCATGGCGATCTTGGTCGGATCATCGCCGCCGGTCGACACCGGAACGGCGATGGGAATGCTGCTTTCAGCGATCGACATGGGCGGGGCCTCCATCGGGGCAGAGCTAGATACCTATCCTATCGGCTACGACGTCGATGCCTGGGGGCCACGCGGCAGGTCGTGGACACCCCAGCGGGCTAGTCGCTGACGGCTGGCGCGATAGCTGTCGGGCTGCGTAATGTGGAGGCGTGCGTGACCACCTGCCACCGGGTTTGCCTCCTGACCCGTTCGCCGATGACCCGTGCGACCCCACGGCGGCGCTCGACGAGATCGAACCAGGTCAGCCACTGGACTCGCAGGAGCGGACAGCGGTCGAGGCCGATCTGGCCGACCTGGCGGTTTATGAGGCATTGTTGGCGCACAAAGGAATTCGCGGCTTGGTGGTGTGCTGCGAGGAATGCCAGCAGGACCATTACCACGACTGGGACATGCTGCGCGCCAACCTGCTGCAACTGCTGGTCGACGGCACCGTGCGCCCCCACGAGCCGGCGTACGACCCGGAACCCGACGCCTACGTCACCTGGGACTATTGCCGTGGCTACGCCGACGCTTCGCTCAACGAGGCGACGTCGGAATCCGACGGTTACCGCTGACGGCTGTCGCTGAGGGCTGAACCCTCACCTCATATCTCTAGCGCGGCTCATCCGGCTCGTCGGGCACAACGATCGTGGTCGTGATCACCGTCTTGGGCGCAGGCGCCTGCAGTATCGGTGGCTCCGTCGTCGTGGGCTCCTCCTGCACCGCCGACGGTGTCGGCAGCGGGGATGGTGTGGGCGTCGGCAACGGCGCGGACGACGGTGTGGGAAGCGGCGTCGACGGTGTCGGTGTGGGTAACGGGGTCGACGGCGAGGGCGTCGGCAACGGGGTCGACGGCGCGGGCGTCGGCAAAGGGGTCGACGGCGAGGGCGTCGGCAAAGGGGTCGACGGCACGGGTGTTGGCAAAGGGGTCGACAGCGCGGGCGTTGGCAAAGGGGTCGCCGTCGGCGGCGGCAGCGGCACCGGCGAGCTCGTCGGCGACGTGGTAGTGGTGGTCTGCGACGGCGAAGACGTGGTCGTGGTGGTCTCCGACGACGTGGTTGTCGGGGTGGTCGTCGAGGTTTCCGATGATGACGTCGACGTCGTGGTCGACGTCTCGGATCCAGGATCAACGACCGCCGGCAGCTCGGGCAGGGTCGCGGGAGGTGCCCCCGGCGGCACGGTGGCGTTGGCGTTCTTGGTCTCCACCTTCACCGACAACTCTTGCCACTGGTTGGCCAGCTCCTGTTTGCGCTCAACGTCGTTCACGGTCGCAACGGTCGTGGTGAGCGTCTGCAGCTTGTCCTGGGCGGCATCCCACTGACCCTCGTCGATCAGCTGCTGCACCTCGGCGAGCTGGGTCTGCGCAGCCAGCACCACGGCGTCGTCACGCGTGACCTGTTGCTCGCCGAACAGCATGGTGCGCAGCCCGTACAGCGGGTCGCCGGGCCCGGCACCGGCGATCACCGCGCCGAAGCCGCCGAGAAAGAGCACGGCGGCCGCAACCGATCCCACCACCGCCATCGACAGGCGGCTGCGCCGACGGGAGGCCGCCGCGCGGTCCAGCGCGACGACCGCGTCGCGCGGGGTCACCACCGCCGTCAGCGGGGCGTCGCGCACCTCATCGCGCCAGCCGGCAAGCAGGTGGGCCAGTTCGGCCTCGCCCCGATCGGTCGAGTACACCGGCTGCTCGTGAGCCAGCGCGTCGAGGAAGCGGTCCGTGCGGTTGATCTCGTTGAGCGACGGATCGCCGCCGTTGGAAGTCCAGCGACCGAAATCAGGCATGGTCGTGCCTCGTCGCGATGATTTCGGCCTTCAGCCGCGCCAATGCCCGGTGCTGGGCGACGCGCACCGCGCCGGCCGTGCTGCCGACCGCATCAGCGGTTTCCTCGGCGCTCATGCCGACGACCACGCGCAGGATCAGTATCTCGCGCTGTTTCTCGGGCAGCACCGCCAGCAGCTTGGCCATCCGGGCCGACGATTCGCTGTCGATGGCCATCTGCTCCGGCCCTGCATCCGACGAGAATCGCTCCGGCACGGCATCGGTCGGCTCAGCGCGGTTCCTGGCGGCCGCGCGATGTGCGTCAGCAACCTTGTGGGCGGCGATGCCGTACACAAAGGCCAGGAACGGTCGTCCCTGTTCCTTGTAGCGCGGCAGCGCCGTGATGGCGGCCAAGCACACCTCCTGTGCAACGTCATCTGCCGAGAAACCACTTCGCTCCCCCGCCCCGAGCCTCGCCCGGCAATATCGGACAACGATCGGACGGATGGTCTCCAGCACCTTCCGGAGCGCGTCCCGGTTGCCCGCCACGGCCTCAGCAACGACAGCATCGAGACGTTCTCCCGAAATTGTCATCGGTGGTGATCTCTCCAGCGTTACGAACGGACACGCCCCCGCGGGCGGGAGGTGCCTCACCCGGCGGGTGCTCAGCTAAACACTAATGATCCAGACGGGCGGCAGTGATCAGCGATCTGACCACCGGCCGCCCCTACGACGCACTGTATCGGCGCACTCCTCACGGAGATCCGCGACCTCTGCGGCCGATCGCGTCGAGCCGCCGATATCGGCGAGCAGGCACGCCAGCGCCCATCGCAGCGGGATGAGCTGCAGCCGTCCGGTGGCCTCCAGCGCTTCCTCGGCGACGCGCCGGGACCGCTCCAAGGAGCCCGCGCTGCACAGCGCAGCGGCCCGGATGACATCCGACTTGACCGCGTGCCGCGCCGAGCCGAGCACCGCCGCCAACTCGACGGCTCTGTCGGCGTGGCCGATCGCGGTGGCGCCGTCGCCGCGGGCCATCGCCAGCTCGGCGCCCACCCACGCGAGCCGGACCGCCAGCCGGGCGGGCACAGATTCGGTGCCGACCTCACGCGCGCGCTCCAGGAATCGCTCGGACACCGCGAACCGGCCTACGCCCAACGCATCGGCGGCCAGTCCGATCAACGCGTCCGCTTCGGCTTCGGTGTCCCCCGCCGCCTGGGCCCATGCCCTGCCGTCCTTGGTGCGGGCACGGGTGTGCCAGCCGAGCTGGCGCAGAAGCGAGGCATGCGTGCTGTGCACCAGCGAGGCCAGCGGGCCTGGGGGCTGGTCGCGGAGCACCGTCGCGAGATCGGCGAAGGCGCACCCGTAGCGGCCCTGCCCACCGGCGACCACCGCGCGCAACCACAATTCGTGCGGCGTGGTGGCGGCGGGCAGCGGCCAGCACCCGGGGTCATCCCCGAAGGCGGCGTTAGCCAGCACAGCAGTGGTCTGGGACTGCGCGGCTGCGGTTGTCGTCATCGGCTCGCGACGCTATCAATATTGGCGCGCAATCCCGATACCGGCGGAACCAACCTTGGTTAACAGTTGGTGCTGCCAGTGTTAATTCGATGTCAACTGCCTACTGACCGCTAGAAAATTCGCGCCGACACAGCCCGGCGCGAGCAGCGAAAACACGAGTCGTGATCTGACCGCGGGCGTTCCGCTAGCACCAATGTCGATGCGCAAGGATCGCAATGATGAACGTGATGTAAATTCTCGA
>JBEVHG010000059.1:0-21691 GCA_040511335.1 Mycobacterium sp. | reverse complement strand
GCCCGCGTAACTTCAGCTATCGCGATCTGCTCTTCTCGCGTTGCCAGGTCCGCTCGACCAGCATACCGCAGACCGCCGTTGCGCTCCCAGGTGTTTTGGTCAAATTGGACACCGCCGTAGTAGCCGTTACCGGTGTTGATGGCCCAGTTACCTCCGGCTTCGCATTGCGCAAGCGCGTCCCAGGTGGCTCCGTTGCCCACCGGCGGCACCTCGGTGCCGGGCTTCGCACCCACCCTCAGTACCGCGTCACGCGCCGGTATGAGGACGACATTGGCTACTGGCAGCCGTCCGGTTTCCACCCCGTTCACGCGGGCGATGGCGAACGTCACGTCCTGGGTGCCGGGGGTCCCCGGGTCCTCCACGATCTGACGGCTCATGTTCAGCGTCACGTCCTCGATGCGCTTGGACGCGGGCTGCAGCGGGACGCGTTCGGTCACCTTGTCGATCCGGATCCGCGTCACCTGAATCTGCATTCCGTCCACCACCAGCGCGGACGCGACCGGCACCACCTTGTCGCTCTGCCCCAGCGGCACGCCCGCCGCCTCCAGCAGGCCCGCGACGTTCGGCGCGGCCAGGCGCACGGTTTTCACCACGCCGCCGTCATCGATCTGGACGGTCTTTGCGCTGACCACCGGCAGTGACATGCCGGCCAGCGGCACACGGCTGCCGCGCGAGGCCGCGGCGGGGGCCTTGTCGGTCATCGACAGCTGGACGAGCGCCTCGTCGACCGTGGATGCGGTCGTCCAGACCTGTCGGCTGCCCTGACCGTCAAGCGAGATCTCCAGCGGCCGGCTGCGCCGCAGCGAGATGGTGTCGGACTGATGGACGGGCTGATCGGCGGCCGGGTATAGATCGTCGCGTTCGCCGACGTCGAAACCGTTCTCCTCGACGACGTCGACAACCCGTGATTTCATCGTGGCCACCGTCATCGGTGTGCCGTCCACGTTCAGCGTCACGGTCTTATGGGCATTGACTGCGACGCCGCCAGCAAACGCCAGCGCGAGCAGCATGGCGCCGACGAGAATCCGCAGCACAGGTGAGCGGGCTTCGTGGAGCTTGTTCAGAGCGTTCAAGTTGTGTCGTTCCCGACTATCGGACGGCGTGTTCGAGCAGGGCCGCTGGACAGCCTTCGATCACAAGACGGTAACGAAAAGGTCTACGTTCGGCAACTCCAGTCCAGCCGGTAGGCCGCCGCCGCGGCCTGCGACGTCTGCTGCGCCACGTCCTCGACCGGCCTGCCGACCGCGTCGGCCAGGGCGCGCACGGTGTAGGGCAGGCAGTAGGGCTCGTTCGGCGCTCCCCGGTACGGGTGTGGTGTCAGGAACGGTGCGTCGGTCTCCACCAGCAGCTGGCCGGGCGGGACGACGCCCGCGGCTTCGCGCAGCGCGCCGGCGTTGCGGAAGCTGACGGTGCCGGCCACGCTGAGCAGCCAGCCGGCGTCGACGCAGGTGCGCGCCATCTGGGCGTCGGAGGAGAAGCAGTGGAAGATCACCGTCTGGGGCGCGCCCTCGGCCCGCAGCACGTCCAGCACCTCGGCGTCGGCGTCCCGGTTGTGGATCATCAGCGGCTTGCCGGTCCGCTTGGCCAGGTCGATATGCCAGGCGAAGGCGTCGGCCTGCTCGCTGGGGTCCGCGCAACCCTGGAGCCGGCCCGGCCAGTACAGGTCCAGCCCGGTCTCCCCGATCGCGACCACCCGGGGGTGGGTGGCCAGCCACTCGATCTCGGCTTTGGCTTCGTCAGTCAGCGCGTTCGCCCTGGTCGGGTGCAGCGCCACCGCGGCGTAGACCCGCGGGTCCCAGTCGGCCGCCTCGGTCACCCATTGTGCTGAGGCCAGGTCGTCGGCGATGGTGACGACGGCCTGTACGCCGACGGCCGCGGCGCGGTCCACGATTGCTTTAACGCCTCGGGCGTCCTCAGCGCCGCAGGCGTCAAGGTGGGTGTGCGCGTCGACCAACGGCGTCAGCGCCTCCGGGGCCGGCGGCGCTGGGCGCTGGGAACTCACGGCAACACAATAAGGTGGAAGGCCTGATGAGCGAGCCTTACTACATCACCACGGCGATCGACTACCCGAACGGCGCACCACACATCGGGCACGCCTACGAAAAGATCGCGACCGACGCGATCGCCCGGTTCAAGCGGCTGGACGGATTCGACGTGCGGTTTCTCACCGGCACCGACGAGCACGGCCAGAAGATGGCCGAGACGGCCGCCGCGGAGGGTGTCGAGACCGCCGAGTTGGCGCGGCGCAACTCTGACGTGTTCCAGCGGCTTTATCAGAAGCTCAACATCTCCTTCGACCGGTTCATCCGCACCACCGATGAGGACCACATCGAGGCCTCCATCGAGATCTGGAACCGGATGAACGCATCCGGCGACATCTATCTGGACAACTACGCGGGCTGGTACTCGGTGCGCGACGAGCGGTTCGTCACCGAGGCGGAAACCAGCGTCCGCGTTGACGGGCTCCGCGTCGCCACCGAGACCGGCGCACCGGTGACCTGGATGGAGGAACAGACCTACTTCTTCCGGCTGTCGGCCTACACGGACAAGCTGCTGGCGCACTATGAATCGCATCCCGAGTTCATCCAGCCCGACGTACGGCGCAACGAGGTGGTCAGCTTCGTCTCGAGCGGGCTGCGTGACTTCTCGATATCCCGCACTACGTTCGACTGGGGTGTGCCGGTGCCCGACCATCCCGATCACGTCATGTACGTGTGGGTCGACGCTTTGACGAATTACTTGACGGGCGTGGGCTATCCCGACACTGGGTCTGATGCGTTTCGCCGCTACTGGCCCGCCGATCTGCACATGATCGGCAAGGACATCATCCGGTTCCACGCCGTGTACTGGCCGGCGTTTCTGATGTCGGCGGGAATCGAGTTGCCGCGCAAGGTGTTCGCGCACGGCTTCGTGCTCAACCGCGGCGAGAAGATGAGCAAGTCGGTCGGCAACGTGGTCGACCCGGTGGCACTGGTCGACACCTTCGGCGTGGATCAGGTGCGGTATTTCCTGCTGCGCGAGGTGCCGTTCGGCCAGGACGGCAGCTACAGCGAAGAGGGCATCATCACCCGCATCAACGCCGACCTGGCCAACGAGTTGGGCAACCTCGCGCAGCGGTCTCTGTCGATGGTCGCCAAGAACCTCGACGGAATCGTGCCGGAGCCCGCTGAATTCAGCGCCGACGACACCGATTTGCTGGACGCCGCCGATGGATTGCTGCAGCGGGTGCGCGGTCATTACGACGCGTGTGCCATGCATCTTGCGCTGGAAGCGATCTGGTCGGTGCTCGGCGCGGCCAACAAGTACTTCTCCGCGCAGGAGCCGTGGGTGCTGCGAAAGGCCTCCACTGATGAGGCGCGCGAACGGTTCCGTACCGTGCTGTACACGACGCTGGAGGTGGTGCGGGTCGCGGCGCTGCTGGCCCAGCCGGCGATGCCGCAGTCCACCGGCAAGCTGCTCGACCTACTCGGCCAACCCGACGACCAGCGCACGTTCGACGCGATCGACAAACGGCTGGCGCCGGGCACGCCGCTGCCCGCCCCGGCCGGCGTGTTCCCGCGCTATCAGGTGGAGTGACGCGCGGTTGCTTCTTTGCGCGAGTGAGACGCAAAATCCCCGTTTTCCCGGCGTGTCGCAGGGCCTTTTCGTCTGCTCGGGCAAGGACGGAAGTGACGCGCGTCACGTCGTGTCACGTTTCAGCGATCGGCGGTGTCTCGAGGGCATGACTGATAACAACACAACCAAGAAGGTCGTCGTCATCGGCGGCGGATACGCAGGAACACTCGCGGCCAACCATCTCCGGCTGCGCGCCGACGTCGACATCACCCTGGTGAACCCGCGTCCGAAGTTCGTCGAGCGAATCCGGCTGCACCAGTTCGTGGCTCGCAGCGGGACTGCCACCGTCGACTACGGCACGCTGCTCGGTAAGGGCGTGCGGTTGGTCGTCGATTCCGCCGACCGGATCGACACCGCCTCGCGTCAGGTGCTGCTGGCGTCCGGCCGGGTGTTGGACTACGACTACCTCATCTACGCGGTCGGCAGCACCGCCGTGGCGCCCTCGGGTGTGCCCGGGGCGGCCGAATTCGCTTATCCCATAGGTGAACTGGAGCTGGCGCAGCGTCTGCGCGACGCCATCGACGAGTTGCATCCGGACGCACCGGTGACGGTCGTCGGCGCCGGCCTGACCGGCACCGAGACCGCTGCCGAACTGGCCGAGCAAGGCCACTCCGTCAGGCTGATCTGCGGCGGCATGCTCACCCCGTCATTGTCTGAGCCGGGCCGGCGATCCGTCGCCAAGTGGCTGTCACGGCATGGTGTCGACATGCTCGAGACCGCGGTCGTGGCGGAGGTCCGCCCGGATGCGGTGGTGCTCGCCGACGGTGCAGTGCTGCCCAGCGCGGTGACCATCTGGACGGCCGGGTTCGGCGTCCCGGAGCTGGCTGCCCGCAGCGGCCTGCACACCGACCCGCTGGGCCGGCTGCTCACCGACGAGACCCTGACCAGCGTCGACGACGACCGCATCGTGGCCGCCGGTGACGCCGCCGCACCGTCGGGTCAGCCGCTGCGGATGAGCTGCCAGGCCGCCGAACCACTGGGCGCGCAGGCCGCCAACACCGTGCTCAGCCGCATCGCCGGAACCGAGCCGGCGGTGGTGAACCAGGCATTCCTGGGGTCGAACGTCAGCCTGGGCCGGCGCGCCGCCACCATTCAGTGGGCCCACAAGGACGACAGCCCGGTGAACTTCTACACCGGCGGACGCCTTGGCGCGGCGATCAAGGAGGCGGCCTGCAAGGGCACGCTGTGGGGGATCCGCCGCGAAGCCCGCAAGCCAGGTTCCATCTTCTGGCTCAAGGGCGGCAAGCGACCCGAGCAGCCGGTGTTCGTTCCACAGGTGGTCACGGAATCGTGACCACCACCGACGAGCACGCCGAGCGGTTCACCCATCTGCGGCCGCTGCTGTTCACGATCGTCTACGAAATACTCGGCTCGGCAACCGAATCCGACGACGTGCTGCAGGACAGCTATCTGCGGTGGGCGGAAGTGGATCTCGCGACGGTGCGCGACACCAAGTCCTATCTGGCACAACTGGTGACCCGTCAGGCCCTCAACGCGCTGCGGGCGGGCGCCCGCCGTCGCGAGGACTACGTCGGACCGTGGCTGCCCGAGCCGCTGCTGCTCGACGACCGCGATGCCTCTGCCGACGTGGTGCTCGCCGAGTCGGTGTCGATGGCCATGCTCGTACTGCTCGAGACGCTCGGCCCGGACGAGCGGGCGGTGTTCGTCCTGCGCGAGGTGTTCGGCTTCGACTACGACGAAATCGCCGGAGCCGTCGGCAAATCCGTGACGACGGTGCGCCAAGTGGCGCACCGCGCCCGGGAGCACGTCCAGGCGCGGCGTAAACGGTTCGAGCCGGTCGACTCTGCGCAGACCGCACAGATAACCGAGCAGTTCATGACCGCGGCGGCCACCGGCGACATGGATGGGCTGTTGTCGATGCTGGCGCCGGACGCCACCTGGACCGCCGACCACGGCGGCAAAGCCACCGCGGCTCGCCGGCCGGTGGTCGGCGCGCAGAAGGTGGCCGCAATCATGATCGCCATTTTCCGCTTCGCCAGGCGGATGCCGAATGTGCGCGTTGAGACGGTGATCTGCAACAGTGCGCCGGCGGTGGTCGTCTACACCGGCGACCACTTGGAGGGAGTGTTCACCGTGGAGATCATCGACGGCAAGATCACCAACTTCTACGCCATCCGCAACCCGGACAAGCTCGCCGCGCTCGCGGTCCCGCGGACGATCAGCCGCTAGCGTTCTGTCACGCTTACTGGGTGCGGATCGAGCGGCTCGGCGAATTGGGCAGCGCCCCGGCGGTGCTGCGCGGCGTTGCCGACGGCGCCTCACGCGCCGGGCTACCGCCACCCGCCGCGCTCGTCGGGGCCTGGTTCGGTTCCCGCGCGGTGATCGCCCCCTCGGTGGCGCTGACGCCCTGTACCGACATATTCGACGTGCCAGCTGGTTCGACCGACAATGGCGTGATCGGCGGCGGCTGGTTCGGATATTTGTCGTATCCCGACGCCGGCGCCGACGGGCTCGGGCCGCGGATTCCCGAGGCGGCCGGCGGCTGGGCCGATTGCGTGCTGCGCTGCGACCGCGACGGGCAATGGTGGTACGAAAGCCTTTCCGGAGCAAAGCTTCCGGGATGGTTAGCCGACGTGCTCCGGGGTGTGCACACACTACGGGACTGGCACATCGCCTGGGATGACGCCGACCGCGACGCCCACCGCAGCGGTGTGCTGGCCTGCCTGGAGGCGATCGCCGCCGGCGAGGTCTACCAGGCGTGCGTATGCACGCAGTTCACCGGGCGGCTGCACGGTGCGTCCGTCGACTTCTTCGCCGACACGGTGGCGCGGACCGCACCCGCCCGCGCGGCCTACCTGGCCGGTGAGTGGGGCGCGGTGGCGTCGTTGTCCCCCGAGCTGTTTCTGCGACGGTGTGGCGAGACGGTGACGTCGAGCCCGATCAAGGGAACCCTTCCGCGGCACATGCACCCGTCGGCGCTGCGGGCCTCGGTCAAGGATGTCGCGGAGAACATCATGATCGTCGACCTGGTCCGCAATGACCTGGGCCGCGTCGCGGTCACGGGCACGGTGACCGTGCCCGAGCTGCTGGCGGTGCGCCCTGCGCCCGGCGTGTGGCATCTGGTGTCGACGGTGACTGCGCAGGTTGACGTCGACGTGCCGATGGCGGCGGTGCTCGACGCGGCGTTCCCGCCCGCCTCGGTGACTGGCACCCCGAAGACCCGGGCCCGCCGGCTGCTGCGCACCTGGGAGCCGCATCGCCGCGGAGTGTATTGCGGCACAGTCGGTTTGGCCTCGCCCATCGCAGGCTGTGAGTTGAACGTGGCGATCAGGACCGTCGAATTCTGCGCGGACGGATCGGCCGTGCTGGGAGTGGGAGGCGGCATCACCGCCGACTCCGACCCCGACCGCGAGTGGGAGGAGTGCCTGCATAAGGCGGCGCCGCTCTTCGCGGCTACGAGCACAGCCGCTACGGCTCACTGATCATCACATCGTGGCAGGTGTCGTCGGGGATAAGGGTCTGCACGCCACCGAGGCGCGCGTATCACCTCAGCGGCCCAAGCAGCGTGTACACCATGGCGGTCCCGTCGGGTGGGACGAACGCCGTGGGTCGGCGGCATGTTGAGCGCCGTGCACGAGGGCGAGCGCGGGCAGTGTCATGGCGCTCCCTTCAGTCGCGCGAGCGCAGAACCGCATCGTAAAGCTCGCGCCGTGACGGCGCGCCGGGGTGAGCTGCGACCACCTCCGCGCACGCGTCCTTCACCCGCGCCCCAGCGTCAACCAGCGCGCCGACCTCGGCCACCAGAGTCGGCAGGTCCGCTTGCGGCACCGCACCGGCCAGTACGACGGTGATCTCGCCCAGCACGCCGTCGGCAGCCCACTCGGCTAGTTCGGCGAGCGAGCCGCGGACGATCTCCTCGTTGGTCTTTGTCAGCTCGCGGCAGACCACCGCGCGCCGCTTGGGCCCAAGTTCGGCGACCGCGTCGCGCAGGCAGTCCGCCAGCCGCCGTGGCGATTCGAAGAACACACACGTGCGCTGTTCGGCGGTCAGGCTTTTGAGCCAGGACATCCGCGCGGAGTGCTTGCGCGGCGCGAACCCCTCGAAACAGAACTTCTCCGACGGCAGCCCGGAGACGGCCAGCGCCGTCGTCACCGCGGACGGTCCCGGGAGGCAATGGACCGGCGCCCCAGCCGCTATGCAGGCCGCGACCAGCCGATAGCCGGGATCGTTGATCAGCGGCATGCCGGCGTCGCTGACCAGCAGCACCGTCGCACCGGCCGCGATCTCGTCGACCAGGCCGGGCACCCGCGTCGCCTCGTTCTGGTCGAACAGGCTGACAACCTTGCCGGCGGGCTTTACGTCGAGGGCCTGCGCCAGGCTGCGGATCCGCCGGGTGTCCTCGGCGGCGATGACGTCGGCGCTGCCCAGCGCGGCCACCAGCCGGGCCGACGCATCCGACGGCTGGCCCAGCGGAGTGGCGCCGATCAGCAGCCGGCCGACTGTCATGGCGGACAGCCTACGATCTAGAGGCGTGACCGCCCCCGCCACCGAAGCGCCGCGCGCGGTCCCCGTCATCAGCCCCGCTCCGCTGGTGCCCGTCGCCGACTTCGGGCCCGTTGACCGGCTGCAGGGCTGGGCGATGACCGCGGTCATCACCGCATTGGCGGCGGTGACGCGTTTCCTCAACCTCGGCTCGCCGACCGACGCCGGCACCCCGATCTTCGACGAGAAGCATTACGCACCGCAGGCCTGGCAGGTCCTGCACAACCATGGCGTGGAGGACAACCCCGGCTACGGGCTGGTGGTGCATCCGCCGGTCGGCAAGCAATTGATCGCCATCGGCGAGGCGCTGTTCGGATACAACGGGCTGGGCTGGCGATTCAGCGGCGCCATGTGCGGCGTCATCGTGGTGCTGCTGGTGGTGCGGATCGCGCGGCGGATGAGTCGCTCGACGCTGGTCGGCGGCATCGCCGGGCTGCTGCTGATCGCCGACGGGGTCAGCTTCGTCGCGTCACGCACCGCGCTGCTCGACGGCTTCTTGACGGTGTTCGTGGTGGCGGCGTTCGGGGCGTTGATCGTGGACCGCGACCAGGTGCGCGAGCGGATGCACGTCGCGTTGCTCGAGGGCCGCATCGCCGAGACCCCTTGGGGCCCACGGCTGGGTGTGCGCTGGTGGCGGTTCGGTGCCGGGGTGCTGCTCGGAGTGGCCTGTGCCACAAAGTGGTCCGGGCTGTACTTCGTGGTGTTCTTCGGCGTATTGACGCTGGCGTTCGACGTGGCGGCGCGCCGGCAGTACCGGGTGTTTCGGCCGTTTCTGGGGACGTTGCGGCGCGACCTGGGTCCGGCGGCCTATGCGCTGGGCCTGATTCCGTTCGGCGTTTACCTGGCGTCCTATGCGCCGTGGTTCGCCTCGGAAACCGGTGTCAACCGGCACGAAGTGGGCAATTCGATCGGCGAGGATTCCATCCTGCCCCTTCCGGATGCGGTGCGCTCGCTGTGGCACTACACCTATGCGGCCTACCGATTCCACGCCGGGCTGACCAACGCCGACGGCAACCACCATCCGTGGGAGTCCAAACCGTGGACCTGGCCGATGTCGCTGCGGCCGGTGCTCTATGCGATCGACAACCAGAACGTGCCCGGCTGCGGTGCGCAGTCGTGTGTGAAGGCGGTGATGCTCGTCGGCACGCCGGCGATGTGGTTCATCGCGGTGCCCGTACTCGGCTGGGCGCTGTGGCGGGCATTCGTCCGGCACGACTGGCGATACAATGCGATCCTGGTCGGCTACAGTGCGGGCTTTCTGCCGTGGTTCGCCGACATCGACCGGCAGATGTACTTCTTCTACGCGGCGACCATGGCGCCGTTCCTGGTGCTGGCGATCGCGATGATCCTCGGCGACATCTTGCATAAACCGAACCAGAACGCCGAACGCCGAACGCTCGGGCTGATCGTCGTGAGTTGCTATGTCGCCGTGGTGATTACGAACTTCGCCTGGATGTATCCCATTCTCACCGGCATACCGATCTCCCAGGCGACCTGGAACATGCAGATCTGGCTGCCGTCCTGGCGGTAGTTCTGGCGTTTGCGCCGCCTAGCCGTTGAGATTGCACACAGGGCTGTGATTTCGCGTTATCCACAACCGTGTACGCAATCTCAATGTGTTACGTGCCGGCTTGTCGGCGCTACGCGTGAGCATCAGGGCGTGGGGGACATCATCGTCGGCAGCGAGGCGCTGGCACGTGGCGCGCTGACACGCGGCAGGCTGCGGTGGAATTACGAATCGATCTTCCCCGATGTCTACATGCCGAAGGGCACAGATCGATCGCTACACGCCAACACCCTCGGCGCGTGGCTGTGGTCAGGGCGCAACGGCGTGATCGCTGGTCGAGCAGCGGCCGCACTGCACGGCGCGCTGTGGGTCCACGCCCGTACGCCGATCGAGATGATCTGGCGTCGCGGTCGGCCACCGGCCGGAATCCTTGTGCGCAATGAGCGGATCGACGCTGACGAGATCATCGAGGTGGACGGCCTACAGGTGACGACGCCGGAACGGACAGCATTGGATTTAGCCAGGCATTGGCCCCGGGACATGGCGGTCAGCCACCTCGACGCACTTGCCCGGGCCACTGGCGTCAAGGCCCTCGATGCCTTGTTACTGGCCGATCGCTATCCCAAGGCGCGTGGACTGCGTCGATCCGAGATCGCGCTCAGCCTGATGGACGGCGGATCCCAATCACCAAAGGAAACCTGGCTGCGCCTGGTCCTCATCGACGCCGGACTGCCGACGCCGAGAACGCAGATCCGGGTCAGCGATGGGTTCAATGAAGCCTTCATCGACATGGGCTACGACGAACCGATGGTTGGCCTCGATTACGACGGTATGCATCACGCTTCAGACCGCAGCCGCTACGTCTACGACATTGGACGAAGCGAGCTCATCGAACGCCAGGGTTGGATCGACATTCATGTCGTTGCCGAACACAGCCAAGCATTCATACTGCATCGGGCGCGCGAAGCGTTGAGATTGCGCACAGGGTCGTGAAATCCACGGCGATCGCAGCCGTGAGCGCAATCTCAACGCCCTACAAGGGGTCCCTGCCGGCGGGGCAGGACATGCAGCGCGGACCGCCGCGACCGGTGCCCAGCTCGGAGGCCGCGATCGATAGCACCTCGATACCCGAATCACCCAGCCGCGCATTGGTTTCGGCGTTGCGTTCGTAGGCGACGACGACACCGGGGGCAAGCGCCAGGGTGTTGTTGCCGTCGTCCCACTGCTCACGTTCGGCGGTGACCGGGTCAAGGCCGGTATCGATCACCCGCAGACGGTCGATGCTCATCGCGTCGGCGGCGGCCTCGACGAACGGCGCAGCATCGTCGATCGTCACACCACCATCGCCGTTGCGGTGAATGGTGAACGCCGACAACGAGTCGACGATGTTGGGGTACATCACGACGGCGTCGACGTCGACCATCGTGCACACCGTGTCGAGGTGCATCTGCGCGCGCTCCTGAGCGATCGGCACGGCGAGCACAGTGTGCGCGAGGTCGTCGTCGAACAGGCTGCGCGCCAGCGCCTCCGCCCCGGCCGGCGTGGTGCGCTCCCCCACCCCGACCGCGACCACACCCGGAGCCAGCAGCAGCACATCGCCGCCCTCGACCGGCGCGGAGCGTGACTCGTAGGCGCGTCGCACACCGAGAAAGCGTGGGTGATGGGCGTAGATCAGATCGGTCAGCGACGTCTCGCGCACCCGCGCCGGCAACGCCAGCGACGTGATCGCGACGCGCGGTCCGATCCAGAACGACGAATCGCGGGTGAACAACAGATTCGGCAGCGGGTCGATGACGAAGTCGCCGCCGTGATGCATCCGCCGCACCAGCGACAGCTCGCCGGTGAACGGCAACTCGGTGAACGTCATCCCCGCCATCAGAACATGGGCCAGCGGGCTGGGCTGCAGGGTTCGCAGGTACGCCGAAAGTTCCTGCGCCAGTGGCATTCCCAGCCGTCGCGGATCCACCGCGGCGGCGATGCCGTGCATGCGGGCCGCCCCGCTCTTGGACAGCGCCTCGGTCAACAGGTCGGCCAGCAGCAGCACTTCCACGCCGCGGGACCGCAAAACCTCGGCGAAGAAGTCATGCTCCCGCTGGGCCTTGGCCACCCAGGGCAGGCCGTCGAATAACAGCGCGTCGTTGTTGCGCGGGGTCAGCCGCTGCAGCTCGGCGCCCGGGCGGTGCAGGATCACGACCCGCAGCGTGCCGACCTCGGAGTTGGAGCCCAGCACGGTGTCGGTCACATAAGCACCGTAACGCCAACGGCCACCTCAACTATTGTTTAGGTCCATGGAGATCCACGAGCTGACGCCCGGCGAGATGTCCCACCGCAGCGGTGTGGCGGTCTCGGCGCTGCACTTCTACGAACGCGAAGGACTCATCACCAGTCGACGCACCACCGGCAACCAACGCCGCTACCCCCGCGAGACGCTGCGGCGGGTGGCCTTCATCCGGATGTCGCAGCGGCTCGGCATCCCGCTGGCGCGGATCCGCGAGGCGCTGGCCACCCTGCCCACCAACCGCGTGCCGACCAGCAAGGACTGGGCGCGGCTGTCCGCGGGCTGGCGCCAGGACCTCGACGACCGCATCCTGCACTTGCAGCGGCTGCGCGACAACCTGACCGGCTGCATCGGCTGCGGCTGCCTGAGCCTGAAAATGTGCGCGCTGTCCAACCCGGGCGACGTCCTCGCCGCGCAGGGTCCCGGCGCGGTCCGGCTCTAACTTTCGAACGTCTGTGCGATAGACTCACGTCATGGAGCTGGCGCTGCAAGCTTCGCTGTTCGAGCAGGCCGAACGCCGCCATCTCGGCAACGGCGCGTGGGTCGAGGTGCGGTCGGGCTGGCTGGCGGACGCGGATTCGCTTTTCGACGAGCTCATGTCGGTCATACCGTGGCGGGCCGAACGCCGTCAGATGTATGACCGCGTGCTCGATGTGCCGCGGCTGGTCAGCTTCCACCATCTGATCGACGAGCCCGCGCCTCATCCGCGGCTGAAGCAGATCCGCCGGCGGCTCAACGACACCTACGGCGGTGAGCTCGGCGAGCCGTTCACCACCGCCGGTCTCTGTCTGTACCGGGACGGCAACGACAGCGTCGCCTGGCACGGCGATACCATCGGCCGCAGCAGCACCGAGGACACCATGGTCGCCATCGTGAGCCTCGGCGCTACAAGGGTTTTCGCGCTGCGGCCGCGTGGCGGCGGACACTCGCTACGACTGCAGCACCGCCATGGCGACCTGCTGGTGATGGGCGGGTCGTGCCAACGCACGTGGGAGCACTCCATCCCCAAGACGTCCAGGCCGACCGGATCGCGGATCAGCATCCAGTTCCGTCCGCACGACGTCCGCTGAACCTCAGCCCTTCACCGCCGAGACCGCGGCGGTCAGCAGGTCACGGGCGCGCTCCGTGTCAACAGGAGCCACCGGTTTGTCGGGCAGCACCAGGGGGTTGGCGGTGACGATCACCAGGAAGTTGCCGAAGCTCGCAACGTAGTTGTAGAGCTCGCCGGTGCGTGGCTTTCCGTCCACCATCGTCTGCAGCACCCGACGGGTTCCCAGCGTCCGTGCACCGTCGATCTGCGGCGACTCGACAACCTCGACCAGGCCCCGCACGGCAACACCGGCGAATCCGACCTTGCCGCAGGCATGCCCGGGATCGTTGAACGGCACCGGCTCGGAGGTTTCGACGGCGATCGCGATGAACCGATTTCCTTCGCCCTCGGCCGACGTTGCCGCCATGTTGCCCTTGAGCCCGGCAGGCACGGTTTGGCCCGCCGCGAATTTCGCACAGTCGGCGGGTTCGAACTTGATTCCGGGCGGCAGCGCCTGCGGCGCCAGCAGGCGCGGGTCGATGCCCGTCGGGGCGACTTCGGAGACCTGAAACCGCGGACCGAACGTCGACTTCACGCTCGCGACGTTGGCGATGTCAGCCTGCGATTCGGCCGAGTGGCCGGTCGCACACGCGGCGATCGTGCCGGCGCGTGAAACGACGAGCACCGCTATCCGGTTGAGCACCGCCGCCAATGTACCCGCCGGCCGGCGCTCAACCCCGCAATGCCGACACCGTTTTCACCAACAATGCCGCGGCGAAGTCCTGCCCGAGTGGGGGATTCGGCGATCCCGGGTCGGTGACGACTGTGACGAATGCGAGGTAGTCGCCCAGGTAGGCGGTGAAGGTGTGTGCGCGCGAATTGGTTTCGGTGCCGCCCTCGACGACGGTCTTGGCCTCGGTCACCATGCCGACCGTTGCGGCCGCGTCGATTGCGGGTGGGTCGACCAGCGTGACGGTGCCGGCGGTGTGCCCGGCGGCGAGGGTCCACTGGCCGCACTCCGCGACCAGGGCGGGATCGAACGGAACTTGAGCCGGCGGCCGCCCGGTGACGACGGCGTGGACGATGCCGCCCGGACCCGAACCGGACCAGCCTCGCGTCGTCGCGCCGTCGGACACCGGCTCGCCCAGTGCGCCGCATTTCGGTGGGTCGGCAAGCCAATCGGCACCGAATCCCCACAACGCAACCGGGGAGGCCCGGCCGGACACGTCGGCCACCTCGTAGCCGTCGGGCATCTCGCCGCGCACCCGCTCGATGTTGGCCGGGGTCACCCGAACCGACTGGGTTGGCGGCGGCGCCGACGTGGTGGTCGGCGGGCCGGGCGCCTGTGCACATGCGGCGGCACAGAGCGCCACCGCTGCGAGGGACACAGACCTTGGAACACCTTGGGCGCCGGAAACGATCAAACACATAGGCGGGAATGATCAAGGACGGAGGCTGTCATGCACGTGGTGCGGAGTGTGGCAGCGGGCATCGCGGCGGCGGGTGTGGTGTTCGCCCCGGCGGGTATCGCGGCGGCGCAACCGGTCGAATCGGGCAACGCGCTGCAGACCATTGGGCTGTTGGAGGCCGAGGGGTACGACGTGGTCATCGACCGCGTCGGCAGCGCGCCCATCAGCGAGTGCATCGTCACCAGTGTGCGCAATCCTCAGACGGTCACCGAGACCATCTGGGTCGGCAAGGGCAGGGACCGCGAGGCCCTGACCGTCGTGGTGAGCAGGTCGATCACCGTCTCGCTCAACTGCGACGTCTGACGCGTTCAGGCGGCGTTGTCCTTGTTGTCCTCGTTGTCCTTGTCCTGCCCGTCGGCCGGCTTCGGGGCCGGTGTCGATGTCTTTTCGGTATCTGCCGATTCAGCCTTCGGGCGTTGACCTGTCAGTGCTTTCGCGATCCTTTGCAATGGCCGATCCCCGGACACCCGATCGGCGGGTCGCTGCTTCGGCCGTTTGAAATCGATCGGACCGCGGAGGATCTGCTGCAGGGGGCGCGGCCTGGTGATCTCCCGAGTTGAGTCCTCGTCCTTGGTTTCCTCGTCCTTGGTTTCCTCGGTCTCGACCACCACGGCGTCGGCCTCCCGTTTCGGTTCATCGGCTGCACGCTCGCCCGCCGCAGGCTCGAGTGCAGAACGCTCAACTGCCACGTCGGCCTCGGGCCCATCGGAAAGGGGCGCGGCCGGTGGAGGCGCCGGCAGCGGTGGCCCACCCACGCCGAAGTAACGGTCTACGTCAGGGGTGTTGAATGGCCGCCCAAGGCCGGCTTCGTCGAATCCGTCATCGATACCGACCGGGATCGACCCGGCGAGGTTGCCGATATAGGTGATCGGGTTGCCGGAGGGCAGGAACCGGAACGGTGTCGGTTCACCCGGGTTGACGTCTCGGGCATACGCCTTCTCGATCATGACCCGCATCGGTGCGTCCGCAACCAGCAGTATCGCCTTGGGAATCCCAATGTCCTGCAGCGGCCTCAGGATCGGAAGGATCTCGGCCGGGATCATGTAGTAGCTGGTGTCACCCTTTTGGCCCTGGAACAGGGCTTCGTCCATACCGACATTCGGCACGTCACCATGCAGGTAGACGAAGGCGGCAATCGAGTTCGCGAGGGCCAGCAGGTTCAGCGGCTCGACGGGGAAGTCGCCGCCGAGGGCGTCGTATTGCTGTGCGACATCAACGGTTCGATAGCACTGGCCGTCGGTCGTCTGGCACGTGTTCGTCGGCGTCGCTCCGTAGAAGGTGATTTCCAGGAACGGGATGGTCAGGCCCTTGAACCCCCGCGCCAAAACGCCGCCGTTGGGGCGCATGGCGTTCGCAAGGAGGATGACGGAGGTATCCGGCGACTCATCGGGGTCGTCTTGATATCGCTCGATCAAGTCCTGCTTGACGAGCGAAGCGGTCAGCGCGCCCAGCGAATGACCGACGACGACATACGTCGAGGTTGTTCCCGGGCCGTCGGGATAGATATGCGCAACGCAGTCGTCTCCCTCCACACATGCGTCGAGATTCGCCGCGCCCTCCTCCACCGAATCGTCCATTGTCTTGGTGCCGTAAACGGGAAAGAACTCCGCAGGGGTGTATACCGCCACGAGGTTGTAGTCGGCGGGGTTCGTGGAGTCGCCCCGTACCGAGCCGCTCGGGGCGATGTAGTTGTCCCTGGCCGCTACCACGTAGCCGTCTGCGTACCCGGGCTCCGACAACGGGTAACTGAGGTTGCTACCAACGGGTTCCGGCACGCCGTTCGGGTTGACCAGGGGGTGTCCCACCCCGCCCATGATGAACGCGGTGGTGGCCAATAGCTGAACCGCGGTTGTCATGGTCCACGACGCGGCCAGCGCGATCGCCCCGAACAGGGCCAGTACAATGATCCCCAGCGAACGCGCAACAACCCGCATGCCGAGACCCTCCTCGCCATACCGCCCACCAGTCGCAGACAATCAGAGCGACGATGCCGCGATGGACGCTGTGGCCCCCAACTCGCAGCACACGTGCATCTTGCACCAGGGACGGCACATTCGCGGCGAAATCCTCAGCGTTTTCCATGCCGGAAGATACGCGCGTATTTCGATGGCAACGAGATCACCCGATCGCAGGCCTAGAGCAAAGGCCTGCTCAGCCGGATTGGATGTCAACATTGCGGCGCGCGACCGCCCGGCGATTTAGCCCCCGCCAGGCGTTTGCCGACCGTAGGCTACGACGCGGACCCCGACCGACAGGAGACCCGATGAAGAAGTTGACAGCAGCCAGCGCCGTCGGGATTGCCGCTATCGCGCTGAGCCTTCGGCTGGCCGGCTGCAGCTCGGACACCGAGACCGAGGCGACGACATCGCCCGAGACGGCAACAACGACGACAACAACCGAGGCGCCGACGACGTCGGCCCAGGCATCGGGTCCCGCCTACACGATCGTCGACTACATCAAGGACAACAACATCGTCGAAACCCCGGTCCACCGCGGCGATCCCGGCACACCCACCGTCAACCTGCCGTTTCCGCCCGGCTGGGAGGATGCCGGCCCGCGCACCCCACAATGGGCGTGGGGCGCGATGGTCTTCACCGACCCCGCGGCGGCGAAAGACCCGCCGACCATCATTGCTCTGATGTCCA
Source organism: Mycobacterium sp. (assembly GCA_040511335.1). GTDB lineage: Bacteria > Actinomycetota > Actinomycetes > Mycobacteriales > Mycobacteriaceae > Mycobacterium. The sequence continues at coordinate 4,644 of JBEVHG010000059.1, read as the reverse complement.
AGCTCACCGGCAACGTCGACCCGGCCAAGATCCTCGAGTTCGCACCCGGCGAGCTCAAGAACCTGCCGGGATACGAGGGTGAGGGGAACGGCAAGGCCAGCTCACTTGGCGGGTTCGACGCCTGGCAGATGGGCGGCAGCTACATGAAGGACGGCACCAAGCGGATGATCGCCCAGAAGACCGTGGTGATCCCAGGGCAGAACGGCCTCTACGTGCTGCAGCTCAACGCGGACGGCGTCGAGGACCAGATAGGTCCGCTGATGGACGCGACGGCGGCCATCGACGAGCAGACCACGATCACGCCCTGACGGTCACGCCCGGGAGATCACCGAAGCCGCCGCCACCTGCTCGGCCGTCGGTCGCACGCCGGTATACCGTTCGAACTGCTCGGCGGCCTGCAAGGCGATCACTTCGGCGCCGGTAATCACCTTTGCCCCCGCCGCGCGGGCGACCACGATCAGCGGCGTGTCGGCGGGCAGGGCCACCACGTCGAAAACGGTGTGCGCCTTGGCAATTGTCTCGTCATCGAACGCGCTTTGTTCCTCTTCGGGTCCTCCGGCCATGCCGATGGGAGTCACGTTGACGATCACCGGGGCGGTGCGGGAACCGACCTCGGGCGCATAGTCGTAGCCGAGCCGGTCGGCCAGTGCCTGCCCGGTCTCACGGTTGCGGGCGACGAGGGTGCCTGCACGAAAACCGTTGTCCCGGAACGCGGCACCGACCGCGTTGGCCATACCGCCGCTGCCGCGAAGCAGGATTGGCTCGGCGGGGTTCAGGCCGTGCTCGACGATGAGTCGCTCAACCGCGATGTAGTCGGTGTTGGACGCGGTGAGGTGGCCTTCCTCGTTGACGATGGTGTTGACCGAGTGAATGGCTCGCGCGGAGGGCTCCACCTCGTCGACGAGGGCGATGACGTCTTCCTTGAACGGCATCGACACCGAGCAGCCGCGGATGCCCAGCGCGCGGACGCCGCCGATGGCCGCGGCGATGTCCGTGGTGGTGAACGCCTTGTAGATGAAGTCCAGGCCGAGCTGTTCGTACAGATAGTTGTGAAACCGGGTGCCGATATTGCTGGGCCGAGCCGCCAGCGAGATGCACAGCCGGGTGTCCTTGGACAGTGGCGGGCGCATCAGCCGACGGCCCGAATGACCTGGCGCGCCACATCGCGGATCTGCCGGGCAAGCTCGGGCGTGAAGGGCAGATCGCTCGGCGGGGGGACATCGATGACGGTGGTGACGACCCCGAGGTCGTCGCGTTGCCAGACGGCCCCGAGGTGATCAAGGATCTTGCGCATCGCGTTATTCTCCGTCAGTACCCGCGCCGAGAAGCGTTGCACGCCATCGGATCCCGCAGCCACCGCGAGCGCTCCCATCAGGAACGTCCCGATGCCGCGGCCTTGGTACGCGTCGCCGACGGTGAAGGCCACCTCGGCGATGCTTGGATCGTCCTCGTCGCGCACGAAACGCGCGTCGGCCACCCCAGGTCCGTCGGCTCCGTCCGTCATCACCCAGACGAAGTGGTCGACATAGTCCACCTCGAACAGGTACGACATCAGGGTCTTCGTGGGCATCCGCATCGACTGGAATCGCCGATACAGCGTCTCGCTGGAGAACTCGACCGGGCCATGGACGGTGCGCTCAATGTCGCCGGGCAAAATCGGCCGCAAATACAACTCGGTGCCGTCGCGCACCTGCACCGGTATGGGCGCGATGAACGCCGCCAGGCGCTGGCGCGCGATTCGCACCAATTTGTCCATCATGCCCGGCAGTTCGAGCAACGTGGCGAAGGCCTCACGTCCGCCAACCCAGCCGGTCAGCCGTTCGGTCGCGACCACTGTCGCGGTGCGCGGTGTGTCCCGCAGCAAGGCGATCTCGCCGACGATGATGCCCGGCGCCAACTCAGCGACGGTGGACACGCCATCGGTGCCGGTGTGCGTGACCTCCGCCCGTCCGCACTTGATGGCCAAGTAGGAGACCGCGCGTTCGCCCTGGCGCATCAACACCTGTCCGGGCGCGGCGGTCAACGGCCGCAACTGCGCCGCCAACGGCACCAACGCCTCGGTGGGGCAGCCGGCGAAGACTTTGAGTCCGGCGAGTTCTTCAGCGCGGACGGCGGTCAATCCGGCCACGTCCCGAGGCTACCCACTCGGTGGGGGTAAGGGTGTGTGACTGCACGGTTCGAGATTGCGGCGGAGAGAGACGGCGCTGGGCCGTACGAGGCGGCGGTCCGAAATGTAGGCGGTAACCCGCCTCGTGGAGCGGGTCGCCGCTTCGTTACTCCGTTTTCTGACAGCCCGGCTGAGCCATGACACATACTTGCCTCCGCCCCGACGATCACCGAGGGGAGCGAGTGACCGCATCATCGCCAGCGCCGGGGTGGTATCCCGATCCGCAGGTTGCCGGAATGGTCAGGTACTGGGACGGAGGTCAATGGACGAGCCACACGACAGGTCAAGCCCCGGCAGCTCCAACACCGACGGAGCGAGAGTGACGGCGCATAGTGGCGAGCAGCGAGCGGGACAAGCGGCTGCGTGCTGAACTCGCCCGGGGATTGGGGTACTACCCGGCGAGCCTCGCCCCCGAAGCCGTTGCCCGGTATCGCGAACAGATCGTGGACCGGAAGGCGCGCAAGGACGCCGGTGAAGGCGAATGTGGCTACCACGAGCACCGGTGGGATCACTTCTGCGAGGAGAAGCGCCGCGCCGACGTTGAGGCTCAGTGCGTGTAGCCCATGCTGGAGTAGTAGTCAGCCCAAAGTTGAGCCTTCCCGTATTTGATGCGTCTAGCGGACCGCTTTGAAGCGGGCGTCATCCCGTGCTAACGGCACCAAGTTCGGGCGCCCACGCAAGGTCGACGACGCTGAGCACATCGCGACGGCCAGGCGGATGAAGGCCGATGGTCACACCGGGAAGGACATCGCCAAGTACCTCGGGGTAAGTCGCGCCACCCTGTATCGATATCTGGCCGAGGACAACGCCACCTGATCAGGTAGATGCCGAGGGAGAACGGGCTATTCGACAGTGCCTGACGGGTTAGTGCAGGCGGACGACGACTTGTTCGTTGTTGCCGGTGTAGGCCAGATACTCGAACGTACGGCCCGTCTGCGCGATGAATTCGTTCCAGGCGCGAAATTCGTGCCGCTGCCACCCGGGATAGTTGAAGAACTCATCGAATAGCAACACCGCATCGGGGGCAAGGCGATCACCAGCCAGGTCCAATACTGTCTTGGTTGAGGAGTACAGGTCGCAATCGAGATGCATGAACGCGATCTGCTCGTCGTTTTGGGCAAGGAAGCCGGGCAGCGTGTCCTCGAACAGCCCGATAACCAGCTGAGCACCGGGAATATCGGGCACCTCCTCCTGTGCGAACTCCCCAGCGGGGAATCCGGTCCGCCACGTCTCCGGCAAGCCGGTGAGTAGTCGAATCCGACCACCGTGCGATCGCTTGACGCCCCCTCGGCGATGATCTTGAGCGTGGTCCCGGCTGCCACACCGAATTCCAACGCCAGGCCGGGTCCGTTAATCTCGCCCAGCGCGAACCGCAGCGTGTCGTGGGGATGCCAATACACCGGTGCCTTCGGCAAGTGCTCAAGCACGAAAGCCGCGCTCTCTTCAGCCGCAGCGACGTCGAGAGAATACGCGATATCGCGGCGCGCGCGTTGTTCCAGCTCATCCAGTCGGTGATTCATACCATCGCTTACAGCACCGAGGCGATCGCTCAACTTGTCGAGCACCGCCGTGTTTTCGGAGTGCATGTCCTGTAGCCGTTGTTGCGATCGAGCCAGCTCCGTCTCGACCACCTCTGCCACCGCTCGTTGCAGCTTTTGTCTCGCGGTTATCCGGCTAATCCTGTTGTGGCTTACGCATTATGGGCTGCAGGGTTCTCAGGTTCTTGGCTTACGGAGGCGACGGAGTTCTTCTTCGTGACGGCGGACGGTGGTGGCGATGGCGTCCAGCGCGATACGGAGGTGGGCGATCTCGGTGGTGAGTCCGGACAGGGTGTGCGATTCCCTGCCGCGGGCGCGGTGTTCTTCGATGATGGTGCGCAGGTCGGGGTTGCGGTAGAGAGTGGCTCGCCCGAGTCCGGTGCGAGCGGCGACATCATCGAAGGTGACGGGTTGTCCGGCGAGAATGATTGCTGCGCAGGCGTCTTCGACGTGTTGGCGGCGTTGTTCGGGGGTCATCCGGTCTGTGCCTGACTGATGTGGGCGTCGAGGCGCTCGATGAGTCGGCGGTGGCGTTCGGCTTCGCCTGTCCAGCCGCGGGCTTCGGCGTCGCGGGCGAGGGTTTCGGTGTCGGCGCGCTGGGCGGCCAGGACGGGCAGGTAGCCGGTGTCGGTGCGGAAGTTGGGGCAGTGTTCACAGATATTGGCGTAGGCGCACGGGCCCTGGACCTGGGCGCGGATGCAGAAGCCACCGGCGAGGCGGGCCTTGACCGCCGGGGCTTGTTTCCAGTCGCCGTCGATGATCGGCAGTTGGGTGCGTCCCTGGGGTGGCTCGGCGGGCAGCGTGCCGAGGTGGGCTTTCGCGGCGGTCAAGGCCCGCTCGTATTCGGTGCGCACGGTCGAGTCGAATAATCGTCCGTAGCGCAGGCTCATCTGCGCCGAGACGTGTTTGATATACGGGTGATCTGTGGCCTGGTCGATG
>JBEVHG010000058.1:0-9430 GCA_040511335.1 Mycobacterium sp. | reverse complement strand
GATCCGACGTCGCGGCGGGTGCGGGTGTGGGCGCCTTCCCGGAACCGGTGAAACTCGGCCCGGATGGTGGGCATCACGTCGCCGCCGGTGGTGGGGTTGGTGTAGCGGACCGCCGCGTGGCCGGGCTCCGTCGTTGCGGCGAAACCCTCGTCCTCCAGGGCCAGCTGCTCGCGCAGGGCGGCGTCGGTGTGCTCCCAGCGGTATGCCGCGATCGGGGAGTTGATTTTCGCGTCCAGCCCGACAAGCGGTCGCAGTCCGGGATGCGCCCAAAGCCGTTCGGAGCGCGACACGTCAGGGGTCGACTCGTCAGTGACGCCGTCGGAACCGAACTCGAAGAATCCGGTGTCGGTGTAGTGCACGAACGGGATGTCGAGGCCGTCGATCCAGGCCATCGGCCGGTCGGTTTCGTTGTGGTGGCCGTGAAAGTTCCAGCCCGGGGTCAGCAGGAAGTCGCCGCGGCGCATCGCGACGGGATCTCCGTTGACGACCGTCCACACACCTTCGCCCTCGACGACGAAGCGGAAGGCGTTCTGGCTGTGCCGGTGTTCGGGCGCGGTTTCTTTCGGCCCGAGGTATTGGATCGCCGCCCACAGGGTCGGGGCCACGTAGGGGAGTCCGCCGAGTCCGGGATTGGCGAGCGCGATGGCGCGCCGCTCACCGCCGCGACCCACGGGCACCAGGTCGCCGGCGCGCTGGGCCAGCGGGTAGAGCGTCGACCACTTCCACACGAACGGCACCGCCTTGGGTGACGGGGCCGTCGGCATGAGGGAGCCGAGCTGGGTCCACAACGGGTTCAGGTGCTCGCGGTCGAAGTCGCGGTACAGCTGGGACAGCTGGTCGTCCTCGATCCGGCTTTCTGTGGTGGTGGTCATTTCGTTCATCTCCCTGTGAGCGGTGCCATTGCCGCAAAGTTATGCCCGCCGACCCAATCGGAGATACAGATTTCTTCTGTGCAGAATCTACGTCAGGGTTCGATATCGGCGACGTCCATCTCGATCTCTCGCACCGCGCGCTTGATCAGCGGCACCAGATCTCCGCGGGCATGGCGGCGAAACCGGGTGGTCGGCACCGCCACCGTGATCGCCCCGATCGTCCGGCCGGCCCGGTTGTGGATGGCGACCCCGAAGGCCGCCACGCCTTCCTCGGTCTGCTCCACGTTGAGCGCGAAACCCGCCCTTCGCGCGCTTGCCAGTTCGCGGCGAAACGCGGCGAACTTTTCCGGTGTCAGGCGTTGATCCGGCGCCTCGCCATCCTCGCCGGGTTGGTCGTCGGCCAGCAGATACAGCTGCTCGAGCGTCTCGTCGGGCAGCTCGGCCAGCAGAATGCGCCCACCCGACGTTCGTTCCGCCGGCAGCACCTGCCCCTGGCGATCACCCACCCGCAGCATCGCCGTGGATTCCGCCGACGACAGGAAGCGCACCTGGGTGCCTACCCGGATCACCAGGTTGACGGTTTCACCGGTCAGTGCTGCCAGCGTCTCCATGTGTGGCCGGCAGCGGTCGGTGAATTCCCGCGTCCACCCGTGTTGCGCCGGCCCGGCGCCCATCGCCGGACCGGGGTGGTAAAGCCGCTTCTCGTCCTGCACCGCGAAGCCGCGGTACATCAGCATCGCGAACAACCGGTGTGCGGTCGACGGCGCGATGTCCAGCTCGGCCGCGGCGTCGCTGAGCCGCAGCGCGCCGACGTCACGCAGCATCTGCAGTAGCTTCAGCGCGTTGTCGACCGACTCCAGCAGGTAGGTCGGTTTCTCGATCGCCTTGCGCGCCTTTTTCTGCACAGAAGAACTATATTGCTTCCCGGTTGTGGCGGCCATCACTGTTTTCTCATGTCAATCACCGCGACCTCAACCGAGCCGTCGACCGGCCGGGCCGGACTGGACCGCACCGCACTGACGGCTGTCGTCGTGTGCTGGCTGTTCGTCGTCTTCGACGGTTACGACCTGATCGTGTACGGCAACGTCATCTCCAGCCTGCAGAAGGACTGGGGTATCAGTCCGGCGACCGCCGGAACCCTGGGCAGCCTGGCGTTCCTGGGCATGATGATCGGAGCCGTCCTGGCCGGACGGCTGTCGGATGCGATAGGCCGCAAGCAGGCCGTCATCGGGTGCGCCGTCATCCTGTCGGTGTTCACCGCATTGTGCGCCTTGGCGACCGGCCCGGTGATGTTCGGCGCCCTGCGTCTGATCGCCGGCCTTGGCCTCGGCGGCCTCGTGCCCACCGCCAATGCCCTTGCCGCAGAACTCATCGCACCGAAATGGCGGGCCGCCGTCGCGACCATGATGATGTCGGGCGTGCCGATCGGCGGCTCGGTCGCCGCGCTGCTGGGCATCCCGGTGATCCCGAACTGGGGCTGGCAGCCGATGTTCCTGTTCGCCCTGGTCCCGTTGGCGGTGCTGGTGCCGATCGCCGGCAAAACGCTGCCCGACCGCCCGGTCACCCACCCGGGCCAGAATCCGGGCCAGGGCTTCGGTGCCCTACTGGGCCCGCGGTTCCGCGCCATCAGCATCCTGTTCGCACTCACCACCGTCGTCACCCTGCTCGCCTGGTACGGCCTGGGCACCTGGCTACCCAAACTCATGCAGGGCGAAGGCACCGAGCTCGGCAGCGCCCTGACATTCGCGCTGGCACTCAACCTCGGCGCCGTCGCCGGATCCTTCATCACCGCGTGGGGCGGTGTGCGCTTCGGCACCATCCCCACCAGCGTCGTCGCCGCCCTGGTCGCGGGACTTGCATTGCTGGCGCTGCTGGCCAATCCCCCGGTCGCGATCGTCTACGTGATCTTTGTGCTGGCCGGTGTCGGCACGCACGGCACCCAGTGCCTGATCATTGCTGCGGTCGCGTCCCATTACCCCGGCCAGCTGCGGGGTACCGCGTTGGGCTGGGCGCTCGGCGTCGGCCGGGTGGGCGCCGTCGCAGCACCACAGATCGGCGGCTGGCTACTGGCCGCGGGTCTGGGCGCCGACTCCAATTTCGTTCTGTTCGGTGTCAGCGCACTGATCGCGTCACTACTGCTCACCGTCATCTCACGTCGCTTCCAGCTCAACAACGACGCACCGCGCGGGCTCGTCCTGGCGCACTGACAGTCAAATCCATACCGGTACTACACAACACAGGAGATTCTCATGTCGAAACTCGACGGAGCACAGGTCATCATCGCCGGCGGCGGCATCGGCGGGGCGGCCAACGCCCTGGCGCTGGCCCGACAAGGTGCCCAGGTCACGCTGTTCGAGCGGGCCACCGAGTTCGGTGAGGTCGGCGCCGGCCTGCAGGTGGGTCCACACGGCGCCCGCATCCTCAAGTCCTGGGGGATTCTCGATGAGGTGCTCGCCGACGGGGTGATGCCGAAGAACATCGTCTTCCGCGACGCCATCACCGCCGAGTTGCTGACCAAGATCGACCTCGGCATCGAGTACCGGACCCGTTACGGCGGACCGTATTTCGTCACTCACCGCAGCGATCTGCATGCCACCCTGGTCAGAGCGGCCGGCGCCGCCGGCGCGGAGTTGCACACCGGCGTCACCGTCACTGACATCGTCACCGACGGCGATCGCGCCGTGGTCACCACCGACGACGGCCGGACCCACGAGGCCGACATCGCCGTCGGTATGGACGGACTGAAATCCCGTCTGCGCAAGAAGATCTCCGACGACGAGCCTGTGTCATCGGGTTACGCCGCTTACCGCGGCACTGTGCCCTACGACGAGGTGGAGCTCGACGAGGACATCGAGGACGTCATCGGCTACATCGGGCCGGACTGCCACTTCATCCAGTACCCGCTGCGCCGCGGCGAAATGCTCAATCAGGTCGCCGTCTTCAAATCGCCGGGCTTTGACGCTGGCGCCGAAAACTGGGGCGGCCCCGAAGAACTCGAGCCCGCATACGCCCATTGCCACGAAAACGTCCAGCGTGGACTGAAGTATCTGTGGACGGACCGGTGGTGGCCGATGTTTGACCGCGAACCGATCGAGAACTGGGTCGACGGCCGGATGATCCTGCTCGGCGATGCCGCGCATCCACCGCTGCAGTACCTCGCCTCGGGCGCGGTCATGGCCATCGAGGATGCCAAATGCCTGGCCGACTACGCGGCCCAGGACTACGCCACCGGCGGACGTAACGCCGCCTGGCCGCAGATCCTCAAGAGCGTCAACACCGAACGGGCGCCGCGCTGCAACCGGATTCTCACCGTGGGCCGGATGTGGGGCGAACTCTGGCACCTCGACGGCGCCGGGCGCATCGTCCGCAACGAGCTGTTCCGAACCCGCGACACGTCCGATTACAAGTACACCGACTGGTTGTGGGGCTACTCCTCCGACCGGCCGGCGTAAGCCTGGGCGTGGCCTCTGGCGGTGTGCTGAACGGTGAACCGGACGCGCCGCCCTACGCCCCCGTCGTCTCCCGGCGCACCGGCGGTTCCCCACACCACCTCGGCGACGCCCGACAACTGCAGCGTCGAGCCGGTGGCGAAGTCGATGAACAGCAACGCGGCGGTGTCGTCGGTAGCGAGGTTGCCCAGGCTGTTGAACATGTTGTTTCCCGGGTAGTCCGGCCACCACACCGTGTTCGCATCGGACACCCGCACGAATCCCGCGGGCCCACCGCGATGTGAGGCATCGCGGCTCTGCTCGCCATGGGTGGTGCCGAGGAAGAACGTGTCGGAGGCCGCGATCAGGGCCGCGTCGTCGGCGCTGAGCTCGGTCTCATACCGAAACCTCCCGGCTGCCGAGTCCGGCGAGTTGGGCGTGAGGTCGCGCTGATGGATGTACTTGGGGCAGTTTCCATACGCTTGATCGACGTCGATGCTCAGGCCGTCGGCCGTCACAGAGGTCAAGGTGCCGTTGATCCGCATTCGCCGGCGCGCGGCAAAATCCATTGCGATCAGGCCGATTGGCTGACCGCTGGGTATGCGGTGCAGTGGATCTCCGGGTACCGGGGGTGCTGCTATGCGCAATGTGGTGTTCCCGGCCGCGAGGAAGCCGGGTTGCCCGGACAGCGGGGATACCCATAGCAGGGCGTTTTCGTCGCGACCGGCGAGCGCCGCGAAGTCACGTGTGGACAGGAACTTTGACGGTCCCCCATCCAGGTCGGGCGAGCCAAGCATGCCGACCAGCCGGCGCGCTTGCTCACGGACTCCGGCCCGCTGCTGCACGGCGATCTCCCCCGGGTGAAACACGGTCGGTGGGCTCTGGTTGTTCATCGGCGGGCCTCGCTTCCGGAATTACCGGCTGCAACACCCTCGGGCGCCGAAACAGTCCCGCGGGCGCCCCTAGCCCGTGCCGGCGTAGGCCCGGGCCACCCGGGTGACGAACTGATACACGCCGTCCTCGTCGGGCGCCAACGGACCGGGCCGCGCATGAGGCGAACTGAGCCCGCGCTGCACCGATTCGCACGCCGCCCAGTCCTGCCGGTTGGTCAGATCCCAGAAATCGACCGCATACGAGGGGTCGAAATCGGGTTTCTCCGCAACCCCTTTCGGGAATGCCCACGCGCATTCGACGTGGGTGCGGTCAACCGCCAACGGGGTCATCAGGTGCGTCATCACGTAGTCGGGGTGCAGGCTGACCAGCAGGTTGGGGTAACCGACCAAATACATCACGCTGTGCAACTCGTGCTCGGAAAGCCCCTGGATCGCGACGCCGCCGCTTGCCCCGGTCAACGACATGGTTTCGGCGCCTTCGACGATCGACATCCAGCCGCCCATCCACGAGCCCTTCAGCTCCAGGTTCTCGCCGCTGGTGGGTGGGCTGATCCGGGACAGCTCCGGGTGGATGGTAGAGCAGTGGTAGCACTCCTGGTAGTTCTCCGCGATCACCTTCCAGTTGGTGGCGAGCTCGTAGGAATGCCGGGCCACGATCGTCAGGTCCTCGGGGCGGTACCGCCCGACGACATCGTCCAAACCCGTGACGTGTTCCGAGAATTCGGCGTCGTCACCGCTCGGGTCGACGAACAGCCAGCCGTGCCAGTCGACCAGCCGAAGCTCGGCGAGACCGAACTCGGCGGGCTCGAAGCCGTCGACGTCCTTGAAGCCGGGCGCATTGCGCAGCCCGCCGTCGAGCCGGTACGACCACGAGTGGTACGGGCAGACGATGCTGCGCCGCTTGGCCGTTGCCCCGCACGCCAGCAACTCGTGGCCACGGTGCCGGCAGGTATTCGCGAACGCGCGAACGGCGCCGTCCTCGCCGCGCACCAACAGCATCGCGTTGGCGCCCGAACCGACGGCTCGTTGCGAGCCGACGGCGGCGAGGTCGGCGGCGTGGCCCACGCAGGTCCATCCCGAGAAGATGGCGCGTTGCTCCCATACGAAGACCTCGGGGTCCACGTACGCCTGGCGAGGCAGCATGCGCGAGTGGCCGAACGGCGCCAGGGCCGCGGCAAGGTCTTCGGCGGGAACGGGTGCTGGAGCAAGCTGTTTGAACACACAGTCAGACTAGTCGGCGGCACGTCCGCGGTCTAGACGTGCAGAGATGTCTCGCTCGTCGGCCGCGAGCGCGCGCAAAATGTACGCCCGGAGCGGCGTGTCGCTGGGCAAACACGGTCGCTCGCGGAGGTGGGCTTACGCCTCTCCGGCGAAGGCTCCGATGCCGCGGTCGGTGGTGGTGGTGTCCTGCCGCGTCAAGCGCCGGTACACCAGGAATCCGATCACGACGGCGGTAAGTGCGAACAGCAGCAGCAGGGTGGCCAGCGCGTTGAGCGCCGGCGTGGGCGCGCCGCGTGCGGTGTTGTAGATCTTCACCGACACCGGCTCGGTGGAGGCGTCACCGGACAGGTAGCGCACCATCACGAAGTCGTCGATGACGTCGGCGAAGACCAGAACGGTGCTGGCGAAGATCGCCGGCATCAGCATCGGCAGGATGATCCGGCGCAGCGCGCCGAGCGGCGACGCACCGAGATCCATTGCGGCTTCCTCGTATTGCGGCCCGATGGTGGCCAGCCTGGCCCGCACCAGCACCGCCGGGTAGGACACCTGGAAGGTGACCAGCCCGATGACCTGTGCGGCGGTGCCGAGCTGAATCGGCAAAACCAGCGTGGTGATCACGAACAGCAGGGCGACCGCGAGCAGCACTTCGGGGAGCACGAACGAGATCAGCATGAGAAAGTTCGCCCCGGCGGGCAGCCGGCCCCGCCACCGGTCGATGCCGATCGCGAACAGCACGCCAAGGGGGACGGTGATCGCCGTGGCGATCACACCGAGCTTGAGGGTCTGCAGCAGCGCGTTGTGCAGGGTGGCGTCGTGCCAGACCGATAGCGTCTGGTCGCCCCAGTACCAGCGAAACGAGAAGCCCTGCCACACGGTTCGCGAACGACCGGCATTGAACGAGAACATCACGGCGATGAGCACCGGCAGCAGTGACCACGCCAGGTACCCAACGGTGATCGCGACCAAAACTCGCGGCGGTCGCCACGGATCGTTCCACCACGCGACCGGGCTTTTCATGTCGACACCTCGTCGCGCCGCGACGTCACCCGGATGTAGTAGAGCATCGGCAGCAACGCCACCAGGAACACCAACATGACGAAGGCCCCGGCCTGACCGGTCTGCCCCGGCGTGCGCACGCTGTCGTTGATGAGGTTGCCGACCATCGCGGTCTTCGGCGACGCCGAGAGCATGTCGCTGGTGAAGAAGTCGCCGAGCATGGGCAGGCAGGTCAGCAGGACCGCCGCCACGATCGTCGGCCGGCACAGCGGCAGCGTGACGCGCCAGAACGACGAAAACCGGTCGGCGCCAAGGTCACGCGATGCTTCCAGCATCGGCTGCGAGAGCCGGTCCAGGCCGGCGTAGAGCGGCAGGATCATGTACGGCACATAGCCGTAGACCAGGCCGAGGATCACCACGACGGGTTGGCCGGTCAACCAGTTCACGTTGACGGTGAACAGACCGCCAAGTCTCAGGACCCTGTTGACCAGGCCGTCGTCCTGCAGCAGGTTCACCCAGGCGAACATCCGCATCATGTAGCTGATCCAGAACGGCGCGATCAGCAGCGCCAGCAGTAGGCCCTTGCGCTTACCGGACAGCCGGGCCACGTAATAGGCAACCGGGAAGGCGATCAGCAGGCAGAGGCAACTGGCCACCACGACGTAGACCGCGGTGCGCAACAATGCCGGCCCGAAGATACCGTCGGGGCCGACGATGTGGGTGAGCACGTAATTGAACTGAGTGGGATCCCATTGCAACGGGTTCCACACCGGGATCGGGGTGCGGAACAGCGGGTCGACCTGTCCGAAGACGATGCACAGCACCACGTAGAGCGGGAAGACGAAACACAGCAGCAGCCAGATGATTCCCGGTGCGGCGAGCGCCGGCCAGATCCTGCCGGTGCGTTCCCGCGGCGGGGACGCCGGCGGTGGAGCCGAGATTACTGATACTGCCACAGCATTCTACGAACCGCCGGCTTTGAAGGCCCGCCAGACGTTATGCCATGCATCATCATTGGCCGGATCCAGCTCGAGCAGCCGGTAACCGGCATCGAAGAACTCCGGCCTGACGATTGCGGACCTCAGGTTCTCCGGGATGAACTCTTCTGCCACAAGCGAATCGGCGGTGATGGAGACCTGCGGCGGCTGATAGCCGATCGCGGAGAAGTTCTGCATCGCGACTTCGGGATCGAGCATGTGGTTGATGAACAGGTGCGCCAGCACCGGGTTCTTCCCGCTGCGCAGCACGACCATCAGGTCGTTGTCCACCAGCCCCTTGCCGTCCTGCGGGAACCAGTACCGCAGCACATCCGTTGAGGTCCCCTCCGGCAGGTAGGACTGGGCGTTGATGATGTCGCCCGACCACATCTGAGCGAGCCCGAGCTGGCCGGCGGGCAGGTCGTTGTACGCCGTGATGGTGACCTTCGGCGAGGTCGCGGCCACCATCGCGGTGAGTTGCTCGCCCACCAACTTCAGGTCGGCCTCCGACGAGGTGTTGACGTCGGTGATGCCCTCGCGCAACAACACCATCGCCATCGCGGTGTGCCAGTCGTCGAGGACCGCGGTCTTGCCCTTGTGGGCCGGATCCCACAGCGAGTCATACGGATTCGGCAACGCGCCGATGTCGGCGGGCACCTGGTCGTTACGCCAGCCGATCCCGACGGTGTAGATCGTGTACGGCACGGTGAAGCGCCACTCCTGGTCGTACCAAGGATTGGTGAAACTCGGCCACACGTTGCCGATGTCCGGGATGTAGCTGTGATTGAGCGGGCGGATCAGGTTGCCCGACACCATCCGGCTGATCTGGTCGTAGCTGGGGAAGTAGATGTCGTATTCGACGTTCCCGCCGCGGATCTTGGTGATCGCCTCGTCGGTGTCGTTGAACGTCGAGATCTGCACCTGCACGCCGTACTTGTCACCGAACGACTTCACCGCGTCGGGGCTGACATAGTCGGCGTAGCTGTAGAGCTGAAGTGTGCCTTTCTCCGGTGCGAGACCGTCGGCGATCGGCTTGTTGTCCT
>JBEVHG010000057.1:0-18278 GCA_040511335.1 Mycobacterium sp. | reverse complement strand
GCCCGCAGCGTGTTCGGCGATGAGTTCGGCGTCCATCCGAGACCACTTGCCGAGCTGGCCCTCGAAAGACGCCAGAGACGAGAGCTTGAACAGGTTACGCAACCCCGTCGCGTTCTCGGCCACCATCGTCAGATGGGTGTAGGAGCCGCTGCCCGAGACGTCGTCGCCCTTCTGATTCGGATCGCCCCACAGACTCCGCCTGGTGTCGAACCGCGAGGCGGGGGCGATGTAGGCCTCCACGCCGATGATCGGCTTGATCCCGGCCTTGGCGGCGCTGTTGTAGAACTCGCTGGCGCCGAACATGTTTCCGTGATCGGTCATGCCGATCGCCGGCATCTCCAGCCGCTGCGCCTCGGCCAGCATCGGGGTGATCTTCGCAGCACCGTCCAGCATCGAATACTCGGTGTGGTTATGCAGGTGCACGAAGGAGGAGTTCATAGGACCGCCAGTCTATGGCGGCGCTCCGACAGTTCTGGGCGTGTCGCGGCGGCCGCGCATGGCGTGTCGTGTTCGGTGTCTGCGGCGGTCACCGAACACACTGGTGAGTGTGCAGTGGACCACGCTGCTGATCGACCGTCCCTGGCTGTCGCTGATCCCGGCGACACTGTGGTTCGGGGCTGTGGGCCAGCGCCCAAACGTACGTTTCGGCGCGAAACTGCGAGAGGAACGCGCCAAAACGTCGATCTCGACGTACAGCGTCAGCGGCGAAGGCAGACGATGTGCGCCGCTGCGTGCTGGAGTCGTATCAGACGCGGCTCGTCGAGCTGAAAGGACGGGTCAAAGCCGTTGACTGCGCAGTTCTACAACCAGTTTGATCCGAAAGCCGCCGTCCTGACCTGGGGCACCGACACGGCGATCGTCTTCGCCGAACCTTCCGGCAGCGGAGCCAGGTACGGCCGCGACGGGTGGAGTTCTGGGAACACCAGGGTGAGGTCACCGTCGACTTCTACGGCAACGAGTCCGTGTGCCAGACGCCGTAGCGGCGCTCAGGCTTCCTCGCGCAACCTCCTGGCGACCTCCTCGGCCTGCGCAGCCGTCAGTTCGCCGGACAATTCCACCGCGGGGGAAATGATCGGTGCCGTTATTCCCGGTGCGGAGACGACGACACCATTACGGACAAATGCCATCTGCTGGCCGACGTGAGCGGCGGTGTACTCGGCGAAGGCGGCCGACGAAGGGGTGTCCATTTCGACGCGCACAACGTAGGAATTCTTGATCGGCAGCGGGGCCGAGTCGACCCGTGTGAGCTGCAGCTGCATCACGACGGGACCCAGCGTGTAGGCAGCGGTGCGCTCGATATCACAGGCTTCCAGGGTCTCGGTGGGTGGCACGTGTGCAGCAGGCGGCGGGCACTGCTCGGGCGTCGTCCCGCGCGAGTCGACAACCGGGCGCACCGCCAACGGCTTGATTACAACCGCCGGGGCGGTGGACGGCAGCGCCGCCTCCCGGGACGGGGCGCCCTCCCCCGATCCCGGTCCGCGAACCGAAAAAACCACGCCGGCCGCCACTGTTCCGAGCGTCGCCAGCGCTGCCACCGCGGCAAGGACGGTGATCACCGGTCGTGGCACTCTCACGCGGACCGGTCCTTGAACCCGCGCATGACCAGGCCCGCTACCGGGCTGCCAGACTCCATCCGCAGTTCGGCGCAGCTGGATTGGGGCCGCAGCCCCGCTGCAAGAAGTGTCTGCTCGGCATAGCGGCGGTCATGGCTGTAGCGGCCATGAAGCTCCAGGCGGTAGCCGTCGGCGGCGTCGACGGCGTGCTCGAGTGTGAACGCCAGCACACCCGACGGGCGGAGGGCACGCGCGGCGGCTTCACTGAACTCCCGGAGATCACCGAAGTAGACCAGGGTGTCGGCGGCGACGACGACGTCGAACTCTTCGGGCCTGGCGCGCAGGTACGCGGTGAGCTCGCACTGTTCCAGTTCGGAGTACACGTTCTTGCTCCGCGCGTGCTCCAGCATGCCGCCGGACAGGTCGACTCCGACCAGCCGCGACGCGTACGGCGCGAGTAACGGGCCGCACAGCCCGGTCCCGCAGCCCGCATCGAGCACGTCCAGCCGTTGGTCGGCGCGAAGCCCGGCGTCGCCGAGCGCGGCCGCGATCAGCTTGGGGGCGCGGTAGGACAGGCTCTCCAGCCTGGCCTCAAAGCTCTCGGCGAAGCTGTCGAATGTGTTCTTGACGAACGCGTTTGACGCGCGCAGCGGTACGTTGCGACCTGTTGCGGCGGCCAGCATGTGCACCGCGATCGGATTACCCGGCTCCTCCTCGAGCCATTCGGTGAGGATCTCCACGGCCCGGTCCACCTCGCCAAGCACGCAATGTGCCAGCGCTAGCAGCCGTCGCCCTTCACGATGTTTGGGCTGCAGCGTGATGACCTTGGAGAAACACGCGGAGGCCTCGACCGTTCGGTTCAGTCCGTTGAGCAAGATGCCCAGGTTCGTGTAGGCGTCCACATGACCCGGGTCCAGGCTGATCGCCGTGCGATAGGCCACTTCGGCCTCCTCCGGCCTGCCGGCCGCACGCAGCACTGCGCCGAGATTGTTGTGCGCGTTGCCGTGCCTTGGGTCGATGGCGATGGCTCGCTGGTAGGCGGCGATGGCCTCGTCCACCCGGCCAACGGAACCGAACACGATGCCGAGATTGCTGTGCGCGTCGGCATGATTCGGTGACACCGCGAGGCTTCGCTTGATCAGTGCGACGGCATCGTCGGTGCGACCCTCCTGGTGCGCGAGCACTCCGGAGAAGTGCAGTGCATCCGGATGGTCCGGCGCCACCTCGAGCACGCGCGAATACAACGCGCCAGCGTGCGCGAACTGTTGCTGCTTCTGCAACGAGATCGCGACCAGGACCGCCTCGTCGACGGTCAGTTCGCGTTCTTCGGTATCGGACGACTCCACCGCGCCCACGCCTTCAACGATGCCCTAGAAGACTTTGTTGGCCTTCAGGTCGAACTTGAAATGTACCGGGGCGTCCAGACTTCCGTCGGGTTTCTGGGGCCGGTATTCGAAGTGGACCTTGGCGAAGTTCAGGCTGACCGTCTCGAAGTCCGGCTGTTCATCGGTTCCCGCGTGGCTCACGCCGGTGATGACGACGTCGTCCATCCTGACGATCAGGTATTCCTGCTGAGCTTTCCCCGCCTTGCGGTGGGTGATGGTCGCATTCCTGAGGCGCCGGCCGGTCGCACACGCCTGGAAGAGGGCAGGGGTGGCCTTATCGATGGTGTGGCTGATGGTCAGATCCTGGAAGGTCGCCTTGCCGGTGCCACCCCCGCCGCCACCGCCGGTGGGCGGAGGGGTCGCGACACCCCAGGAGAACGACAGCACCTCGATCTCGTCCTTGTGTTTGGCGTCTAAGGATTCACCCTTGATGTCGCCGAGCTTCGCGAAGATGTCGTCTGTCATCGGATCCTTTCACCGTCGGCGAGATTCTATCCGCCGGTGTCGCGGTTTCGCCCTGTTTCAACGAGTTTCGCCGCCAAATAGTCGCGCACACCGGGGTCGGCGCTCAGTTCGATGGCACGCCGGTAAGCCTCGGCAGCGTCGTCGCCTCGGCCGATTCTGCGCAGCAGATGCGCCCGGGTGGCCCAGGCCGGCTGGAAGTCAGCGAGCCGCTCGCCGCCGATATTCTCGAGCGCACGCAAACCCGCTGCCGGACCGTCGATTTCACCGTCCACCGCGGCAAGTGCCACCGCCGCCCCCAGTGACGGGGCGACTTGCACCAGCGCACGGTGCAGCTTGCGCAACGCCCTCCAGTCGACGTGCCCGCTGCGCGCCCGATCGCAGTGCGCCGACTGGATCGCCGCCTCGTACTGAAACCGTCCGGGCCGCCCGAAGGCATGCGCCCTGCGCAACAAGGCTTCTCCGCGATCGATAAGCGTTGCGTCCCAGCGCGTTGTGTCCTGCTCGTCGAGCGGGACGAAGCTCCCGTCCACCGTGCGCCGCGCCGGTCGTCGCGCCTCCGACAGGCACACCAGCGCCGCGAGGCCGAGCACCTCTGGCTCGTCGGGCAGCAGTTCGGTCAGCACCACCGCCAAGTGCAACGCCTCGGCGGACAGCGATTCGATCGCCGGCCCGTCCGTCGCGACCTGCCAGTCGATGGCGTACGCGCCGTAGATCGCCTCGAGCACTGCGGGCAACCGCTCGCCCAGGTCGTCGCGGTCGGGTATCACGAACGGGATGCCGGCGTCGCGGATCCGTTTCTTGGCGCGCACCAGCCGCTGAGCCATGGTCGCCGGTGGAACGGCGAACGCCTCGGCGATGGCGGCGGCGTCGACGCCCAGCACGGCCTGCAGCATCAACGGCGTGCGGATGTTGTGGGCGATGGCGGGGTGGGTGCACACCAGCATCAGCTCCAGCCGCCGGTCGGGAATGGCGGGCATGTCATCGGTTTCTGTTGGGCCGCTGTCGATTCCGTCGAGCGGATGGGTCATCCGGTAGGCGGATGACTTCCACATGTCGCGCAACCGGTTGCGGGCCACGGTCAGGATCCACGCCTCGGGATTGGCGGGTATACCGTCGTGGGGCCAACGCGCCAGCGCGCGTTCCATCGCGTCGGCCAGAGAGTCCTCCGCCGCGGCGATATCGCGGCTGGGTGCAGCCAATAGGGCCAATAGCCGACCGTACGAGTCGCGGGTGAGCCGGTCCAGCTCATCCGCGACCCGCCCGGGTCCGGTTACGGGGTGTACCACCCGCGGTCGGCGGCGTATGTCCGCGCCACCGGGCGGATTTCGATCGAGCCCCAGTCGTTGGCCGGGTTGCGCTGCGCCCATTTGAGTGCCTCGTCGAGATCGGTCACCTCGATGACGAAGATGCCTCCCAGCCGTTCCTTGGTGTCGGCGAAGGGCCCGTCCTGGATCTCGGGCTTGCCATTGCGGGCGGTGACGGTCGTCGCCGCCACCACGGGTTCGAGCACTTCGGTGGTGACCAGCACCCCGGCGGCGGTCAGATCGGCGGCGTAGGCGTCGAACGCCGCCATCGCCGGCGCCATCTCCTCTTCGGTCAGCCCGAGCTCGCTGGCCTCCTGGTAGTGCATGAGCAGGCAGTAGCGCATGATGTCGTCCCCACTTGTGTCGTAGTTGTCAGCCTTTCACCGTGATGACGATTGAAGCGAGGCCCGATCGACACGGGCCCGCAACAATGCGTCGACGCTGAACACCAGCAGCGCCAACCAGATCAGCGCGAAGCCAAGCCACCGCGCCGGCGGCATCGGCTCGTGCCCGACCACGATGCCCCAAGTCAGCTGCATCGCGGGCGTCAGATAGAACAGCAGGCCCATGGTCACCAACGGCAGCCGCTGCGCGGCCGCGGCGAACAGCAGCAGCGGCAGCGCCGTCACCACCCCCGACAAGATCATCAACACGATGTGGCTTGGGCCGTGGCTGGTGAACGTCCCGTGGCCGGTGACCTGCAGCGCCACGATGAAGGCGAGGGCCGGCGGCGTGGCGATCGCGGCTTCTACACCCACGCTGACCCTCGGATCGGTCGGCACCACCTTCTTGACCGCGCCGTACAGGCCAAACGACAACGCCAGCCCTAGGCCGATGACGGGCGGCGCGCCGACCTCGACGGTCAGCTCCACCACGGCGGCCACCGCGATGCCCAGGGCGACGAACTGCGCCCGGTTGAGCCGTTCGCGGAAGATCAGCAGTCCCAGCGCCACGGTGACCAGCGGGTTGATGAAGTAGCCGAGCGCCGCGTCCACCACGTGGCCGTTGTTCACCGCGTAGACGTAGATCACCCAGTTGACCGAGATCAGGGCCGACGCAAAGGTCAGCAGTAGCCATGTGCGCGCGGTGATCGCGCGGATGTCGCCGAGGCGGCGCACCACGGCGATGACCACGGCCATCAACGCGAAGCTCCAGACGATCCGGTGGGCCAGCACCTCGAACGCGCCGGCGGGCTTGAGCAGCGGGAAGAACGCGGGGAACATGCCCCACATCGCGTAGGCCCCGACGCCGTAGAGCAGACCGGACCTGCGGGCGTCGCTCACAACTCGTGGCGGCGCAGCACATCGAGCGCATGCTGCAGATCGGGAGGATACGGGCTGGTGATCTCGACGCGCCGGCCATCCGCGGGGTGCGCGAACGCCAGCGACCGGGCGTGCAGCCATTGTCGTTCCAGGCCAAGCTTTTTCGCCAACTTCGGGTCGGCGCCGTAGGTCAGGTCGCCGCAGCAGGGGTGGTGCAGGGCGGCGAAGTGCACCCGGATCTGATGCGTGCGGCCGGTCTCCAGCTGGATGTCGAGCAGGCTGGCCGCCTGGTGCGCCTCTACGGTGTCGTAGTGGGTGATGCTGTGGCGCCCGCCTTCGGTGACCGCGAACTTCCAGTCGTGGCCGCGGTGCCGGCCGATCGGTGCGTCGATGGTTCCGCTGGACGGGTCGGGGTGGCCCTGCACCAGCGCGTGGTAGCGCTTCTCGACGGCGCGCTGCTTGAACGCCCGCTTCAGCACCGTGTAGGCGCGCTCGGATATCGCCACCACCATCACTCCGGAGGTGCCGACGTCGAGGCGGTGCACGATGCCCTGGCGTTCGTGTACGCCGGAGGTGGTGATCCGATGGCCCGCGGCGGCCAGCCCGCCCAACACCGTCGGACCGGTCCAGCCCGCCGAGGCATGCGCGGCGACCCCGGCCGGTTTGTCGACCGCGACGATGTCGTCGTCGGAGTACAGGACCGTCATGCCCTCGATATCGACCGGCGTGTTCTCCAGCGGCGCCGGCGCCTCAGGCAGCCGCACCTCGAGCCAGGCGCCGGCGGTCAGCCGGTCGGCCTTGCCTGCCGGTGCACCGTCGAGATCGACTCCGCCGTCCTCGGCGAGCGCGGCGGCAGCAGTGCGCGACAGCCCGAGCAGCCGCGCCAGCCCGGCGTCGACACGCATCCCCGCCAGCCCGTCGGGGACCGGCATCGAGCGCCGTTGTTGCGCTCCTGCCCGCTGGAAGGCCACTATGCCGCGTCGGCCTTGCGGCGGCCCACCGTATCGAAATCGAACCCGAACAGCGACAACGCGACGAGCAGGATCGCTCCACCGACCACCGCCGGGTCGGCGACATTGAACACCGGCCACCAGCCGACAGAAAAGAAGTCGACGACATGTCCGCGCAGCGGACCCGGTGCCCGGAAGAACCGGTCGACCAGGTTGCCCATCGCGCCGCCAAGGATCATGCCCAGCCCGATGGCCCACCACGGCGACACCAGTCGGCGGCCCATCCAGATGATGCCGATCACCACACCGGTCGCGATCAGCGTGAGCACCCAGGTATAACCGGTGGCCATCGAGAACGCGGCACCGGAATTGCGGACCAGTGTCCAGGTCACGGTGTCACCGATGATGGCCACCGGTTGTCCTGGGGTGAGCAGCCTGACCGCGAGCACCTTCGTGATGATGTCCAGGGCGAGCACCGCCGCCGCGACGGTGAGCAGTAGGCGCAGCCGACGAGGGGGCTCGGTCGAGTCCGGCGATTCATCAGTCACGGGCCCTATCATCCCTTAACCGCTATGCGGGATGATTTCACCCATGGGCCGACTCGTCGTCATTGCCACCGGTGGCACGATCGCCACCAGCACCGACAGCGCCGGGGTGCGGCGACCGACCCGCAGCGGCGCCGAACTGACCGCGGGCCTGGACGTCGAGGTCATCGACCTGATGGCGCTGGACAGCTCGCAGCTGACGCCCGCCGACTGGGACCGGATCCGCACGACGGTTTTGCGGGTCTCCGCGGCCGACGGCGTGGTTATCACACACGGCACCGACACCATGGAGGAGACCGCGCTGTGGCTGGACCTGACCTACGGCGGGGCGATGCCGGTGGTGATCACCGGGGCGCAGCGCAGCGCGGACGCCCCGGACGCCGACGGGCCACGCAACCTGCGCGATGCGCTCACGGTGGCGGCCAGTGCGGCGGCCCGTGACCTCGGCGTCCTGGTGACTTTCGCGGGCACGGTGTGGCAGCCGCTGGGCCTGCAGAAGGTCGCCACCCGTGATCTCGCCGGCTTCGCCGGTGTCGCGCTCGGCTCGGTCGGCGACGAACCGTTCACCGCGCGCTGCTCCAAGGTCCGGCCCTTTCTTGGTGAGCTGTCGGCGGCCACGGCACCGCGTGTCGACATCGTCGCCGCATATCTCGGAAGTGACGCCACGGCAATGGATGCGTGTGTGGCCGCGGGCGCGCGGGGCATCGTGCTGGAATCGGTGGGCTCGGGCAATGCCGGCCCGCCGGTGATCGAGGCGGTGCGGCGGCATTGCCGAGACGGCGTTGTGGTTGCGGTGTCGACGCGCGTGCCCGGCGGGCAGGTCAGTCCCGGGTACGGGCCCGGTCGTGAGTTGGTGGACGCGGGCGCGGTGGTGGTGTCACGGCTGCGGCCGCCGCAGGCCCGGGTGCTGCTGATGGCGGCGCTGGCGGCCGGCTCACCCGTCGAGGACGTCGTCGCCCGCTGGGGCTGAGCGGGCCGCCAGGTCGCTGAGGTAGTCGGGCCAGTCCAGGCTGTCGACGGGGTTGGCGCGGTCGATCTGCGGGGTGTCATCGGGGAACGTGCGCACCGGGCCGGGGCCGGTGCTACGGGTCTCGAAGCGCACGGTCATCACGCCGTGGCCGGCGCCCTGCACCCAGCCATGCCCGTGGTCGGTGTGCGCGACGTCGTCACCGATGCGCCACGTCGTCGGGGGTTGCACTGCGGCGGTCGCGACCGGCTGATGGGTGTCCGACACCTCGGCCGCCTGCTCGAGATCGGGGAACAACGACTCCTGCAGGACGTCGGACAGGCCCGAAAAGCCCACTCCGACAAGGCGAATCGGCCCGATCTCCACCGGGTCGAGCAGCAGCCGACGCGCGGTGCCGATGAGGGTAGCGGCGTCGGCGGTGGCGTACGGCAGCGTCGCGGAGCGGGTCAGTGTGCTCATGTCGGATTTCTTGAGCTTGACGGTGACCGTGCGGGCGCCGCGGCCGTCTTTTTGCAGGCGCTCGTGGGCGTGCTCACCGATCGGACCGGTGGCCTCGCGCAACTGCTCGAGCGTCGTCAGGTCGGTCGGGAAGGTGGACTCGGCGCTGATCTGCTTCGCCTCCGCGCGCTCGGTGACCGGCCGATCGTCGATGCCGCGGGCCAGCCGGTGCAGCGCGGGTCCGACGGTGCCGCCCAGGATGTTGCCGGCTTCGGCGTCGGTGAGGGCCGCGAGCTGGCCGATGGTTTCGATGCCGAGCCGGTGCAGTTTCTCCTCGGCGACGGGTCCGATGCCCCACAGCCGCCGCACCGGCAGGCCGTCGAGCAGCGCACGTTCCTCGTCGCGGCGGACCACCCGGATGCCATCGGGCTTGGCCAGGCCGGAGGCGATCTTGGCGATCTGCTTGCCTGAGCCGGCGCCGACGGACGAGATCAGACCGGTCTCGTAGCGGACCGTGGCCCGCAGGTGCTGACAGAACAGTTCCACGTCTTCGGTTGTGGCACCGGCAAGTTCGGCGGGCTCGCCGAACGCCTCGTCGAACGAGAGCTGCTCGAGCACGGGCACCAGGGTGCGCAC
The DNA here is from genome assembly GCA_040511335.1 of Mycobacterium sp. Taxonomy (GTDB): domain Bacteria; phylum Actinomycetota; class Actinomycetes; order Mycobacteriales; family Mycobacteriaceae; genus Mycobacterium. The sequence continues at coordinate 8,773 of JBEVHG010000057.1, read as the reverse complement.
GGTGTCGAGGACCCGTCGGCTGGCGACGCCGTACACCACGCCGCGCGGCGGCAACACCACCGCGCCGGCGCCGACCAGCCGGCGGGCCTGATGCATGGGCATCGCCGAGCGGGCGCCGTGGGCGCGGGCCTCGTAGCTGGCGCCGGCCACGACACCGCGGCCGCCGAGACCGCCGACCAGGACCGGCCGTCCGCGAAGGGTCGGGCGGGTCAGCTGCTCGACGGAGGCGAAGAACGCATCCATGTCCAGATGCAGCACCCACCGCCCGGCGGGCAGGAGCGAAACGACCCGGGGATCGAGACAGTCCACAAGAGCCGATGCTATTGCTCCGCGGCTGCTCGACGTCGCCGCCGCCGGAGGGCGGCGCCGAGCTCGGCACCGATCACGGGCCACGCGGGCCAGGTGAGCAATCCGAAGATCAGCGTCGACTGCAGTGCGTCGAGGGCGCCGGCACCGCCGGTCAACGCCACGGCGGGTGCGTCGCCGTCGAGCATGAAGACACCGGCGGTCTCCGCCCAGAGCGCCCCCTCGGGCATCGCGACCGCGACGATCCCCACGAATGCGCCGAGCATCGCGAGGAAACCGACCTCGATGCCGGACCGCACGGATCTCGTGAGGAAGCCGACGCCGCACGCCACGGCGAGCAGGGCCACAGGCGTCACGACGATCAGGACTACGAAGAGGGAGCCCGTCCGGTCCCCTGCCAGCGAGGCCCGCGACGTGAAGAGCGTGGTGGCTGCGAGACAAGCCCCGACGGCGGCGGCGACGAGCAACCCGGTGCGAGTCCAGCCGGTGCGCAGCGCCGTCCAGGCGCGTCCGAGCGCAAAGCGGCGACGCTCGTCGCGCCGGTCGATGCCGGCGAACTCGGCCCGCACCGCGGCGCCCGACTCGGCATGGCCGCGACGGAGGCCGGCGGTCGCGAGTGCGAGCAGCCGCGCATGGGCGTCGGGGCCGATCGCCGCAGCCGCGCCACGCCGGACGATGAGCCACGCTGCAGTGGCCGGAAGCCCACCGATGACCAAGGTCGTGCCGATGAAATCGCGGGGCTGCACACCGGGGTCAACGACCCACGCAGTCCCCGCGAGCACTGTGGCGCCGGTCATGACGAGGGCGGCCGCCATCCACGCCGCACGCGTGGGGGACTCCACAATTCCAGATGCTATTGCCCTACCGTCATATGCATGGGCATGAATGTGTTGCATCGGCTGTGCTGCAGCTCCAACTACTGGGCCAAAGCCGTCGAGCGCAAGCTGCTGCCGTGGGCGCTGCGCGACGTCGAACTGGGCGATAACACGCTGGAGATCGGACCCGGCTACGGCGCCAACCTGCGGGTGCTGGCGCAGCAGACGCCGAGCCTGACATGCGTGGAGATCGACGCGCCGATGGCGGACCGGTTGCGTGCCCGCTACGGCTCGCACGCCCACATCATCACCGGCGACGGAACCGCGACCGGCCTGCCCGCGGCGCAGTTCAGCTCGGTGGTGTGCTTCACGATGCTGCATCACGTGCCGACGCCCGCGCTGCAGGACCGGCTGTTCGCCGAGGCATTGCGGGTGCTCTCCCCGGGCGGGGTGTTCGCCGGCAGCGACGGGGTGGCTTCGCTGGGATTCCGGATCGTCCACATCGGCGACACCTACAACCCGGTCTCCCCCGCCACGCTGCCGGACCGGTTGCGCCGCGCCGGGTTCAGCGATGTCTTCGTCGACACCAAGGGCGGCGAGCAGCGCTGGCGCGCCATCAAGGGGTAGCGCACCCCGTAGGGTTCGTCCGGTGTTGCATGGGTTGCTGACGGTCCTGTCGTTCGTCCTGGTCATGATCGCCGGGCGCAGATCGTCTCCGCGGTGTTCCTTGCGACCAGCGTCAACTGGGCGCGAAACTCGCTGGCCTACATCGCCGGTGCGTCGCTCTCGATCACCGCCATCGTGACGATCACGTATTTCATCGTGCGGGGCGCGACCGGGGGGCGGCGCAGCACCGGTCGCGGGCAACAAGGGAATCGCCCCTGCCCTGGTGGCCCACCTGGTGTTCGTCGCCGTCACCTTGTTCGTGCTGGCGATTCCCGCCCTGCTGGTGGCCGCGCTGGGCGAGCGCGCCCGCACGGTTCTGCCCCGCACACGCGATTGGATGAACGCGAACTCGTGGATCGTGAGCGAGGTCGTCCTCGCGATCTTCATCGTCCTCGAGGTCCGGAACCTGCTGGCCTGATCACGCCTTGGCGAGGGTTATCCGCACCCCATCGCCGATCTCGACGCTACCGTCGGCCGGCTCGCCGAATTCGAAACTGGTGGCGAGGATTTCGCGTGCGATCAGATCGCTGTGCGTGCGGGCCCAGGCTTCGTGCTGCGGTGGCACCGACATCACCACCGCGATGCGGTCGGACACGTCGAGGCCGGTCGACTTGCGCAGCTCCTGCAGTTCGCGGATGCGGTCCTTGGCCCAGCCCTCCGCCTCCAACTCCTCGGTGACGGTGCCGTCCAGCACCACCAGCCCGGCGCCGTCGGCCAGTGCCGCGGTGAACTCCGGGTCCGCGGCCACCAACCGGGTGCTGTATTCGTCGGGCTGAAGTACCGCCGGCCCGGCCGTCAGGGTGCCGTCGGCGTGGACGACGCCCTCGCCGGCCTTGACGGCCTTGATCGCGGCCTGCACATCCTTGCCCAGCCGCGGCCCGGCGACGCGGGCGTTGACGCTGAGCTCGAAGCGACCGTAGGTATCGATAGCGTCGGTGAGCTCGACATCCTTCACGTTCAGCTCGTCGGCAATGAGGTCGGCGAACGGCTCCAGCGCCTGTGGATTCTCCACGGCCACAGTGAGTTTCGGCAACGGCAGACGCACCCGCAGCTTCTTGGCCTTGCGCAGCGAGGATGCCGCCGAGCACACCTCACGCACCTGGTCCATGGCGGCGACCAGTTCCGGATCGGCGGGAAGATCGTCGGCGTTCGGCCAGTCGGTCAGGTGCACCGAGCGCTCACCGGTCACGCCGCGCCAGATCGCCTCGGTGGTCAACGGGAGCAGCGGCGCGGCCAGCCGGCCGGTCACCTCCAGCACGGTGTGCAGCGTGTCGATGGCGTCGGGGTCCTCCTCCCAGAACCGCGAACGTGACCGTCGCACATACCAATTCGTCAGCGCTTCGGTGAACTGGCGCAGTTCGTCGCAGGCGCCGGAGATATCACAGACGTCCAGCGATTCGGTGAGGTCGTCGCGCAGCTCGGCGAGTTTGGCGAGGATGTAGCGGTCCAGCACGTTGGCCGAATCGGTGCGCCAAGTGCCCTTCTTCGGCGCGTAGAGCGCCAGGAAGGTGTAGGCGTTCCAGAACGGCAGCAGCACCTGGCGGACACCTTCGCGGATGCCTTGCTCGGTGACGATCAGGTTTCCGCCGCGCAGGATTGGCGAGGCCATCAGGAACCAGCGCATGGCGTCGGAGCCGTCGCGGTCGAACACCTCGGTGACGTCGGGATAGTTGCGCAGCGACTTGCTCATCTTCTGCCCGTCGTTGCCCAGCACGACGCCGTGCGCAACGCACGTGCGGAACGCCGGGCGATCGAACAGCGCGGTGGCCAGCACGTGCAGCGTGTAGAACCAGCCGCGGGTCTGTCCGATGTATTCGACGATGAAGTCGCCCGGGTTGTGGCTGTTGAACCAATCGACGTTCTCAAACGGGTAGTGCACCTGGGCATAGGGCATCGACCCCGAGTCGAACCACACGTCGAACACGTCGGGGATGCGCCGCATCGTCGAGCGCCCGGCCGGGTCGTCGGGATTGGGTCGGGTCAATTCGTCGATGTAGGGCCGGTGCAGGTCGGTCGGGCGGACGCCGAAGTCATGTTCCAGTTCGTCGAGACTGCCGTAAACATCGATGCGCGGATACGCCGGATCGTCGGAGACCCACACCGGAATCGGCGTGCCCCAGTAGCGGTTTCGCGAGATCGACCAGTCGCGGGCACCCTGCAGCCACTTGCCGAACTGGCCGTCCTTGACGTGGTCGGGGTACCAGGTGATCTGCTGGTTGAGTTCGACCATGCGGTCGCGGAACTCGGTCACCTTGACGAACCACGATGACACCGCGCGGTAGATCAACGGGTTTCGGCAGCGCCAGCAGTGCGGGTAGCTGTGCTCGTAGGTTTCGTGGCGAAGGAGAACGGCCCCGTTGGCGGCGGCCGAGCGGGTCTGGTTCTTCAAGTCGCGGATGATCTGCGGGTTGGCGTCGAAGACATGCTGGCCGGCGTACTCCGGGACGGTGGCGTCGAAGCGGCCCCTGGAGTCGACGGGGGTGACCGCGACGATGTCGGCTGCCTCGGCGGTGACCATATCGTCCTCGCCGTAGGCCGGTGACATGTGCACGATGCCGGTGCCGTCCTCGGTGGTGACGAAATCACCGGCCAGCACCTGAAAAGCGTTGCGTGCCTGATCTCCGTCCATGAAGTACGGGAACGGCGGCAGGTAGCGCACGCCCAGGAGTTGCTCGCCGGCATACGTGCCGACGATCACGGGCCCCTCGCCGAACTCGTGGGCATAGGCGGCCAGCCGGGCCTCCGCCAGCACGTAGCGGTGGCCGTCGGGGCCTTCGACCTGGACGTAGGTGACCTCCGGATTGACCGCGAGGGCCTGGTTGGACGGCAGCGTCCACGGCGTCGTCGTCCAGATCAATAGATAGGCGCCATCCAGCTCACCGCCGTCGACCTTGAGCCCAACGGTGATGGCGGGGTCCTGGCGGCTCTGGTAGACGTCGTCGTCCATCCGCAATTCATGACTGGACAACGGGGTTTCGTCGTTCCAGCAGTACGGCAGCACCCGGTTGCCCTCGTAGGCCAGGCCCTGGTCCCACAGCTGCTTGAACGCCCAGATCACCGACTCCATGTAGTCGGGGTCGAGCGTCTTGTAGTCGTTGTCGAAGTCCACCCAGCGGGCCTGGCGGGTGACATAGGCCTGCCACTCGTTGGTGTACTTGAGCACCGACTCCCGGCAAGCGTCGTTGAACTTCTCGATGCCCATTTCCTCGATCTGCGACTTGTCGGTGATGCCGAGCTGTCGCTGCACCTCGAGTTCGGCGGGCAGGCCGTGGGTGTCCCAGCCGAACCGGCGCTCCACCTTGTAGCCGCGCATGGTGCGATACCGCGGGACGATGTCCTTGACGTACCCGGTCAGCAGGTGCCCGTAGTGCGGCAGCCCGTTGGCGAAGGGCGGGCCGTCGTAGAAGACGTATTCTTCGGCGTCGTCGCGGCGGGCGACGCTGGCGCGGAACGTGTCGTCGCCGTCCCAGTAGTCCAGGACATCGGCTTCCAGCTCAGGGAAGTTCGGCGGCCCACTCGCCGGCTTGGGATAGGTGGTCACTGCGTGCGTCGTCTCCTGTGCCCAGGTTCGTTCAGGCACGGGGACGACGTCGCGCTGGTGCGCGAGCGCCGCGGTACCACCCCGCTTGCGCACACGGGTGTGCGCCGCTCATCGTCGGGCTGTGACGGGCCCGCCCGTTCGGTTCTACTGAGCTGTTCAGCTGTTCTTCCGAAGGCTCCCCGGTGATGGCCGGATCGGTGCCGTTGACAACGATTCTAATGACCGAAGCAAATCAGAACGGGGGCGGCTCGTCGTCGTCGCTGGGCGCTATGCCAGTGTCCACCGACGTGTCGGCCGACGCCGGTGCGCCAGTAGTGTGCCGCCTATGGCCGGGTCGTTGACCGATGTGCAACAGCACAAGCGCCGCCGGGCGGTGCGCGACCTCATGCCGACAACGCCGTTGCTGGCCGGCCTGGGCATCGTGTTCGAGCGCTAACGAACCCGACGACGTCACCATCCGGCTCCCCCTCCGGGAAGACCTGACCAACGGCGGCACCTAACTTTCCCGGCGGGGTAATCGCGTCGGTGATGGACACCACCGGTGCCGCGGCCGCGTGGTCGAACCACGACTTCGACAAGGGAATGCATGCCTCGACGATCGCGATGAGCATCCAGTACGTGGGCGCCGCCAAGCGCTCCGACCTGGTGTGCCACGGCCGCACGGTCCGGCGGCGCAAGGAACTTACCTTCACCGAGATCACCACCACCGACGCCGACGGCAATATCGTCGCCCACGCGGTGCAGACCTACCGGATCGTCTGAGCCGGAGGCGGCCGTCGGGCGGCCAACTGGCGACGCCATCGAACTCGTCACCGCCGTCGGGACGTGGCGGATGATCGCCTCAGTCCTGTACAGCCTCTGACGGCACCGTTTCGCACGACATCGTCGGTGGCGGCACGCACGGCCACCCGGTCACCGGCAGCCACACCCCACCGCTGCGCGGCCCGCGGCCCGATCGTCTCGATGATTCCGACCGTCTCATGACCGGGGACGAACGCGAATCCGCTCGCGAGTTCTCCCGTGTACTGCTCATGATCGGTCCCGCACAGCCCGCAGGCCTCAACCCGCACCAGCCCGTCGTCGTCACCGACCACGGGGACGTGGAACTCCCTGTCTCAATGGTCGCCTACGACGACGCGCTGGGCCGCTGTCGCTGAACATCCGCTTATGCCGCATGCCGCGCGACGATGTCGCTCGTGCAGCGCTCAGTGGCAATGCGTTGGTTTTCCAGCTGAGGGACTGATGAGGCAGTCGTCCAACCTATTTCCCCGTATGCAATATCCGATGTTGGCGATACACGGCGCCTCCTGTGCGCGTGGGCGCGCCACGACCCCGGGTCATCCCGCTTGCGTGGGCAGCGGTTGTCACGTCGGCGAGAAGGGGTGCCGGTGACGCGTTCATGACCGGTTTGATCGACGCGCTCTCGGACGTTGCGCTGCTCGGCGGGCACCGTCGGGACCAACTGCGCAATATCAGTACCGACGTGCTGCGCCAGGTGATCAAGGTTGCCGCGCTGTCGGCGGCGCTCACTGTCGCACGGCCGGGCGCCGCCAACCGGATCGGGCCATCCGCGATCGGGCGGCGAACCGGCTGATCGAAGACTGACGAATCCTGGCGCTAAACCATTCCGTGAGAGGCACGACTTGAGTAGCGTGATCGAGATCACAGTTCGGGCCGCAGTCTGAACCCTTCTCAACGATCAGAGGTACCGAGCATGACGACTACCGAGCACGCCGATCAACCCCCCGAAGCGTCAGCGGAGACGGCGAAACCGAGTTTGGTGTTTCCGAAGATGTGGGTGCTATTTGGTGTCCTCATCTGCTGTTTTACCGCATGGGGTGTAGCGGCCGACCTCACCACTCCCATGGTGGCGGGCTTCAAGCGCATCTTCGATATGAGTACATTCCAGGCCTCGCTGGTTCAATTGGCGTACTTCGGCGCGTACTTCTTGCTGGCAATTCCAGCCGCGTTCATCAATCAGCGGTTTGGATACAAGGCTGGTCTTCTTACGGGCCTCTTGCTAGCCGCGGCGGGGGCGTTTGCGTTCTATCCGGCGAGCAAGATCATGACGTACGAAGCGTTCCTCGTTGCATTGTTTGCGATAGCCGCCGGCTGCTCGATACTTGAGACTTCTGCAAACCCATACGTCCTTTCGCTGGGTCCGGAAGAGACCGCGACACGGCGGCTCAACTTCGCGCAAGCTTTCAACCCGGTGGGCACCAACATCGGTGTGCTGCTGGCAGCCACCCTCATCCTGCCCAAGTTGGACGAGCCGGTGAACGTGGCCAATCTGACCCCCGCGGAGGAGCATACGATCCGCGCCGGTCAACTGGGTGCGGTGATGGGCCCATATCTCGGTCTCGGCTTTGTGTTGATTGCGATTGCGCTGGTATTTGCGATCCAGAAGTCCCCGCCGATTGTCGAAGAGTTCGAGTCTGGTGATCTTGAAGGGAAATCGCCGTTCAGGATCCTGTTGTCGAACAAGCACTACGTGTATGGAGTGGTAGCCCAGTTTTTCAATGTGGCGGCCCAGGTGTGCACCTGGACATTCATCATCCAGTACTCACAACAGGCGCTGGGCGGATCGCTGCAGTTAGGCGGCTTCCTCCTACAAATCAGCCTGATCGTGTTCCTCATCTCGCGATTCATCATGACCTGGGTGATCGGGCGGGTCCGCGCGACGAAAGTGCTCGCAGTTCTCGCCGCACTCGCGGTCCTCCTCTGTATCTTTGCGATGTTCTCACCGAACATGGCCGGCGTGGTGGCCCTCGTCGCAGTGTCGTTCTGCTTGTCACTCATGTTTCCAACGATTTACGGTGTCGCTCTGCAGGGACTAGGTCCCGCAACGAAATTCGGCGCAGCCGGACTGGTGATGGCGATCGTCGGTGGGGCGATCATGCCCTTGATCCAAGGCCGCCTCCTCGACGCGACCAGCCCGGCGATCTCATTCATCGTCCCCGCCGTCTGCTTCGCCGTCGTCACCAGCTTCGCCGTCTTCGATCTCAGAGCCACACCCCGCACGGTTGGAGAACGAGCATGAAACGCTACTGGATCATCGCGCTGGCATTGATCCTCACGGCATGCGGTGGCAGCGGACAAAAGGCGAACTTCTCCGACCCGACCGATCGGCTCGAAGTTGTTTCGTGGTGGGTGTCGCCGTCCGAACATCCAGCCTTCGAAGTCTTGCTGAACGCCTTCAAGGCGGAGAACCCGGACGTTGAAGTCATCGACGGCGCAATCGCCGGTGGTGGTGGGAGCAATGTCCAGGTGGCGCTCGCTGCCCGCCTGCGGGCCGGCGATCCCCCCGATGTCTGGCAGACCTTCCTCGGCAGTTCCCTTCGCGCATGGGTCGACGCCGGCCGGATCGCCGATGTGTCCGCCGTGTACGAACGCACGGGCTTGGATCAGACATTGCAGCAGACATTGCTCGACGCAGCGACCTATC
>JBEVHG010000056.1:0-12086 GCA_040511335.1 Mycobacterium sp. | reverse complement strand
GACCGTGATGGCCGGACCCGTGTTCTGGGCGGCCGACGACACCACCGACGTGCTGCGCTTCTACCGGGACTTCGCCGCCGAAGCGCCCGACGAACTCGGCACCGTAATCAGGCTCGGCACCGTCCCCCCACTGCCGGTCATTCGCGAGGACCTGCACTGGCGGCCGGCCATCGCCGTCGCCTGCTGCTACGCCGGCGCCGTCGAAGACGGCGAGCGTGCGGTGCGGGCCCTCCGCCGGCTCGGGACGCCGCTCGTGGACCTGATCTCACCCACGCCGTACGCCGCTTTCCAGGGCGGCCTCGACGACACCGTCATCCACGGGTGGCACTACTACTGGAAGTCCACGAACCTCGCCGGGCTCTCCGACGACGTCATCGCCGTCATCGCCGATCACGCCTACGGCGCCAGCTCGCCCCGGTCGTACTCGGCGATGTTCCACATGGGTGGCGCCGTCGCCCGAGTCCCCCACGACGCCACCGCCTACGCCGGTCGCGACGTGGCCCACAACATCATCATCGACGCCGTGTGGCGCCCTGACGAGTCCGGCGAGCACGCCGCGGCCGAGACCGCTTGGGCGCGGCGGTTCCTCCAAGCCCTCCAACCCCAACGCGCCGGCGTCTACGTCAACTTCCTTGATTCCGACGACGACACCTGCCGCGTGCGAGAGGCCTACGGCGATCACATCTACCGGCGACTCGCCGAGGTCAAGGCCAAGTATGACCCCGAGAACGCCTTCCACCACAACAAGAACATCCGCCCCGGTTGAGCGGGGGCTGGCGACGATCGATCGTCTCGACGATGAACGTCGTTCCCGGTAGCGAGATGCCCTTCTACCGGTGTCTTGGTATTCCATCGACGTCGACAAGGGCTGGGTGATCTGCGAGATCATGAATCGCATGAACTGACCTAGCCGCTACCGGAACACGAAGTCGTCCGGGTTGGGCTGGCGGGTCCAAGCCCAGTAGTCGACCAGGCGCCACGGGCTCAGGATGTGCACTTCGCCGAAGGCGTTCTTGTAGAACGAGTGCATGACCGACGGCTGTGACCACACCAGCTTGCGCATTTCGGCCTGACTGCGCTCGTGCCATTCCCGCGCCTTATCGGCGCGCGGCTCCACGGACCGGTGACTGCCCGCGATGAGCAGTTCGAGGCATTCGGTGATGTAGCGCATCTGGCATTCGAAGTGGAAGATCAGGCTGCCGCCGTGCGCCAGGTTGGTGCCGGGACCGTACATGCAGAAGAAGTTGGGATAACCGGGCACCGTGATGCCCAGATACGCCGACGGCCGTTCGCCCCACCGCTCGCTGAGGATCTCGCCGTCGCGCCCGACGACCGTCATCGGCCACAGCATCCGGTTGGCCTGAAAGCCGGTGGCGTAGACGATGACGTCGGCCTCGTGGCGGATGCCGTCGTCGGTGACGACCGCGTCGCGCTCGATGCGGGCGATGCCCGTGCGAATCAGGTCGACGTTGTCGCGGGTCAGCGCCTTCAGCCAGCTGCCGTTGTCCTGCAGGGTCCGCTTGCCGGTGGCCGGGTAGTCGGGCAGCACCTTGGCCAGCAGTTCGGCATCGTCGCCGATCTGACTTGAGATCCATTCGGTGAACATGACGCGGGCGATCTCGTTGAGTTCGCTGACGGCGCGCTGCTGGTCGGGGTAGTCCGGGTCGACCCGGGCGGCCGCCAACCCCTTGTCACAGCCCGGCCAGAACAGCAGGAATCGGTACCAGCGTTCGTAGAACGGCAGATGACGCAGCGCCCACTGCACACCGGGGCCGACCTCGGCGTGGTAGTTCGGATTGGGGAACATCCATTGCGCGGTCCGCTGGAACACGGTCAGGTGCTCGACCTCCCCGGCGATGGCCGGCGTTATCTGGAATCCGCTGGCTCCCGCGCCGATCAGCGCCACGCGCTTGCCGCGCAGGTCTACCGAGTGGTCCCACTCGGCGGAGTGAAAAGCCGGTCCGCAGAACAGTTCCTGGCCCGGGATCGCGGGGAGATGCGGCCGGTTGAGCTGCCCGACCGCACTGATGACCGCCCGCGCCGACAGCGTCGCCGTCGCGCCGTTGCGATCCCGGGTCCGAACGGTCCAAGTGCCGCCGGCGTCGTCCCAGGCCGCCTCGGTGACCTCGGTTTTCCACAGCACGTGCCGGCCGATGTCGTAGCGGTCCATGACGCGCTGGAAGTAGCGCTGCAGCTCGGGCTGCTCGGCGAAGAAGTGCGTCCACGCATCCGTCGGCTCGAAGCTGTAGCAGTAGAAATGATTGTCGACGTCAACCCGCGCACCGGGATAGGTGTTCTGCCACCATGTTCCGCCGACCCCGGCGTTCTTCTCGACGATCGTGAACGGAATGCCGGCCTTTTGGAGCCGAATTCCGGCCAGCAGCCCCGATTCTCCGCATCCGATGACTAGCACAGGGAACTGGTCGCATGACGAAGTATCGAGAGCGCGGGTGGTGCGGGCATCGCGGCCGTCGAGCTCCATTTCCTCGAGCAGCATCGGAACGTATTCGTCGGGAACGGGTTCGCACACCAGCCACTGCATCATCTCGTGGAGCAACTCCGCCCCGATCGGCGCGGGTTCGGGACAGCCGCCGTCGCGGTAGTCGGCGATCACCTCCAGGGCGATCTTGCGGACGGCGGCCTTGTCTTCCTCGGACATGTCGCCCTGAACCTCGTTGAGGAACAGCCCGGCCGGTTTGAGTTCGCCGCGGATCAGGCTGGGGTCCCCGGACATGTGGACCAGCGACAACATCAGTGTCGGGATACTGACGTCGAGAAGCGCCTCGGCGATCTCCTCATCCGTCGTCGTAAAGGGTTGTCCTGCATGTGGGTTGCGCACCTTTGGAGTGCTATCACGTCGGATCGGGCCCGCGGACCGCTTTGCGGTCAGAAATCCTCGACCCATCGGCGGCGGGAACCTAGGCTCGACAACGTGGGTATCGCGACTCGGGTCAACGGAACTGCTCCCCCGGATGTGCCACTGTCCGATATCGACCTCGGTGACTGGAAATTCTGGACACTCGACGACGACCTGCGCGACGGGGCCTTCGCGACGCTGCGACGCGAGGCACCGATATCGTTTCACCTCCCACTGGTGACGCCCGGCGTCGAAGGGGGTTCCGGCCATTGGGCGCTGACCACGTATGAGGACATCTGGTACGCGAGCCGTCATCCACATATCTTCAGTTCGAGTCCGAGCATCACCATCAACGACGCGAACCCGGAGCTCTCCGAGTATTTCGGGTCGATGATCGTCATGGACGATCCGCGGCATCTGCGGCTGCGCAACATCGTCAGCAGGGCATTCACCCCCAAAGTCGTCGCACGCACCGAGGCGTCCGTGCGAGACCGGGCTCGACGCCTCGTCGAGACGATGATCGCCGAGCATCCCGATGGCACCGGCGAAGTGGTCACGGAGTTGGCCGGCCCACTGCCGCTACAGGTGATCTGCGACATGATGGGCATCCCCGAGGACGACCATCAGATGATCTTCCACTGGACGAACGTGCTCCTGGGGTTCGGTGACAAGGACATCGCCACCGATTACGAGGAGTTTGTGAAGGTGGCGATGGATATCGGTGCCTACGCCACCGCACATGCCGAGGACCGCCGCGTCAACCCGCACGAGGACCTGACGACGGCGCTGGTGCAGGCCGAGGTCGACGGTGAACGGCTGACATCGGTGGAAATAGCGTCGTTCTTCATCCTGTTGGTGGTCGCCGGCAACGAGACCACCCGCAATGCGATCAGCCACGGTGTCGTCGCGCTCACTCGATACCCCGACGAGCGTGCGAAATGGTGGGCCGACTACGACGGCATGGCTCCCACCGCGGTCGAGGAGATCGTCCGGTGGGCGGCGCCGGTGATCTATATGCGGCGCACGCTCACCGAAGACTGCGAGCTCAGCGGCACGAAGTTGGCTGCCGGTGACAAGGCCACGCTGTGGTACTGCTCGGCCAACCGGGACGAGGCCAAGTTCACCGATCCGTGGACCTTCGATCTCGGTCGTACACCCAACCCGCACGCCGGCTTCGGTGGTGGTGGCGCACACTTCTGCCTCGGCGCCAACCTCGCCCGTCGCGAGATCAGCGTCGCCTTCGAGGAGCTGCACTGCCAGATACCCGATATCCAGGCGACCGAAGAGCCCGCACGATTGCTATCGCCGTTCATCCACGGCATCAAGCGGCTGCCGGTGTCTTGGACGCCGCCGCGCTAAGCGGCGCCGTAGGCGAAGTCGCTGCACAGTTCGCCCAGTTCGGCGCGTGTCGGGCCGGCCGGCACAGGGGGGCGCCAGCCGGCGGCGAAGATCTCCCGAGCACGGGGTTCGGCGGGCGCCAGGCTGGCGGGCGGCGCGTCCATTCTGGCGTAGGGATCGACGACCTCGCGCAGCTGCGGATCGGCTTCGGCGGCGGCGACGATGAGGTCCGACGGCAGCCGGCGGCCGAGATCGACGTCCTCACCGGACCATCGGCGTACCCGATCGGCGTCCGTGTAGCGGTGGTCGTCGAACCACGGTCGGATGTTGTCCGAGCACCAATCGTCGAATTGCATTGTCGCGGTGTCGATATCATGCGGGTTCTCGCCGAGTCTGCGGATCAGCTCCCGGGCTTGCATGAGTGCCAGGGTGACCCCGCGCCCAGCCAGCGGCGTCGTCGTGCACACCGCGTCGCCGACCGAGATCAGTCCGGGCAGAACGGGTTTGCCCGAGCCGTCGAGTTGTCCCCGATAGCTGTTGTACATCCGGCCGCCCGGCAGCACCGGCGTGATCGGTTGTGAGCGTGCGGGATCGATCCACTCCGACAGCTGCGGGATGGCGCGCACCGCGCTCTCGAAGACGCCGTCGTAGCGCAGGCGGCGAAGTCGCTTGTCGGTGCCGTCATGGGTGAACGTGATCGAGACTGTGCGGTCGTCGTGCAGATACGCGAGGGCCCAGTAGCCGGGCAGACTCAGTCCAAGGCCGATGGGCGAGTTGACCGGAGGGGCCGTCGCCGTCTCGTGCAACCGGTACTGGCGGGTGACGTAAGTGGCGCCGCAGTCACCGCCGGCGGCGTGCGCGCGGACCGTGCTGGTGAATCGGCTGGCCCGGCCCGACGCGTCGATGACCAAATCGGCTGCGAGCGTACGACCGTGCACCCGCACGCCCGTTGCGCGTCCACCCGCCTGCAGAAGGTGGTCGACATGGCCGGCGACAAGCGTTATCCGCGGCTCAACCTTCGCCCCGTCGCGCAGGACGCGGTCGAACGTCATCCGCCGACACAGCAGTGCCGTGGGTCGCCCGTCCGGCGCAACTGGCAGTCCGGCGCCCGCCGCCGTCAGATCGTCGAGCACGTCGGGCATTTCGGCCTGCAACGCCTCCACGACCGGTCCACGGAAGGTGTGGGCGTGGTGGAACTGCATCACGCCCTTGCGCTGCCACATTCCATGCGCCGGCGGTCCGGAATCACGGTCGACGACGACGACCGCACGGCCGCGACGGGCCAGTGCAATCGCGGTGAACAGACCGGTCGGCCCGGCACCCACGATGACGGTTCGCACGCTTCCTCCAAATTTAAGGTAGTATTGAGTGTAATGAATACACTCAGAGTTACCTAGAATGCCCGGGTCTGTCAAGCGGGATTACCGTTCAGAGCTGCGCACGGCACAGGCGCGCCAGACACGGCGGTCGATCGTGTCCGAAGCGGCCCGGTTATTCGTCGAAGACGGTTACGGCGCGACGACGATCGATGCCGTCGCTGAGGCCGCGGGCGTGAGTCGCAAAACGGTCTTCACGGCGGTTGGCGGGAAATTCGAACTGCTCAAGGCGGCCTTGGACTCGGCGGTCGCCGGCGACGATCAACCTGTCGCGCTGGCGGACCGCCCGGCGATGCGGCGGCTGCTGGCACAGGGCGATCCCAGGGCACTGATCACGGACTGGGCGCGAATCCTGGTGGAAATCGACGCCCGCGTCGCCCGCCTTTTTCAGGCCCTCGAAGGCGCCGCCGGACTGGATGCCGCGGCGCAGGCACTGGTCGAGGAGTCGCAACGTCAACGCCTGGCGGGCGCGCGCATGATCGTCGAACGGTTGGCAGCCCTCGATGCCCTCAACCCCGACCTGGCTCGCGGCGAGGCGATTGATGTCGCGTGGCTGGCAACCGACCCTGCGCTGTTCGACCGACTGGTCCGGCTACGCGGCTGGTCGGCCAAACGATACGAGGAGTGGTTGGGCCAGATGTTGGTTCAGCAGTTGGTCGTCGGGTAATGGTCACGACCGTTGTTGCTCGGGTGCAGGCGTTTGCCCGTCGGGCGGTATCTGCTCGGCCTGCGCCTGCTCGACCCCCGACGCATTCGACTTCGGGTCGAGCGCATCGGCCCGCTCACGTTGGGCGTCGAGCTCATCACGGGACGTGGTAACCGACTCCCGATGGGATGCCGCGGTTTCCTGCAGCCGGGCGGCCTCGGCAGCCTTGACCTCGGCCTCGGCCTTGGCTGCACGCGCCTTGGCTTCGGTTTCCTCAGCGAACGCCTCCCGCTTCTCGACACGTTGCGTCTTCTCGGCGATCTCCTCGCGAAGCTCTTCGGCCTGCGCGTGGCGACGCCGATTGCGCGCCAGGTATGCGAGTACGCCGACGACGATCAGCGCCGCGACGGCGGCAACGATGATCCAGACAAGGGTGTTGGTAGCCACGTTGGCTCCTTCGGTCAGTCGGGCGTGGTCATGGCGATTGACGCTCCCGCTGATTTGGCGGATGCCCTCGGCGGGGCGCTGCTAAACCCGGCGCAACCTATTGGACGATCAACGTGCCCTTCATCGAAGGGTGATAGACGCAGTAGAACGCGTATTCGCCGGGTTCGGACGGCGCGGTGAAGGTGCCGTCTTCGTTGCCGTCGATGTGGACGTCGAACTGGCCGGCGGTCTGTGACGTGACCGAATGCTCCACCGAATCGTCGTTGGTGACGCTGACCTGGGCTCCCGGCGCCACCGTGATGGGTTCGCCAAAACTCATATCGGCGATGGTGATCTTCGCCGCGCCGGCCGCCGGGGCCGGGCTGGTGGCCTCGGTGGTCTCGGTCGGCGGGGCGCTGGTGGTTGCGACCGAGGTCGTGCCGGCTGCCGTTTCTTCGGTGGAGGTGCTCGATTCGGCGCAGGCCGTGGCAATCGCGGCGACAAGGCATATACCCGCCCAGAACGTAAAGAGCTTCTTCATCGGTGTCCCCTAACTAAGCCGCGCGTTCACGAGAACACGATTATCTGCCCGGGCCGGTTCAAAACGGCCGAAGTCGGCCCGATCTCTAGAGGGTCGCGGCGGTGGGGCCGACAACCTGGCAGAACGATCGGGGCGGATTACCGGTCGAGGCGCAGCCCTTGCCGGTCGAGATGTATGTCGCGCCCGTCCGGTAGGGCGCGTACACCTGGGCGGTGACCAGCCCCAGGCCGTTGGCGCACTCCCCCGGCCCGTCGCTGCCCTGCACCTGTAGGCACGCCACGCTCAGGTGCGAATTCGACGGAGCCGTGCATCCGGCCGGCGACACCGTAGCGGTGACCATGCTGGCTCCCGAAACCTGCACCACTTGTGGGGGCGACAGCGTGTAGGAGCACGGTGGCTCCGCGGTGGCTACCCCCGCTGCGACGACCCCTGTCACCGCCAACGCCAGGACAGCCGGGAAAACCGCTACACGCCGCACCATTGTTGGATCGTAGATCACCGGAACGTCGCTGCGTGGCCGGTTGTCGGGCCAGCTCTATCCCGCTCCCGAGGCGCTGAGCATGCCCGCCGCCGCGCGGGGCCAGGTGAAGTGTTCGGCGCGTCGGCGCGCGCTGTTGCGCCTCATGCGCTCGGGTCTGCTGATGACAGATGTCACGGCTCGCGCGATCGCGTCCGGGTCGTTGTCCGCCGTCGCGCCGCTGTCGGTGCTGAGAATCTCCGCAAGCGCCGACGTTCGCGACACGACGGCCGGGTGCCGCACGCCAGCGCTTCAAGCGCGGCCAGCCCGAACGTCTCGTGTGGCCTCGGCCGCCAGCGCCACATCGGCGGAGGCCAGGATCGTCACCACGGAGTCGCGGCACCCGATGTAGCCGGTGAAATCCACGGGCAACCGGGCGGCCTTCCGCTCCAGCCGGGCGCGCAGCGGTCCCTCGCCGACCACCACCAGACGCGCGTCGACACCCGAATCTTGCAGGGCGGCAACGGTATCTATGCTGCGATGGGCATGCTTCTCCACGGACAGCCGACCGCAGTGCACCGGCAGGGTCTTGGTCGGGGCCGGCCCACCGCTGCCGCACCACCGCCGAGCGCCTACGGGGGTGGAACTGGTCGAGGTCGACACCCAGCGGCACGGTGACGACGTTCTGGGGCGTGGATGCGGTCGAACTCCGCCCGGGCGAACGCGGTGGTGCACACCACCGCGTCGTAGCTCTCGGCCGTCCGGCGGTTCGCGATGTCGGCGATCGAGCGGGCCATGCGAGCCGGAAGTATCTGCCCGACAAGGCGATCCAATCGCTCATGGGAGATCATCACGGTGGCCACGTCGTGTTTACGGCCCCAGGCGCCCAGCGAGCGCAGGGTCAGTCGGTCCGATACTTCCAGGGCATCGGGTGCCAGCGCCTCCAGCAGTGTGGTGACCGGTCCGGGCAGGACCGCACGATAGCCACCGGTGTACGGGATCAGCCTGGCGGGCAACGAGATCCGGACAACACCCGATGGCAGCTCCTGGCACTCGGAGGATCGTCCGGGAACCACAAGGAAGACTTCGTGGCCCGCGGCGCAGTACTCCGCGCCCAGCCGGTCGACGGCGGTACGCAGGCCGCCCGACCGCGGGCCGTAGAAGTTGGCCGCCTGAACAACCCGCATGGGGCGATGAGAACCGGCACGCATGTGCGGTCAACAACGCGACACCAACGGGTACCTGAACACACCGTGAACACCGACGCCATGCCGCGCCAGCCGCCCTCCGCGCCAGCGCCCGTGTCTGCGCAGCGACACGCCGATGCGGCACATACAAACGTGCACGCTCGCGGCGGGCGAGCGACCCCTAACCGACGTACTGGGTGAACCAGTCCTGGACTCGGCGCCAGGCGTCTTCCGCCGCGGTGGCGTTGTAGCGGTCACCGGTATCGTTGAAAAACGCGTGCTGGGCGTCGGGTTCGGTGACCAGTTCATGCACCAGCCCAGCCCGTTCGAGCGCCGCCCTGGCGACGGGCTCCGTCGCATTCACTCGGGCGTCCTGCGCCCCATAAATACCCAGCACCGCTACGTTTTTGGAGCCGGAGAAGTCCGGATTGTCGGGGGTTGGCCCGTAGAACGGCACGGCGGCGGCGAGTTCGGGGGCGCCCGACGCCAGCAGCCGCCACGTCAGTCCGCCGCCCATGCAGAAGCCGACGACGGCGAGCTTCTTGTCTGGCACGCGGCGCTGGAGCTCGCCGATTCCCGACTTGAGGTTGGCCACGAGTTCTTCGGGTGGAAGCTTGCCCAGCGCCGCGGTGGCTTCGGCCGGATCGGCGAAGGTTGCGGTGCCGCCCTGGCCTGAGAGCAGATCGATCGCCAATGCCGAGTAGTCGATTCCCGCGAACCGGCCGGCCACCGAGCGGACGTAGTCGTTGAGCCCCTTGTTTTCGTGGATGACCAACACGCCGCCCTTCGCGTTCGGCGCCTCGGCCCACGCCCCTTGCAGCTCGCCCTGCGGTCCCGCCCAGGTGACGGGCGCGGTGGGCAGGGCGTTCTCCGATCCGGGTGGTGGCGCACTGACGGTGGCAGGCTCGCTGGACGTCACCGGCGCGTTCGCCGCCGGCTCTTTCCCCTCGGCGCAGGCAGCGATCAGAGCGGTGGCCGCCGCGGTGCCGACTCCGAGCAGCGCCAGCCGGCGCAGTGCTTCGCGTCTGGACAGCAGCCCGTCGACATGGTCGGTGGCGATTTCTTCGGCGATGTAGCGCTGCAGCGGTGTCACCTTCGCGAGTATGCGCCCGCATGGCGAAATCGGGTAGGCCATCGGCGTAGCCCGCAATACTCGGTTTCATGGAATGGGCGCCCGACGGTGATTCCCTGCGCGGTCGCGTCGCGGTGGTCGCAGGGGCGACACGCGGCGCCGGGCGGGGCATCGCCGCGGCGCTGGGCGAGGCCGGTGCGACCGTGATCTGCACCGGGCGCAGCAGCGTCACCGGCAACGAGCTGTCCGACTACGACCGGCCGGAGACCATCGAGGAGACCGCCGGGCTGGTCAGCGAACTCGGTGGTGAGGGCATCCCCATCCAGGTCGACCATCTCGATATCGCGCAGGTCCGTGCGCTCGCCGACCGGATCCGCACCGACCACGGGGTGATCGACATTCTGGTCAACGACATCTGGGGAGCGGAGATGCTCAAGGGCCCGCCCGCGACGTGGGGCAGGCCGATGTGGCAACACGACCTCGACGACGGGCTGCGCATTCTGAGGCTTGGTATCGACACGCATCTGATCACTTCACACGCCCTGTTGCCATTGCTGGTCGTGCGGCCCGGTGGCTTGCTGGTCGAAATGACCGATGGCACAAGGGAATACAATGCCAACAACTACCGGCTGTCAGTGTTCTACGACCTCGTCAAGTCGGCGGTCAACCGGCTTGCCTACGCGCACGGCCACGAACTCGAACCGTTCGGCGCCACCGCTGTCGCGGTGACACCCGGGTGGCTGCGCTCGGAGATGATGCTCGACAACTACGGCGTCAGCGAGGACAACTGGCAATCTGCGCTTACCCCCGACCGGGCCGACGGCTACCCCACCGCGCCCCCGGGGTTCGCCGAGTCGGAGACACCGCGATATGTCGGGCGGGGCATCGCCGCGATCGCCGCCGACGAGGACCGTGCGCGGTGGAACCAACAATCGGTCAGCTCGGTGCAGCTGGCACGGGAGTACGGCTTCACCGACGTCGACGGCCGGCAACCGGACGGCTGGGGCTAGAAAACACCTGTAGACATTCTTTGAAATCTGTTCACGATTTCGTTGACACCCGACACCGCGGCCGGTTCTATGACCTGGTGAGCTACCACACGATCGTCCGCAACGGCCGCTGGTTCGACGGCACCGGCGCCCCCTCGGCGGTGCGCAACATCGGCATCCGGGACGGGCACGTCGTGGCGGTGACCCCCCACGACCTCGACGAAACCGGCTGCCCGCAGATCATCGACGCGACCGGCAAGTGGGTGCTTCCCGGCATGCTGGACATCCACACCCACTACGACGTCGAAGTGCTCAACGGGCCGTCGCTGTCCGAGTCGCTGCGGCACGGTGTGACGACCGTGATGCTCGGGTCGTGCTCGCTGTCGACCGTATACGTCGGCGGCGTGGACGCCGGCGACGAACTGCGAGGAGTACGTCGCCGCCCTCGAGGCGCTGCCGCTCGGCCCGAACCTGGCCGCGTTCATCGGCCACTCCGACACGCGGACCGCGACCATGGGTCAGGGTCGCGCGACGCAGAAGCACCAGCGACCTACCAGGAGTGAACAGGCCCAGATGGAGCGGATGCTCTCCGAGGCGCTGGACGCGGGGTTCGTCGGAATGTCTTCTCAGCAACTACTTTTCGACAAGCTCGACGGTGATACCTGCCGGTCGCGGACGCTGCCGTCGACCTACGCCAAGCCGCGTGAGCTGCGCCGGCTCAAACGCCGGCTGCGGCGGGCGGGCCGGGTGCTGCAGTCCGGCCCGGATATCGAGAATCCGTTGAACATCGGATCTCAGGTGGTGCAGTGGCTGGGCATCTTCCGCCGGCCGCTGAAGACCAGCCTGCTGGCGGCGGCCGACGTCAAGGCCAACCCGTACGCCATCCGGATGGCGGGCCCGATTGCGCGGCTGGTGAATCGGCTGGGTGGCAACTTCCGCTGGCAGCATCTGCCGGTCCCGTTCGAGGTGTACGCCGACGGCATCGACCTGTTGATGTTCGATGAGTTGGGCGCCGGCGCCGCGGCACTGCACCTGCGCGACGAGGTGGAACGCAACGAGCTGATGCGCGACGAGGCCTATCGCCGCCAGTTCCGCAAGCAGTACGAGAGAAAGTTCGGGGTGCGGGTGTGGCACCGTGACTTCTTCGACGCCGAATCGTGGACTGCCCAGACGCTTCGGTGATCGGCAAGTCGTTCG
>JBEVHG010000055.1:0-8773 GCA_040511335.1 Mycobacterium sp. | reverse complement strand
GCTGGTCGACATCGGCCTCGAGCTTCCCCCAACCGACATGCTGGGCTTCGACGCCGCCGACGTCGCCGCCCGCTGGCCGGTGCCCGGCCCCAACGACGATAAGTACACCCAGGGCGTCACCGGTATCCTGGCGGGCTCGTCGACGTATCCCGGCGCGGCCGTGTTGTGCACGGGTGCCGCGGTCGCCGCGACGTCCGGAATGGTGCGTTACGCCGGAAGTGCTGCACAGCAGGTGCTTTCACACTGGCCCGAGGTCATCGCCGCACCGAGTGCGAGCGCGTCGGGACGGGTGCAGGCGTGGGCCGTCGGACCTGGTTTGGGCACCGACCACACCGGGGCCGCCGCGGTCTGGTTCGCGTTGAGCACCGATCTGCCCGTGATCGTCGACGCCGATGCGCTGACCATCCTCGCCGCACACCCCGACCTCGTCACCAACCGCGCCGCGCCGACCGTATTGACCCCGCACGCAGGCGAATTCGCGCGGCTGGCCGGCTCACCGCCCGGCGACGACCGTGTCGCCGCCACCCGCCGCCTCGCCGACCACCTCGGCGCCACAGTGTTGCTCAAGGGAAACGTCACCGTCGTCGCCGAACCCGGCGGGCCGGTCTACCTCAACCCCGCCGGCCAATCCTGGGCCGCCACCGCCGGATCGGGCGACGTGCTGTCCGGCATGATCGGCGCGCTGCTGGCCGCTGATCTGCCCGCCGGTGAGGCCGCGGCCGCGGCGGTCTTCGTGCATGCCCGCGCGGCCAATCTGTCCGCCGCCGACCCCGGGCCCCGGCCGGCTCCGACGTCGGCGTCGCGCATCCTCGCCCACATCCGAACCGCCCTGGGCAGTCTGTAGAAGCATCGAGAAAGGACTTGCCATGTCCCGCAAGCACACCCACGCCCCGCAGATCTTCCCGGCGTACACCGGACGACTGGCCATGGCACCGGTCCCGTCGCTGCGCCTGCCCGACGAGGCAATGGAACCGGCGGCGGCATACCGGTTCATCCACGACGAATTGATGCTCGACGGCAGCTCTCGGCTGAACCTTGCGACGTTCGTCACCACCTGGATGGATCCCGAGGCCGACAAGCTGATGGCCGAGACCTTCGACAAGAACATGATCGACAAGGACGAATATCCGGCCACCGCGGCCATCGAGCAGCGCTGCGTCTGCATGGTCGCCGACCTGTTCCACGCCGAGGACCTAAGCGACGACGATCCCGCCAGCGCCATCGGGGTGTCCACGATCGGGTCCAGCGAGGCTGTGATGCTGGCCGGTCTGGCACTCAGTTGGCGGTGGCGCGAGCGGGTCGGTGACGGCTGGCGTCAGCGCAGGCCGAATCTGGTGATGGGCTCCAACGTCCAGGTGGTGTGGGAGAAGTTCTGCCGCTACTTCGACGTCGAACCGCGGTACCTGCCGATGGAGAAGGGCCGCTACGTCATCACTCCCGAGCAGGTGCTGGAGAACGTCGACGAGGACACCATCGGCGTGGTGGCGATCCTGGGCACCACCTTCACCGGCGAGCTCGAACCGATCGGCGACATCTGTGCCGCGCTAGACAAGCTGGCCGCCGACGGGGGAGTGGATGTGCCGGTGCACGTCGACGCCGCCAGCGGAGGCTTCGTGGTGCCCTTCCTGCATCCCGACCTGGTATGGGACTTCCGGCTGCCGCGGGTGGTGTCGATCAACGTCAGTGGGCACAAGTACGGCCTGACCTACCCGGGCATCGGCTTCGTGGTGTGGCGCAGCGCCGGACACCTGCCCGACGACCTGGTCTTCCGGGTGAATTATCTCGGCGGCGACATGCCGACCTTCACGCTGAATTTCTCCCGCCCCGGCAATCAGGTGGTCGGCCAGTATTACAACTTCCTGCGGCTCGGGCGCGCCGGGTACTCGCAGGTGATGGGATGCCTGTCGCAGACCGCGCGCTGGCTGGGTGACCAACTGCGGGAGAGCCAGCATTTCGAGCTGATCTCCGACGGCTCGGCGATCCCGGTGGTCAGCTTCCGGCTGGCCGGCGATCCGGGCTACACCGAGTTCGACGTGTCGCACGCGCTGCGCGCCTACGGCTGGCAGGTGCCCGCCTACACGATGCCGGACAACGCCACCGATATTGCGGTGCTGCGCGTGGTCGTGCGGGAAGGCTTCTCGGCCGACCTGGCCCGGGCGCTGCGCGACGACATCGTCACCGCGCTGGGCCAGCTGGACGCGCTCAAGCCCGGAGGCCAGTTCGACGAGCTGCAGCCCTTCGCTCACTAAGCGTCCAGCGAACGTGAGCTTGTTGCCGAAAAAAGCGGCAAACCTCGAGCACAAGCTCACGTTGGGCGGGACAGAACGCGGGTCTGGGACAATCGGCAGTGGTGACATGACCATGCAATCAGCCGAGCTAACTACGCCCACCAACGCCGCCGAGGCGGTGGTGGACCTCGACGCCATCGCCCACAACGTGCGCGTCTTGCGTGACCACGCCGGCTCCGCGCAGGTGATGGCGGTGGTCAAGGCCGACGGTTACGGGCACGGCGCCACCCCGGTCGCCCGCGCCGCGCTGGCCGCCGGTGCCGCAGAACTCGGCGTGGCCACCATCGACGAGGCGCTGGCGCTGCGTCGCGACGGCATCACCGCGCCGGTACTGGCATGGCTGCACCCGCCGGGCACCGACTTCGCTCCCGCACTGCGCGCCGACGTCGAGGTGGCGATTTCGTCGGTGCGCCAGCTCGGCGAGGTATTGGACGCGGTCAAGTGCACCGGCCACACGGCGACCATCACCGTCAAGGTGGATACCGGGCTGAACCGCAACGGTGTGGGCGCCGCCGAATATCCGGCGATGCTCACCGCCCTGCGCCGCGCGCTGGCCGACGAAGCCATCCGGTTGCGGGGCGTGATGAGTCACCTGGTGTACGGCGACGACCCGGATCATCCGGTCAACGACCTGCAGGCCCGGCGCTTCGCGGACATGCGGGCGCAGGCGCGCAACCAGGGCGTGCGGTACGAAGTGGCACATCTGTCCAATTCACCGTCGGCGATGACGCGGCCGGATCTCGCCTATGACATGATCCGTCCGGGCATCGCGGTGTATGGCCTGAGCCCAATCCCCGAGCGCGGCGACATGGGACTACGACCGGCGATGACGCTGAAATGCCCTGTCGCACTGGTCCGGAAGGTACATGCCGGCGACGGTGTGTCGTACGGCCACACCTGGGTCGCCGACCGCGACACCACGCTGGCGCTGTTGCCGATCGGCTACGCCGACGGGGTCTACCGCACCCTGAGCGGACGCATCGACGTCTTGATCAACGGTCGTCGGCGGCCAAGCGTCGGCCGCATTTGCATGGACCAGTTCGTAGTGGACCTCGGTCCCGACCCCGCCGACGTCGCCGAGGGCGACGACGCCATCCTGTTCGGTCCCGGCACCCAGGGGGAACCCACTGCGCAGGACTGGGCCGATCTGCTGGGGACCATCCACTACGAGGTCGTCACGAGTCCACGAGGCCGGGTCACCAGGACGTACCGCGCAAGCCCGGCGACAGGCCGAAGTCGTTGAGAGATGACGAGGCCAGGCGGCGCGGCCGAAAGCCGAAGGCCCGCTGGCTGGCGGGAGCTGCCGGGCTGACCGCGGTGGGCGCTGCCGCGGGCGTATCCGTGGCTCGATCCATGCGCCGGCGCGTCACCACCCACGATCCCTACGCCGGTGAGGATTTCGAGTTGCTCGACGCCGACCGCGGCTGCGTGGTGACCACCCCCGACGGGGTGCCGTTGGTGGTCCGTGAGGTCGGTCCCCAAGACGCGCCGCTGACCGTGGTGTTCGCGCACGGCTTCTGTCTGCGGATGGGAGCGTTCCACTTTCAGCGGGGGCGACTGGCCGAGCAATGGGGTTCGCAGGTCCGGATGGTGTTCTATGACCAACGCGGACATGGCCAGTCCGCCGAAGCCTCGCCCGACTCCTATACGGTCGAGCAGCTGGGCAGGGACCTGGAGACCGTGCTTGCGGTGATGGCGCCACGCGGCCCGGTCGTGCTGGTCGGGCATTCGATGGGCGGCATGACCGTGCTCTCCCATGCCCGGCAGTATCCGCACCGCTATCCCACCCGCATCGTCGGTGTTGCGCTGATTTCGTCTGCCGCCGAGGGGATTTCGCGATCACCGCTGGGGGAGATCCTGAAGAACCCGGCGTTGGAGGCCGCCCGGTCCGCGGTGCGGTATGCCCCGAAGGCCGTCCACCGCACCCGTGGCGCCGCCCGATCGGTTCTGGGTCCGATCCTGCGTGCGGCGTCATATGGTGACGAGAAGATAAGCCCGAGCGTGGTCACCTTCTCCGAGAAGATGATGCACGACACCCCGATCGCCACCCTGGTGGAATTCCTGCACGCGCTCGAGGTCCACGACGAAACGGCGGCGCTGCCGACGCTGGCCAAGGTGCCGACGCTGATCGCCTGTGGTGACCACGATCTGCTCACCCCGATGGAGTACTCGGAAGCCATGGCGGCCGCACTGCCGAAGTCCGAACTCGTGATCGTCGGCGGCGCAGGACATCTGGTGCAGCTGGAGCAGCCGGAGGCCATCGACGACGCGCTGGTCCGCCTGGTCGAGCGCGCCACCCCGTCCAAGCTCGTCGCACTGACGAGGCGGCTGCGCGAGCGGGCCCGGCCCCATGGTTGAGGCGCGTGTCGAGCGGCGCGGCGGCACCGCGGAGTTGCCCACCACCGCCGACACCATCGTACTCGGCGCCCGGCTCGGTGAGCAGCTTCGCGCCGGCGATGTCGTGGTGCTCTCTGGGCCATTGGGCGCGGGAAAGACAGTGCTGGCCAAGGGAATCGCGCAGGCGATGGATGTGGAGGGCCCGGTCACTTCGCCGACGTTCGTGCTCGCGCGGGTGCATCCGGCGCGCCGGCCGGGAGCCCCGGCCATGGTGCACGTCGACGTGTACCGCCTCCTCGATCACACCGGCGCCGATCTGCTCGGTGAACTCGATTCGCTGGACCTCGACACCGACCTGGACGACGCGGTGGTGGTGGTGGAGTGGGGCGAAGGACTCGCCGAGCGGCTCTCCGAGAGCCACCTCGACATCCGGCTCGAGCGCAGCCCGGATACCGATGTGCGCACCGCCATCTGGCAGTGGAGCAGGCCGTGAGCACGGTGATTCTCGCGATCGACACCGCCACCCCGGCCGTCACCGCCGGTGTGGTGCGGCTCGACACCGGCATCGAGGTGCTCGCCGAGCGCGTCACCGTCGACGCCCGGGCGCATGCGGAACAGCTCACCCCCAACGTGGTCGCCGCGCTCGCGGACGCCGGACTCACGGTCGACGGCCTCGACGCCGTCGTAGTCGGTTGCGGCCCAGGACCGTTCACCGGTCTGCGGGTCGGCATGGCCACCGCGGCCGCCTATGCCCACGTCCTGGGCATCCCGGTGCGGGGCGTGTGCAGCCTCGACGCGATCGGCGTGGACACCACGGGTGACGCGCTGGTTGTCACCGACGCTCGCCGCCGGGAGGTGTACTGGGCGCGCTACTGCGACGGCGTGCGGGTCGACGGCCCCGCGGTCAACGCTCCGGTCGATGTTCCGACCACCGCCGAC
Organism: Mycobacterium sp.; assembly: GCA_040511335.1. Taxonomy (GTDB): domain Bacteria; phylum Actinomycetota; class Actinomycetes; order Mycobacteriales; family Mycobacteriaceae; genus Mycobacterium. The sequence continues at coordinate 3,209 of JBEVHG010000055.1, read as the reverse complement.
GGCGTCGCCGGTTCGCCCGACCACGCCGTGCTGTTCGACCTACCGCGGCTGTCACCGGTCTACCCGACGGCGGCCGGCCTGGCGCGGGCCGTCACCGACTGGGCGGTGGCGCCCGCCCCGCTGGTTCCGATGTATCTGCGCCGCCCTGACGCCAAAACCCTTGCGGAACGGGCCGGTGGGGGAGAGCGAAGCGACCCGGGAGTCGACACGACGGTGCGCCGATGACCATCACCTACACCGCGCTGCACCGGGCCGACGCCGCCCGGTGCGCGGAGCTGGAGGCGCAGCTGTTCGAGGGCGATGACCCGTGGCCGGCGTCGGCGTTTTATCGCGAGCTCGAGGCCAAGCACAATCACTATGTGGCCGCCCGCACCGAGGACAAGCTCGTCGGCTATGGAGGTATCGCCCGGCTCGGGCGTAAACCGCCCTACGAGTACGAGATTCACACCATTGGCGTCGATCCGGCCTACCAGGGCCATGGCATTGGCCGCCGGCTGCTGGCCGGCCTGCTCGAATTCGCCGACGGTGGAGTGGTTTTCCTCGAAGTCAGAACCGACAACGAGGCGGCGATCGGATTGTATCGGAGCGCGGGCTTCGTCAATGTCGGCCTGCGCAAGCGGTACTACCGGGTGAGCGGCGCCGACGCTTACACCATGCGCCGTCAACCGGGAGGGAACCCGGGATGATCATCCTGGCGATCGAGAGTTCCTGCGACGAGACCGGTGTCGGCATCGCCGAGCTGGGATCCGACGGCAGCGTGACGCTGCTGGCCGACGAGGTGGCCTCCAGCGTCGATGAACACACCCGGTTCGGCGGTGTCGTTCCCGAGATCGCATCGCGGGCCCACCTGGAAGCGCTGGGCCCCACCATGCGCCGGGCCCTGGACACCGCCGGCGTGCGTAAGCCGGACATCGTCGCGGCGACCATCGGCCCCGGGCTGGCCGGTGCGCTGTTGGTGGGAGTGGCTGCGGCCAAAGCATATTCGGCCGCCTGGCAGGTGCCGTTCTACGCGGTCAACCACCTGGGTGGCCACCTCGCCGCCGACGCCTACGACCACGGCCCGCTGCCGGAAAGCATCGGCCTGCTGGTCTCCGGCGGTCACAGCAACCTGCTGCACGTGCGGTCGCTGGGCGAGCCGATTGTCGAATTGGGCAGCACCGTCGACGATGCCGCCGGTGAGGCCTACGACAAGGTCGCGCGGCTGCTCGGACTCGGTTATCCCGGCGGCAAGGTGCTCGACGACCTGGCGCGCTCCGGCGACCGCGAGGCCATCGTGTTTCCGCGCGGAATGACTGGGCCGCGCGACGACCCGTATTCGTTCAGCTTCTCCGGGCTGAAAACCGCGGTGGCGCGCTACGTGGAGTCTCATCCCGATGCGCCGCAGGCCGACATTGCGGCGGGCTTTCAGGAAGCCGTCGCCGATGTGCTCACGATGAAGGCGGTCCGCGCAGCCACCGAACTCGGGGTCTCCACGCTGCTGATCGCCGGTGGGGTGGCGGCGAACTCGCGGCTTCGCGAGCTGGCCGACGAGCGGTGCGCGGCCGCGGGCGTGACGCTGCGAATCCCGCGGCCGCGGTTGTGCACCGACAACGGCGCCATGATCGCCTCGTTCGCCGCACACCTCATCGCCGCAGGCGCGCCCCCGTCGCCGCTCGACGTCGCCAGCGATCCGGGGCTGCCGGTGGTGCAGGGACAAGTCGCATGAGTACCGGAGCCGAGGGGCCGCCGACTGGGGGTACCTCCCGCTCGCGGGGGACCGACACCGCAGACCGGCTGGCGATCACCGAACTGCTCTACCGCTATGCCGAGCTGGTCGATGCCGGCGATTTCGACGGAGTGGGCCGGCTGCTGGGCCGGGCCACCTTCGCCGGGACGCGATCGTCTGAAGTCAGCGGAGCAGCCGCCATTGCCGCGCTTTTCGCCAAGACCACCCGGCGCTTTCCGGACTTCGGCACCCCGCGGACGCGCCACTTGGTGCTCAACCCGGTCGTGGAGCTGACAGCGGAGAGGACCGCCACCGCTCGGTCGACGTTCTGTGTCGTGCAGGCCACCGACACCGTGTCGCTGCAGCCGATCGTGGTGGGCCGGTACTTCGACAGCTTCAGCTGCGACCCGACCGATCCAGCCGGCTGGTACTTCACCGAACGGCGGGTCGACGTGGAGATGGTCGGGGACGTGTCGGCCCACCTGATGTTCGACCCGAGGGACTTCGACCGGTAGGCATGGGGCGACCTTGAGTGCTAGCACTCTCATGTATAGAGTGCTAGGTGGCAGGCGCCCAACCCCCTGAGCCGGCACCCGCGACGACGGCGCGAGGGCACGGACGCATGCCGAACACCTGTAATTCGACAGATCCGGGGACACCCGGACCTACACCCCAACTAGTGGAGGGCTCCATCGTGGCGAGCGTGAAAATCAAGCCACTCGAGGACAAGATCCTCGTACAGGCCAACGAGGCCGAGACTACGACCGCGTCCGGTCTGGTCATTCCCGACACCGCCAAGGAGAAGCCGCAGGAAGGCACCGTCGTCGCAGTTGGCCCCGGCCGCTGGGACGAGGACGGCGAGAAGCGGATTCCGCTGGATGTGTCGGAAGGTGACGTCGTCATCTACAGCAAGTACGGCGGCACCGAGATCAAGTACAACGGCGAGGAGTACCTGATCCTGTCCGCGCGCGATGTGTTGGCTGTAGTCAACAAGTAAGCATCATGGTCCGCCCCGGAGATCCCCGTAACTGCGGTGATTTCCGGGGCGGCATGCGCATCGACTCCGGAAAGAGCACATGAGCAAACTGATTGCATTCGATGAAACCGCGCGTCGCGCCATGGAAGCCGGCGTCGACAAGCTGGCCGACGCGGTCCGGGTGACGCTGGGTCCGCGCGGGCGGCACGTGGTGCTGGCCAAGGCGTTCGGCGGCCCCACCGTCACCAACGACGGCGTCACCGTCGCCCGGGAGATCGATCTTGAGGACCCGTTCGAGAATCTGGGCGCGCAGCTGGTGAAGTCGGTGGCCACCAAGACCAACGATGTCGCCGGCGACGGCACCACCACGGCCACCGTGCTGGCACAAGCTTTGGTCAAGGCCGGGCTGCGCCACGTTGCCGCGGGCACCAATCCGATCGCGCTCGGCTCGGGCATCGGCAAGGCTGCCGACGCGGTGTCCGAGGCGCTGCTGGCGGAGGCCACGCCCGTCAGCGACAAGACCGGGAT
>JBEVHG010000054.1:0-8453 GCA_040511335.1 Mycobacterium sp. | reverse complement strand
CGCCCATCCGATGCTCGCCGCCGATGACGTGCGGCAGGTCGATCGGGTCGGCGGCCAGCGTCTTTAGCGCGTCGGTGAGCCGGGCGCGTTCGGGTGAGTTCGGGGCGTATTCGTGGACCGGCTCGTTGACCGGCAGCGGAACGTCGGTGATGGCATCCATGCTGCAAGGATGCCCTTGTTGGCGCCACGATCCGATGGTTGATCCGACAAGGACAAATGCCATCTATAGTCGAATCGGACAAAGGGGTGCGTGGTGGCGGAGCAGACGGCCGGGCTGAGGCTCGGACAGTTGCTACTCGCCCTGGACCGCACGATGGTGACGCTGGTCGAGGCGCCCCGTGGGCTGGGCATGCCGGTGGGCACGGTGGCACTCGTCGACGCCGACGACGTGCGGCTTGGGCTGGCGGTCGGCGCGGGATCCGCCGACCTGTTCTTTCTGCTCGGCGTGTCCGACGTCGAGGCCGTCCGCTGGATCGAGCAGCAGGTCGGGGGGCCGGGCGGGCGCGTCCCGGCGGCCATCTTCGTCAAGAAACCCACCCAGGCCGCGGTCAAACAAGCGTTGGCGTTCGGCGCGGCGGTGGTGGCCGTCGAACCGCGGGCCCGCTGGGAACTGCTCTACAAGCTCGTCAACCACGCCTTCGAACATCACGGCGATCGCGGCGATCCGCTCTACGACTCCGGCACCGACCTGTTCGGACTCGCCCAGTCCATCGCCGACCGCACCCACGGGATGATCAGCATCGAGGACGACCAGTCACACGTGCTGGCCTATTCGGCGTCCAGCGACGAGGCCGACGAACTGCGGCGGCTGACCATCCTGGGCCGCGCCGGGCCGCCCGAGCACCTGGAGTGGATCGGCCAGTGGGGCATCTTCGACGCGTTGCGTGCCGGCGCTGACGTCGTTCGCATCGCCGAGCGCCCGGAGTTGGGCCTGCGGCCACGGCTGGCGGTGGGCATCCATCTGCCGGCGACCGACGCGCGCCGCCCGCCCGGCTTCGCCGGATCCATTTGGCTGCAGCAGGGTTCGCGCCCGCTGGCCGATGACGTCGAGGACGTGTTGCGCGGTGGCGCGGTGCTCGCGGCCCGGATCATGGCGCGGCTGGCCGCCGCCCCGTCAACCCACACGGTCGCGGTGCAGGAGTTGCTCGGACTGACCGGTGAGGACACCGCCGATGTGGGCGTCGTCGCCCGCGAACTCGGGCTCGTGACCGACGCCCGCGCGGCGCTGATCGGTTTTTACGGCGTGCACACTGCTGCGCCGGCCGACGTTATCGCCCTGAGCGCCAGCGCCTTTCGTGCCGATGCCCAGGTGGCCTCGACAGGCGAGCGGGTTTATGTGCTGCTGCCCAAGATTGCCGCCCCGTCATCGGTGACGTCGTGGGTGCGCGGCGTGGTCGCTGCGCTGCGGCGCGAACTCGGCCTGACGCTGCGTGCGGTGATCGCGGCCCCGCTGGCGGGGCTGGCCGGCGCCGCGGCGGCCCGCATCGAGGTGGACAGGGTTTTCGACAGCGCCGAACGCCATCCCGGCGCGATCGGGCAGGTCACCTCGCTCGACGAGGCGCGCACCACGGTGCTGCTCGACGAGATCGTGTCGCAGGTGGCCGGCCAGCAGCGCCTGGTCGACCCGCGGGTGCACGCGCTTCGCGACTACGACGCCGCCCACGACGGCTGCCTGGTCGAAACGCTCGGCGCGTATCTGGACTGCTTCGGCGACATCGGGGCCGCAGCGTCCTGGCTGCACGTGCACCCCAACACCGTCCGCTATCGGGTGCGACGCATCGAGAAGGTGCTGGGCACGTCGCTGGCCGACGCCGACGACCGGTTGGTGTTGGCGCTGGGTCTGCGCGCCACCGCGTCGTAAGGCGAGTGTCAATCCCCGCGAGGAAACTAGACCGCCAACGCGCCCGCAACGAGATCGTCGAAACGCTCGATCGCCTCGTCGCTTTCGGCGTCGATGCCACGAAGCGGACCGACGTCGGCCAGGTGCCGCAACGCATACAACCGGGCTACGAGTGCCTTACGGTCGGCCCGGTGGGTCTCGCGCTCCCAGGCAGCCTGCTCAGTGAGCAACGCGCCGGCGTACACGTCGCCCATGTACCGCGCGAGCGGGAACAGCCGCGCCTCGGACACCGGACCGTCCAGTTTGGCCCAGGCGGTGATCGCCTCGTTGAGATCCTCGATGCGGCGGGACACCAGGCGGGTTGTGTCGTCGTCGTCGGACACCGACACCGCATCGCGCAGGCGCTCAAGGAACGGCTCGTGCGCATCGTTCCGCTCGATCCCCCGCGCCACGTCGAGGCAGAGGATGTTGTCGGGGCCCTCCCAGATGGTGTTCACCTGTGCGTCGCGGAGCAGCCGGGCCACTCCCCAGGTCTCGATATAGCCGTTGCCGCCGTGGATTTCGATCGCGTCGGACGCCATGGTGATGCCGAGGCGGCAGACCTTGAGCTTGGTGACGGGCACGGCGATGCGCTGCCGGGTGCGCCGCGGCTGGCGGTGGTTGGCGGCGCCGGTGCCGTCGAACACCATCGCTTGAGCGGCTTCGACGTCGACGATCATCTCGGCCAGCTTCCGCCGCATCAGGGGCTTGTCGATGAGCGCATCGCCGAATGCCCGCCGCTGCCGGGCGTAGCACAGCGACTCGACCAGCGCCCGCCGCGCATTGCCAAGGGCGAACAGGGCGATGCCCAGTCGCGCCGCGTTCGTCAACTCCATCATCCGGCCAAGGCCCTTGCCGTCGGCCGGACCCGCGTCGCCGCTCGGTTCGCCGGAGAGCAGAAAGGCCTCGGCATCGACGAATTCAACCTCACCGGAGGCGACCGAGCGCGTGCCGAGCTTGTCCTTCAGGCGACGGATCCGCACACCGTTGCGGGAACCGTCGCGTCGCGTCCTCAGCACGAGGAAGGTGGCGATGCCACGGGTCGAGTCCGGGGCACCCTCGGGCTTGGCGAGGACGACGAACGCCTCACCGTTGCAGTTCGATGCGAACCACTTGAAGCCGTTGAGCAGCCAGGCGTCGCCGCGCCGGGTGGCCGTGGTCTCGAGGGCACCGAGGTCGGAGCCGCCGGTCCGCTCGGTCAGCAACTGCGCCGTCTCGCCGGCCCATTCGCCCGAGGCGAACTTGGCGATCACGTGGTCACGGACGTCGGGCGGCGCGTATGCCGCGACCAGCGACTGCACCATGCCCCCGCCGGTGCCGAGCGCACACCCCATGCCGATGTCGGCCTGGTTAAGCAGATAGTTGGACGCGAACAGCGTCAACGAAGGGTTCACGCCGGCACGCCGCGCGTCGTCGCGCAATGCCTGCTGGGCGTCGAGGACCGCGCGCTTGGACTCGGTGAACGAGTGCGGCATGACCACCCGGCTGATGTCGTGCCCCCAGCGGTCGTAGCGCTCGAGACGCGGCGGGTTGCGATCGGTCTCCTCGGCCCACCGCGCCACCGGGCCGCCCATGAGTTCGCCGATACGGGTCAGGTGCGGCTCGGCGAAGGCCAGCTCGTCGGGCCGCAGGTAGTAGGCCATCGTGGCTTGCAGGGTGGGATCGGTTCGGTACCAGTTCAGACCGACGGCTCCCTGGTAATCCTCGGTGCGGTACCGCTCGGATTTCTCCGGTGTCGTGAACGGGAGCCGATCGACTGCCTCGACGTCGTACTCGCTCATGCTCGAGACGGTATTACTGATCGGCGTCAGGTGAAGCGATTCGGTGCGGACTACTGGCTTGGCGCGTAGTGCCGCAGATGGGTCCGGGCCGCTATCTCGTCTTCGTCGAGGTAAGTCATCATCGGCACATCGGGCGCGCAGAGCATGAAGACCACGAACTTGCTGGCGATGTCGGTGCGCAGGTTCGCCGCCTGGTGGTGCACGACGTCAAAACCCGGCTCCCAGAACGCTTCACCCGCCTTGATCGGGTACGGCCGCTGCCCTTCGAGCTCAAAGAGGATCTCGCTTCGATCACATAGCCGAAGACCGGTCCGGAATGCCGGTGCGGACCGGATCCTGGATCTCCCGGTGGGATCATGACGGTGGCAACCATCGCGCCCGAATTGGGTGCGATGCGCGGAGTTTCATGCCGTAGTACGTCGAACACGTTGGTCGGCGACGGTCCGATCGGGGTCATACCGTCGACGCTACCGCCGGCCGACGGGCGTCGATTGGTCCAATTTCGATCGGATTTCGCGGGCCATTCAGTGGCTCAGCCGGTCGGCCGCCGCGGCGACGCGCTCGTCGGTGGCGGTCAACGCAATCCGCACATGCTGGGCTCCACGCGGGCCGTAGAACTCGCCCGGTGCCACCAGGATCCCGCGCTGCGCCAGCCACCCGACCGTGTCGCGGCACGGCTCGCCGCGGGTCGCCCAGAGATACAGCCCGGCCTCGGAATGATCGACGGTCAGCCCCGCCGCGCGCAGCGCCGGCAGCAGCGCGGCCCGGCGCCGTTGGTACCGCTCGCGCTGTTCGCGCTCATGCACGTCGTCGTCGAGGGCGGCCACCATGGCCGCCTGCACCGGCGTCGGCACCATCATCCCGGCATGCTTGCGCACCGCCAGCAGTTCGGCGACCACGGCCGGGTCGCCGGCGACGAACCCCGCGCGATAGCCGGCCAGCGACGAACTCTTCGACAGCGAATGCACCGCCAACAGCCCGGTGTGGTCGCCGTCGCTCACCGAAGGATGCAGCACCGAGAGTGGTTCGGCGTCCCAGCCCAGACCCAGGTAGCACTCGTCGGAGGCGACCAGCACACCGCGCTCGCGGGCCCAGCCGACGACCTTGTGCAGATGCTCGACGCCAAGCACTTTGCCGGTGGGATTGCTCGGCGAGTTCAGATACACCAGCGCCGGGGACTGCGGGCCCAGCTGGGTCAGCGAGTCGGCGCGCGCCACCTGTGCGCCCGCCAGCTGGGAGCCGACTTCGTAAGTGGGGTAGGCCAGTTCGGGCACCACGACGACGTCGTCGGGTCCCATGCCCAGCAGCGTCGGCAGCCACGCGATGAGTTCCTTGGTACCGATCACCGGAAGCACCGCGCCGTCGGCCAGCCCGGTGACGCCGTAGCGGCGGTGCAGCGCCGCGGCGGCCGATTCTCGCAGCGCCGGCGTGCCGGCGGTGGTCGGGTAGCCGGGCGCGGCGCTGGCGGCGGCCAGGGCCTCCCGGATCAGCGGTGCCACCGGGTCGACCGGCGTGCCCACCGACAGGTCGACGATCCCGTCGGGATGGGAGCGCGCCAACGCGGTCGCGTCGGCCAGGGTGTCCCACGGGAACACCGGCAGCGACGCCGAAACGCGCTTACGAAGCGCGGGGCGAGCCGTTATCAGTCCTCACCCTGAGGGGGCAGATCCTTGACCACCTGCGGGTCGTTCTCCGTCATGCCCACCTTGGATGCCCCGCCGGGCGAGCCCAGCTCGGCGAAGAAGTCGGCGTTGATCTGCGTGTATCCACTCCACTGATCGGGCACATCGTCTTCGTAGTAAATGGCCTCGACCGGGCAGACCGGCTCACACGCGCCGCAGTCCACGCACTCGTCGGGGTGGATGTACAGCATGCGTGCGCCCTCGTAGATGCAGTCGACAGGGCATTCCTCGATGCAGGCCTTGTCTTTGATGTCGACGCAGGGTTCGGCAATCGTGTACGTCACGAAGGTCTCCTCGATCTCCTGTTCGGTTGGGCTGCCGGTCATGTCGGGCCCTGGGAAGTCGCTGCCAGTATCCGTGCCCGGTACTTGGACGCCTGTCTCAGTGTGCCCTAACTTCCGCGTCTCCCGTTATGGGTGGCGCGTGGTTACTGATACTAGCCGTTGCAGATACAGTCGCCTAGTCACCTATGCCTATGCGCCTCGGTGCACTGCAACTAGTTGCCCAGCCAGCCGACCTATGCTGCCGGGGTGGCGCTCCCCCACGCGATCCTGGTGTCGCTGTGCGAACAGTCCGGTTCCGGATACGAGCTGGCCCGCCGGTTCGACCGGTCCATCGGCTACTTCTGGAACGCGCCACCCATCAGCAGATCTATCGCACGCTGCGGGTGATGGAGGGCGACGGCTGGGTGCGTGTCACGCCGGTCGCGCAGCACGGCCGGCCGGACAAGAAGGTGTACACCGTCGCCCACGCCGGGCGCGCGGAGCTGGCCCGGTGGATCGCCGAGCCCCTAACGGGTCGTGGCGGTTCGGTGGCCGACAACCGCGCCCGTGATCTGGCGGTCAAGATTCGCGCCGCGGCCCACGGCGACGTCGATGCGTTGCGGGCCCAGGTCGCCGCGCTGCGCGCCGAACGCGCCGAATTACTCGACACCTACCGCGGATTCGAGAAACGCCAGTTCCCCGACCCGCCGGGGGCTCAGCGGCAGCGCACTGCTGCATCAATACCTGGTGCTGCGCGGCGGCATCCGTGCCGAGGAAAGTGCCGTCGACTGGCTCGACGAAGTGGCGGCGGCGCTGTGACGTACCCGAACCTGTTGTCGCCGTTGGACCTTGGCTCCACCACCCTGCGAAACCGGGTGGTGATGGGTTCGATGCATACCGGGCTGGAAGACCGGGCCCGCGATACCGACCGGCTCGCCGAGTATTTCGCCGAACGGGTCCCACGGCGGCGTCGCACTGATCATCACCGGAGGCTATGCGCCCAACAAGGCGGGCTGGCTGCTGCCGTTCGCATCGCAGATGGTGTCGTCGTTGGATGCGCGCCGGCACCGCCGCATCACCAAGGCGGTGCATGAAGCCGACGGCAAGATTCTGCTGCAGATCCTGCACGCGGGACGTCATGCGTACCACTCGTTTTCGGTGAGCGCGTCGGCGGTGAAGGCACCGATCAACCCGTTCCGGCCGCGAAAGCTGTCGTCGCGGGGCGTGGAAAGCACCATCGACGACTGGGTCCGCTGCGCGGTGCTGGCCCGCGAGGCCGGCTATGACGGCGTCGAGATCATGGGCAGCGAAGGCTATCTGCTCAACCAGTTCCTGGCGCCATACACCAACAAGCGCACCGACTCGTGGGGCGGCGCACCGGAGAAGCGCCGCCGCTTCCCCGTCGAGATCGTGCGCCGCACCCGCGCGGCCGTCGGACGCGACTTCATCATCTGCTACCGGATGTCGACAAGGGTATTGAGCCGCACATCATCGGCGGGGCCGACGTTGCCGTGGAACTCGACGCCAAACGGGCGATCAAGCAGAGCACCGAACTAGCCGCCCGCCTGTAACTCACCTTCTGCGCGAGCGTGCGTGTCTGCGGGCCGACACGCCGTGATCTGCCGACATTTCACGCACGCTCGCGCAGGGGTGAAGGTACTAAACCTGCTTGAGCGCCTCGATCTCCAGCGTGATGGTGACCCTGTCACCGACGACGGTGCCACCGGTCTCCAGCGGCAGCTCGATGTCGATCCCGAAGTCCTTGCGGTTCAGTACCACTGAGGCCTCGAAGCCGGCGACCTCGCCCTGGCCCATGCCCGGGTTGACGCCGTTGAACTCCAGCGCGAGGCTGACCGGCTTGATGACACCCTTGAGCGTGAACTCGCCGTCGAGGACGTAGTCGTCGCCATTGGCACGCACGCCGGTGGAGGTGAAGGTGGCGCTGGGGTACTTCTCGACCTCGAAGAAATCGGCCGACTTGATGTGTGCGTCGCGCTGCTCGTTGCCGGTGTTGATCGAATCGACGGCGATCTCGGCGGACACCGACGGCGTGCCGTCCTCGGCGACGACGATCGCGCCGCTGAAGTTCTCAAAGTTGCCCCGCACCTTGCTCACCATGAGGTGTCGTACCGAGAAGCCGATCGACGAGTGAACTGGATCGATGACCCAGGTACCGACGCCGAGCTGGTTGGTTTCGAGTACTGATGTCACGCTGATTTCTCCTGTTTCGCTTCGGTGGTCCACGAGCCGCTCAGCCCGCTTCAGAAGCGTAAACGGACTACGGTCCGAATCCATTCCAGAGGCACCAGGCGACGTCCGCACCTAAGGAGTCTGCTGAAACGCTGGGTGCCGCAAGCCCGCTGCGCCACAACCACGCATGCCAAACCAAAGGACCCCAATGCCTCGTCCACGCCGATCAGGTCGACCACGGCATCCCAGTGCACCTCGGTGGCACCGACCATCTCGCAAATCTGAACAGCGCCTGCGTTGTATGTCACGCCGAGAAGACGGCGCGACGAGCCCGGTAATGCGACGGAACCGAATCTGCAGGAGTCGTCGACCTTAGGCTTGAGAACGTGGCCGAGGTTTTGCTTGAGCGCGACGGTCCGATCGCGTGGCTGCGCATGAATCGCCCGGAGGCGCATAACGCTTTCAGCAGGGAGATGACGGCGCTGATGGCGGACCGGGTGCGTCAGCTCACCCGAGACCGTGATGCTCGTGTAGCCATCTTGTGCGGCAATGGGCCGTCATTCTCGGCAGGGCTCGACGTGAAGGAGCTTGCACGCGGCGAATTGGAGCTCGCGTTCTTCATCGCTTGGAACCGCATGACGCGGTTGTTGCGGGAGCT
>JBEVHG010000053.1:0-6897 GCA_040511335.1 Mycobacterium sp. | reverse complement strand
ACGATCGGGTGGTGTTCGCCGGGGCGTATCACGGCTGGGGATTCCACGAGGACGGCGCGGCATCGGGGCTGGCCGCGGCGCGACGCCTCGGCGCGGACTGGCCCAGCGCCGCACGCCGGCGAGTCGAGGCGGTCGCATGCTGACACCCGCGCTCTACCGCACCCGCATCACACACCTGCGTCGGGCGCCGGTACGCCACTACTTCGAACACCGCGGCTACAGCTGGTATGTCGACATCGACCAGCTGCCGCGGTTGCCCCGCTGGCTGCGGCCGTTCGCCCGGTTCGACGCGCGCGATCACCTCGACGGCGAGCCGAATGACTCACTGCGGCAACGACTCGACGCGTTCCTGGGCGACCGCGGCATCGACCTGTGCGGCGGCACCGTCACCGCGCTGCTACAGGCCAGGGTGCTCGGCTACGTGTTCAACCCGCTGAGCCTGTACTGGTGCCACGACGCCGACGGTGTGCTGCGACACGTGGTGGCCGAAGTACACAACACCTACGGCGGCCGGCACGCCTATCTGCTGCCACCCGACGACGGCACGCCGGCGATCGTGATGAAGAAGCTCTACGTCTCACCGTTCAACGAGGTCGACGGTTACTACCTGGTGCGCGCGCCGCTGCCGGATGCCGGCCTCGACGTGACGATCTCGCTGCACCGCGACAATCAGCCCGCGTTCGTCGCCACGCTGCGCGGCGAACGGCGACCGGCCAGCGTTGGCGAGGTGCTGCGGCTGCAACTGGTGGCGCCGCTGGCACCGCTGATGGGGGCGTTGGGAATTCGGGTGCAGGGCATCACGCTGTGGCTGCGCCGGGTCCCGGTGGTGCCGCGAGTCGAGGAGACCGAAAGCGAAAGGGTCGGGCAGCTGTGAGCGTTGACATCGCCGGAACAGTCGGCAGCACGGTCGATTCCGTGCGCTGGCCGGATGTGACGCGGGTGCCGGACGGTCCGCTCGGCGTCGTGTCGGGGTCGATCGCCGATCGGCTGCTCCGCCGTGCGGCGGCGCGGCTACCCGTCCGGCTGGTGTATCCCGACGGCACGGTCGTCGGCGCCGCCGACCCCACGTTGCCGACGATGGTGATTCACCGGCCGGAGGCGATGGCCCGCAGAATCGGCCGCTACGGCCTGATCGGCTTCGGCGAGTCCTACATGGCCGGCGAATGGAGCTCCGACGACCTCGGCGGGTTTATCACCGAGTTCGCCAAGTCGGTTGCCGACCTGGTTCCCGTTCCGCTGCAACGGCTTCGGCGCTTCGCCGTCGTTCGGCCTCCGCTCTCACAGCACAACAGCCCCGCGCAGGCCCGACGCAACATCGCCGAGCACTATGATCTCTCCAACGAATTGTTCGCCGTGTTCCTCGACGAGACGATGACCTATTCCAGCGCGCTGTTCGAGACGCTACCGGCAACCCAGGCACGGTTGGCCGACGCGCAGCGGCGCAAGATCGACCGGCTGCTGGACACGGCTCGGGTGGGACCGGGTAGCCGCGTGCTGGAGATCGGAACCGGATGGGGTGAGCTGTGCATCCGCGCCGCTGCACGGGGCGCGCACGTCCGCTCGGTCACGTTGTCGGCCGAGCAGCAGCGCCTGGCCCAGCGCCGCGTGGTGGCCGCCGGATTGGCCGACCGGGTTGAAATCGAGCTTCGCGACTACCGCGAGACCGACGGTCGCTACGACGCCGTGCTGTCGGTGGAGATGATCGAGGCGGTGGGACATCGGTTCTGGCCCACGTACTTCCAGACGCTGGAACGCCTGGTGGCGCCGGGCGGGCGGGTGGCGATCCAGGCCATCACGATGCCGCACGACCGAATGCTGGCCACCCGCAACACGTATACCTGGATCCAGAAGTACATCTTCCCCGGCGGGCTGCTGCCCTCGACCGAGGCGATCGTCGGGATCACCGAGCGGCACACGCAGCTGCGCACCGTGGACATGCTGTCGCTGCGTCCGCACTACGCCGAAACGTTGCGGCTGTGGCGGGAACGGTTTCTCAAGCGCCGGGATGCGGTGGCGGCGCTGGGTTTCGACGACGCTTTCCAGCGGATGTGGGAGCTCTACCTGGCCTACTCCGAGGCGGGTTTCCGTAGCGGATATCTCGACGTGTACCAGTGGAGCTTCGCACCTACCGGAGGTGGACGATGAACTTCGTCGTCGTCTCCGTTGCGTCGCTGGCGATCCTGGTTGTGGTGCACGGCATCACGTTCGCCATCGGGCGGCGCATCGGCCGGTACAACGTCGTCGATGTCGCGTGGGGTTTGGGGTTCGTCGCGGTGGCCGCGGTCGCCGCCGCGCTGGGCACCGGCGACCTGTTCCGCCGGATCCTGCTGCTGGCACTGGTTTCGGTGTGGGGCCTGCGGCTGGCCTGGCACATGTACGTCAAGTCGGCGGGTAAGGGCGAGGATCCCCGTTACCGCGATCTGCTGGACGGTGACTTCTCGGCAGGCCACGTCGTGCGCAGGATCTTCGCGATCCAGGCGGCGGCCACCTGGTTTGTCTCGCTGCCGCTGCAACTCTCGGCAGTGCAAGGGCCGACTCCGGCCGCGTGGTGGCCGGTGTTGATCGCCGGTGTGGTGTTGTGGGGTGTCGGCGTAGCGTTCGAGGCCGTCGGCGATCACCAGTTGCGGCGTTTCAAGTCCGACCCGGCGAACAAAGGCGTGGTGATGGACCGGGGCCTGTGGGCATGGACGCGGCATCCCAACTATTTTGGCGACGCGTGCGTGTGGTGGGGGTTGTGGCTGGTGACCATCACCGGGTGGTTGTCGTTGTCGACGGTGGCCTCACCTTTGCTGATGAGCTACTTCCTGGTCTACGCCACCGGCGCACGGCGCACCGAGAAGTACATGGCCGACCGCCCTGGCTTCAACGAATATCGCGCTCGCACATCGTTTTTCGTGCCGAGACCGCCCAGATTGCGATTACCATGACGGCGCTCGCGGCTGCGGATAGGCTACCGCTCGTGACCGCCGACCTCGACGAGTTGCTGCGTCAGGTGGCACAGCGCGACGTCGACGCGTTCGCCACCTTCTACGACCGCACCCGGGCCCGGGTGTTCGGCATGGTCACCCGCGTGCTGCGCGACCCCGGTTACAGCGAGGAGACAACGCAGGACATTTACCTGCAGGTATGGCGCAGCGCCGGCAGCTACGACCCGGCCGCGGGCTCGCCGTTGGCGTGGCTGTTGACGTTGGCACACCGCCGCGCGGTGGACCGGGTGCGCTCGGAGCAGGCCGCCAGTCAACGCGAATCCCGGTACGGAGCCGCAAACGTCGATCCACCGGTGGACCACGTCGCCGAGTCGGTGATCCTGCGCGACGAGCGACGCCAGGTCGTCGATTGCCTGGACTCGCTGACCGATGTGCAGCGGGAAGCCATCCAGCTCGCCTACTACGACGGGCTGACCTACGCCCAGGTATCGGAACGGTTGTCGGCGAACCTGGCCACCATCAAATCGCGGATGCGCGACGCCATCCGCGGGCTGCGCAACTGTCTGGGGCTGTCATGACCGCACCGATGGATCCCGACCTGATGGCGATGGCCACGCCGTATGCGCTGCACGCCGTTCCCGAGTCCGAGCTCGCCGATATCGAGCGCCGGCTGGCCGCCGCACCGGCTGACGTGTCGCGGGCCTTCGCCGAGGAGGTCCGGGTGGTGCGCGAAACGATGGCGGTGATATCGGCCGCCACCGCCGCCGATCCGCCCGAACACCTGCGGGACCGGGTGCTGGCCACGGTGACCACCGATAACGTGCGCGAGCTGCGCCCGCGGGCGGCCCGCTGGCGCAACACGGTGCTGGCCGCCGCGGCGGCGTTGGTGATCGGGCTCGGCGCCCTCGGGGTCGGGTTGGCGATGCGACCGGCGGCGACGCCGTCGACCGCGGAGCAGGTGTTCGCCGCGCCCGACGTGCGGACCGTATCGGGCGACATCCCGTCAGGGGGCACCGCCACCGTGGTGTTCTCCCGCGAGAAGGACGCCGGGGTGCTGGTGATGAACAATGTCCCGCCGCCCGCACCGGGCACGGTGTACCAGATGTGGCTGATCGACGACACCGGCCCGCACTCCGCCGGAACGATGGACACCCAGACGGTCGCGCCGTCGACCACCGCGGTGTTACCCGATCTGGGCGATTCCAAGACATTGGCGTTCACCGTCGAACCGGGCAGCGGTTCCGCGCAGCCGACCACCCCGATCTTCGCCGAACTGCAGCTGAGCTAAGTGTCCGACAGCGTGGCCGTCGCCGCCTCGGCGATCACGTCGGCCACCTCGCCCCGGCGCCGCCACGCCCGCCGTTGCCGCATGGCACCGTTGCCCTCCTCGGCGATGCGGGCCAGCTCGGCGCGCGCCATGTCGTATTCGCCCAGCGCTTCGAGGGCGGGCCGGACGTGGTCGACGAGGCCCGCCAACAGGTCCCGCGCCGGGCCCGAGGCGTGACCGTTCACCAGGTCGATCGCCTGGCCGTCCAGGCCGTCACGGGCCGACTTCCAGTACGCGGCATCCAGCGCGTGCGCTGCCAGTGGCGCAACCCCTTCGCCGCGTCGCTCATCCTCGAGCGCCGTCATCACACTGGCCCTGATCAGCGTTGCCAGCAGGACCGTCTCGGCCACCGTGGCGGGCACGTCGGCGACGCGCACCTCGATCGTCGGCAAGTTCGCCGACGGCCGGACGTCCCAATAGACCATGCCGTCGTCGAGCACCGCGCCCGCGCGCCGCAGCATCGCCACCATCGCGTCGTATTCGTCGGCGGAGTCGAAGTGCGGCGGCGGACCCGCGCTCGGCCAGCGCGCCCACAGCAGGCTGCGGAAGCTGGCGTAGCCGGTGTCGGCGTTGCGGTACACCGCTGAGTTCGCGGTCAACGCCAGCAGCAGCGGCAGCCACGGCCGTAACCGGTTGCTGACCCGAATCGCGACCTCGCGGCTCGGCACCGCCACGTGCACGTGACATCCACAGATGCCCTGCTCGTGGGCGATCATGCCGAACTTGTCGGCGATCTCGCGGTACCGCGGTGTGTCCGTGATCGGGAACTCGTGCGGCACGGTCGGCGGGAGCGCGACGGCCAGCAGCTGCGCGCCGTTGACTTCCGCGGCGTCGGCGGCGATGCGCCGCAGCCGGGCCAGCTCGGCGCGCAGCTCGTCGCTGCCGCTCATCACGTCCGTGGTGGTTTCGATCTGGCAGCTGGTCAGCTCGAGCTGCAGCTTGACGCCGTGCGTGGCGGCGCGGTCGGCGACCGCTTCGTTGCGGGCGATTGGCTCGCCGGATTCCGGGTCGATGAGAAGGAACTCCTCCTCGACGCCCACCGTGGGATGGCTGGTCATGGGCTGAGCCGCCCGGCCCGTCGGAGCGACTCTCGCGACGGGCCGGATCGGGGGTGGCTCCTTTGCTTACCGGACTCCGCCCGCGGTGCGGAGTGTGCCCGAGCAGATTGCCCGCCCCCAGCCCGCGCCAAACCTGCCGTCAGCGCCCGCTCCTACCATCGGGTGATGGTCAAGGATTTCCGGTTCGGATTGGGCCTGCGCTCGGCCAAGTCGCAGGCGCGGGTGCAGGAAACGGCGCGCCGGGCCGAGGATCTCGGCTTCGATGTCCTGGACGTCCCCGACCATCTGGGCGCTCCGGCGCCGTTTCCCACTTTGATGACGGCCGCGACGGCCACCACCACCCTGAGGGTCGGGACCTTCGTCCTCAATGCCGGCTTCTACAAACCGGCGTTGTTGGCCCGAGACGTCGGCGCGCTGCGGGACCTGAGCGGGGGCCGATTCGAGCTGGGGTTGGGTGCGGGCTATGTGCGCGAGGAGTTCGAGGCCGCCGAGCTGCCCTACCCGATGGCACGGCAGCGCGTCGAGCACCTGGACCACGTGACCGAGTACATGAGCGAGCACCTGCCCGATGTACCGATACTCATCGCCGGCAACGGCGACCGGTTGCTGACGGTGGCTGCGCGGCGCGCACACATCATCGGCCTTACCGGTGGTGACCCCGCCGACGGAGCCGAGGATCCGCTCGCCGAACGGATCGATTTCGTCCGC
Source organism: Mycobacterium sp. (assembly GCA_040511335.1). Taxonomy (GTDB): domain Bacteria; phylum Actinomycetota; class Actinomycetes; order Mycobacteriales; family Mycobacteriaceae; genus Mycobacterium. The sequence continues at coordinate 877 of JBEVHG010000053.1, read as the reverse complement.
AAGGCCGCGCCAGATCGCTTCGACGACCTCGAATTGAATATCGCGATCACGGCGCTGCCACTTGACGGTTCGGGCATGCCCAACTTGTCCATCCCCCGCCGGTTCCTGCCGGCGCTGAGCGACGAACAGTTGCTGAGAACGCCCGGCGTGCTGTCCGGGTCGACGCAGGACATGGCGGCAACCCTGCGCGGATATCGCGACAACTACGGCGTCACCTACATCATCGTTCAGAAGCCGCACGCCGAAGCGTTCGCGAAGGTGATCGCCGAGCTGCGGTAGTAAGCTCCTGCGGGCCAGCCCTCGGGGGCCGGATGAAAACTTTTCGCGTGCTGGTCGAGTGTGCTATGCACGAGGGGCTGGGAACGTGATCGGGGCCCATCTCGGAACGCGCATCCAATCGTGATCGGGTGGCCCACTTTTCAACCGTCGCGACTGGCCTGTTTTCTCCGTCGTAGGTGGCCGGGCGGTACGGTGCTGCCGGGGTGAATTGTGATAAAACTCAACCGCTGTTGTTCATGGAGCTAACAATGCCCTCGAGCATCTCGGGGTGCTTGAGGAAGGGGGTGATGATGTCGACGGGAAGCGGGAAGACGACCGTCGAGTTCTGATCCGCGCCTAGCTCCAACAATGTTTGCAGGTAACGCAGTTGAAGCGACGCGGGGTTCTTCGAGAGCGTCTCTGCGGCCTGGCGCAGTTCTTCGGACGCCTGTAGTTCGCCGCGCGCGTTGATGACCTTCGCGCGACGCTCCCGTTCGGCCTCGGCCTCGCGCGCCATCGCGCGTTGCATCGACTCCGGAATCTCCACATCCTTGATCTCGACCACCCGCACCTGGATGCCCCAGGGTTCGGTCTGTTTCTCGATGATGGTCCGCAGATC
>JBEVHG010000052.1:0-7496 GCA_040511335.1 Mycobacterium sp. | reverse complement strand
ACCAGGACGGAACCGTCACGTTCTCCTCCACCTACATCCGGTCCTGCGTCGACGCCGGCGATGTCGTCGCCGCGGCCGAAGCGCTGGGCCGGCCGCACCGCGTCGAGGGCGTCGTGGTCCGCGGCGACGGCCGCGGCAAGGTGCTGGGTTTTCCCACCGCTAACGTGGCCCCGCCGATGTACTCGGCGATCCCCGCCGACGGGGTGTACGCCGCGTGGTTCACCGTGCTGGGCCCCGGCCCGGTGATGGGCACCGTCATCCCCGGTGAGCGGTATCAGGCCGCGGTATCGGTCGGCACCAACCCGACGTTTTCCGGGCGCACCCGCACCGTGGAGGCCTTCGTTTTGGACACCACCGCAGACCTGTACGGCCAGCACGTCGCGGTGGACTTCGTCGCCCGCATCCGCGGCCAGGAGAAGTTCGACTCGGTGGCCGGTCTGGTGGAGGCGATGGACGGCGACACCGATCGTGCCCGCGCCATCCTGGCCGCTCAGTAGCGATTCTGCCGCCACGGTGCATCGCTGCTAGACTTCTCGCCGACCCGGCGTGCGCTGCAGTTCGCGGTGGCCGCGCCCACGACTTTTGATCGCGGACCGATTTGATGGAGTTATTTCGTGGCGCTCACTGCCGAACAAAAGAAGGAAATCCTGGGCCAGTACGGCCTGCACGACACCGACACCGGTTCTCCCGAAGCCCAGGTCGCGCTGCTGACCAAGCGGATCGGCGACCTGACCGAGCACCTCAAGGCGCACAAGCATGACCACCACTCGCGGCGGGGCCTGCTGCTGTTGGTCGGCCGGCGGCGTCGTCTTCTCAAATACGTCGCCCAGGTCGACGTGGAGCGGTACCGCTCGTTGATCGACCGACTCGGCCTGCGTCGCTGACGCCGTCTTGCTGAAACCCTGTCCACCCAGATCCTCAAGAGCATCGCCGGCGTGCACCAATGCGCCAGTGGGCTGGGCTACGCCTATGGCGAACGTCAGTTCACGGTGTGCGTGGAGGACGTGTCTTAGCAGGACGTCGCGATGACGGCCCGGCGGTTGCTGCGGTGTAACATAGGGACGTTCTGAGCCGTTTCGGCCCGGAACATTGGGTGCGGTACTCGCAGATCCGCGTGTGCCGCTCCCGCGTGTCATATCAGGGCCCGCCTGATCGGGCGGTCTTCGGTAGTGGCTGCCGGGGCAAGTTTCTCCGGCCGCTTCGATCGACGGCCGTAGCCGCATCCAGGCCAGTGGTTATCTTGAGGCTGCTAAGCGTTCTGAACGTGACGACGCGAAACAGCTGAACAATGACCCAGAGAGGCCGTTCGGACTGAAATGTCTGTAGTTGAAATTGAAGACGGCGTATTCGAAGCCACCGCCGTGATCGACAACGGGAGCTTCGGCACCCGCACCATCCGCTTCGAGACCGGCCGGCTCGCGCAGCAGGCCGCCGGTTCCGCCGTCGCCTATCTCGACGACGAGACCATGCTGCTGTCGGCGACCACCGCCAGCAAGAACCCCAGGGACCACTTCGACTTCTTCCCGCTCACCATCGACGTCGAGGAACGCATGTACGCCGCGGGGCGCATTCCCGGCTCGTTCTTCCGCCGGGAGGGCCGCCCCTCCACCGACGCGATCCTGACCTGTCGGCTGATCGACCGGCCGCTGCGACCCACGTTCATCAGCGGCCTGCGTAACGAGATCCAGGTCGTCGTGACGGTGATGAGCCTGGATCCCAACGAGCTGTACGACGTACTGGCGATCAACGCCGCGTCGGCGTCCACCCAGCTGGCCGGGCTGCCGTTCTCCGGGCCCGTCGGCGGTGTGCGCGTCGCGCTGATCGACGGCACCTGGGTTGGGTTCCCGACCGTGGAGCAACTCGAGCGTGCCGTGTTCGACATGGTGGTGGCCGGCCGCGCGCTGGAAGATGGTGACGTGGCGATCATGATGGTCGAGGCCGAGGCCACCGACAAGGTCGTCGAACTCGTCGCCGGTGGCGTGCAGGCGCCGACGGAATCCGTTGTCGCCGAAGGCCTGGAGGCCGCCAAGCCGTTCATCGCCGCGCTGTGCGCCGCCCAGCAGGAGCTGGCCGACCGTGCAGCCAAGCCGACCGGCGAGTACCCCGTTTTCCCCGAGTACGGCGACGACGTCTACTACGCGGTGTCCTCGGTGGCGACCGACGCGCTTTCGGAGGCGCTTACCATCGCCGGTAAGACCGAGCGCAATGACCGCACCGACGAGATCAAGGCCGAGGTGCTCGAGCGGCTGGCCGAGACATATGCCGGCCGTGAGAAGGAGATCGGCGCCGCGTTCCGATCGCTGACCAAAAAGCTTGTGCGCCAACGTATCCTGACTGACCACTTCCGCATCGACGGCCGCGGCATCACCGATATCCGCGCGCTGTCCGCCGAGGTGGCCGTGGTGCCGCGGGCGCACGGCAGCGCGTTGTTCGAGCGCGGCGAGACCCAGATCCTGGGCGTGACCACGCTGGACATGATCAAGATGGCCCAGCAGATCGACTCGCTGGGACCGGAAACCTCCAAGCGCTACATGCATCACTACAACTTCCCGCCGTATTCGACCGGCGAGACCGGCCGCGTCGGTTCACCGAAGCGGCGTGAGATCGGGCACGGTGCGCTGGCCGAGCGGGCGCTCGTCCCGGTGCTGCCCAGCATCGAGGAATTCCCGTACGCCATCCGGCAGGTGTCAGAGGCGCTCGGCTCCAACGGCTCGACCTCTATGGGGTCGGTGTGTGCGTCGACGCTGGCGCTGCTCAACGCGGGGGTTCCGCTGAAGGCGCCGGTGGCCGGTATCGCGATGGGCCTGGTGTCCGACGACATCGAGATTGAAGGGGGAGACGGCGCTACGGAACGCCGCTTCGTCGCGCTGACCGACATCCTCGGCGCCGAGGACGCGTTCGGCGACATGGACTTCAAGGTCGCCGGCACCAAAGACTTCGTCACTGCGCTGCAGCTGGACACCAAGCTCGACGGCATCCCGTCGCAGGTGCGGGCGGGTGCGCTGTCGCAGGCCAAGGACGCCCGGCTGACGATCCTCGAGGTGATGGCCGAAGCCATCGACGCGCCCGACGAGATGAGCCCGTACGCGCCGCGGATCACCACGATCAAGGTGCCGGTGGACAAGATCGGCGAGGTGATCGGCCCCAAGGGCAAGATCATCAACGCGATCACCGAGGAGACCGGCGCGCAGATCTCGATCGAGGACGACGGCACCGTGTTCGTCGGCGCCACCGACGGACCATCCGCGCAGGCCGCGATCGACAAGATCAACGCGATCGCCAACCCGCAGCTGCCCAAGATCGGTGAGCGGTTCCTCGGAACCGTGGTCAAGACAACCGACTTCGGCGCGTTCGTGTCGCTGTTGCCGGGACGCGATGGCCTGGTGCACATCTCCAAGCTCGGCAGGGGCAAGCGCATCGCGAAGGTCGAGGACGTGGTCAAGGTCGGCGACAAGCTGCGGGTGGAAATCGCCGATATCGACAACCGCGGCAAGATCTCGCTGATCCTCGTCGTCGAGGAAGCCGCCGCAGACACGGCGGACGCCCCGGCTCCCGCCGATGCCGCGACCGCCAGCAGCTGATTCGGGGGCGCGGCCCCTGCGTCGCGGCGCAGAGAATGCGGAAACGTCGGCGGCGCTGCGCCGCACGACACTGCCCGGCGGCCTGCGCGTCGTTACCGAGTACATCCCGTCGGTGCATTCGGCATCGGTCGGCGTGTGGGTCGGCGTTGGTTCGCGCGACGAAGGGCGCAGCGTCGCGGGGGCCGCGCACTTTCTTGAGCACCTGCTGTTCAAGTCGACGCCGACGCGCACCGCGGTCGACATCGCCCAGGCGGTGGACGCGGTCGGCGGCGAGCTGAACGCCTTCACCGCTAGGGAGCACACCTGCTACTACGCGCATGTGCTCGACACCGATCTGGAATTGGCCGTCGATTTGGTGGCCGACGTGGTGTTGCGTGGTCGCTGCGCCGCCCCCGACGTCGAACTCGAACGTGATGTGGTTCTCGAGGAAATCGCCATGCGCGACGACGACCCCGAGGACACGCTCGGCGACGTGTTCATGGCGGCGATGTTCGGCGTGCACCCGGTGGGTCGACCGGTCATCGGCAGCGTCGACTCGATCTCGGCGATCACGCGCGATCAGCTGCATTCGTTCCACGTCCGCCGCTACACGCCCGAGCGGATGGTCGTCGCGGTGGCCGGCAACGTCGATCACGACGAAGTGGTCAGGCTGGTGCGCGAGCACTTCGGGCCACGACTTGTCCGCGGCCGCACCCCGGTGCCACCGCGCAAGGGCGCCGGCCGGGTGGGCGGCCGTCCGAGCCTGCACGTGGTCAACCGCGACTCCGAGCAGACCCATCTGTCGATGGGGGTGCGGACCCCCGGGCGGCACTGGAGGCATCGGTGGGCGCTGTCGGTGCTCAACACCGCGCTGGGCGGCGGCCTGAGTTCCCGGTTGTTCCAACAGATTCGCGAATCGCGGGGGTTGGCGTACTCGGTGTACTCGACGGTGGACACCTTCTCCGACAGCGGCGCGCTGTCCATCTACGCGGGATGCCTGCCCGAGCGATTCGACGAAGTGGTGCAGGTGACCACCGATGTGCTGGGTCAGGTGGCCCGCGACGGCATCACCGAATCCGAATGCCGGATCGCCAAGGGCTCGCTGCGCGGCGGGTTGGTCCTCGGGCTGGAGGATTCCGGCTCTCGGATGAACCGCATCGGCCGCGCCGAACTGAACTACGGCGAGCACCGCAGCATCGCGGACACCCTTGCGCTGATCGACGACGTCACCCTCGACGAGGTCAACGCGGTGGCGCGCCGCCTGCTGACCAAGCCGTTCGGCGCCGCCGTCCTCGGTCCGCATCGATCGAAAAGGACATTGCCGGAGCCACTTCGGGCCATCGCAGGCTGATCGGCGCCGCAGCGAGTGTCAACCCGCCGAGCAGCACGTGCCGCCGGGACAGTTGAATCATCGCCCCCCAACCTGCTGCTCCAGAGGATCGGCGGTCCGCCCGCGATTACCGCGTTCGCGCGCAGCATCGGCGATGACCGGTCGAGGCTGGACCGCTGGGAAACCGAACTGAATTCGGCGATTCCCGGCGATCCGCGCGACACCAGCACACCGGAGGCGCTCGGGGGCGGGTATCGCGCTCTGCTGACCGGTGACGTGCTCGGTGCGCGGCAACGGCAGCAGCTCGAGGACTGGATGCGGGCCAATGAGACGTCGAGCATGCGGGCCGGGTTGCCGCCCGGTTGGACCAGCGCCGACAAGACCGGCAGCGGCGATTACGGCAGCACCAATGACGTGGGAATCGCCTACGGGCCCGACGGTCAGCGGATCCTGTTGTCGATCATGACGCGGTCACAGACCGACGACCCGAAGGCCGAGAATCTGCGGCCGCTGATCGGCGAAGTCACCGCGCTCGTGCTGCCGTCGCTCACCGGCGCCAGCTGACCGGTCAGGCCAGGACGGTCATCGGGTCGGTGAAGGGCAGGCCCAGATCGACGGCCACCTGTTCGGACAGCAGCGCGCCGTCGTGTGTCGACAGACCCTTGGCGAGCGCCGGATCGGCCTGGCAGGCGGCCTGCCAACCCTTGTCGGCAAGCTTGAGCACATACGGCATGGTGGCGTTTGTCAGCGCGAACGTCGACGTCCGCGGGACGCTGCCGGGCATGTTGGCCACGCAGTAGAACACGGTGTCGTGCACGGCGAACGTCGGATCGTCGTGCGTGGTGGGCCGCGAGTCCTCGAAGCAGCCACCCTGGTCGATGGCGATGTCGACCAGCACCGCGCCGTGTTTCATCTGCGCGACAGTCGAATTCGTCACCAGCTTGGGTGCCTTGGCGCCGGGCACCAGCACCGCGCCGATCACCAGGTCGGCGTCCCTGACCGCGGCCTCGAGCTCGTAGGTCGACGAGTACCGGGTGTGGATGTGGCCGCCGAACTCGGCGTCCAGCTCGCGCAGCTTGTCGATGTTCAAGTCGAAAATGGTGACGTGGGCGCCCATTCCGACGGCGACGCGGGCGCCGTTGTAGCCGGCGGTGCCGCCGCCGATCACCACGACATTGGCTGGGGCGACACCGGGCACGCCGCCCATCAGCACGCCGCGGCCACCCTGCGTGCGCATCAGGTGGTACGCGCCGACCTGGGCCGACAGGCGGCCCGCCACCTCGCTCATCGGAGCCAGCAGCGGCAGCGCGCCGTCGGCCGTCTGGACCGTCTCATAGGCGATCGACGTCGTGCCGGATGCCAGCAGCGCGTCGGTGCAGGGCTTGGAGGCCGCCAGATGCAGGTAGGTGAACAGCGTCTGGCCCTTGCGCATGCGCTGGTACTCGGGCTCGATCGGCTCCTTGACCTTGAGCAGCAGGTCGGCTTCGGCCCACACCTGTTCGGCGGTGTTGATCATCTCGGCTCCGGCCGCCTTGAAATCACGATCGGCGATGGCCGAGCCGTCACCGGCGCCGGACTGGATGATCACCTCGTGGCCGCGACGGACCAGCTCGGCCACACCGGCGGGGGTGATGGCGACGCGGAACTCGTTGTTCTTGATCTCGGTCGGGATTCCGACGCGCATGATCGCTCCTCTGGAAGAAGTAATGCTGCTGTTATGAAGTGTGAAGAAATTTCGACACATAAACAATGAAATGACGATGATTCAATAGCATCGCGGCGTGAATGAAGAAGCAACAGGAACAAGGACGCGTATGCCTCGTGGGCCGAAGGATGTTCAGCAGCCCGATCTTGATGATGTCGACCGGCGCATCTTGCTCACCCTGCACGGCGATGCCCGCATCTCCAACAGCGCTCTTGCCGATGCCGTCGGCGCCGTCGACGTGTCATGGCCGGCTTCGCCGCCTGCAGGAACTCGGCGTGATCCGTGGGTTCTATACCGATGTCGACCCTGCGGCCATCGGCTTACCGCTGCAGGCGATGATCTCGGTCAGCTTGCACCCCAACGCCCGCGGCAAGATCCGCAGCTTCATTCAGCACATCCGCCGACGGCCACAGGTGATGGACGTCTACTTCCTCGCCGGCGCCGACGACTTCATCCTGCATGTCGCCGCCCGCGATACCGACGATCTGCGGTCGTTCGTCGTCGAGAACCTCAATGCCGACGCCGATGTCGCCGGCACCCAGACGTCGCTGATCTTCGAGCACCTGCGCGGCGCGTCACCGCTGTAGTTTGATGCTGGCGAGAGAGCAGCAGGCGTTCACCGCGCCGGTCGGAATCGCGTTGCGCTACGGGATGTTCTACGGCGGCGACGCCGAGGAGACACGCGCCCTGTTGGCCAAGCGGGGAATACCGGTGGCCCGCGGGGGTCTGCTCGGTTGGATCCATCATGACGACGCGGCAGCGGCGACCGTAGCTGCACTAAAGAACTTCGTGTTATTGAGTGACAATCATGTAATTCGTTGAGATACTTGTTGTTGTGGTGAGGACGACGGCGAAGCCAGCGGCGGTGAAACGCTCTGCTTCGAAGCCGTCGTCGGTGAAG